>NZ_JBSGCE010000081.1:0-33318 GCF_053601695.1 Nonomuraea sp. NPDC004702
GGCACGGCGACGCCAGGTGGCCGCGGCCCGGGGGGATGATCCGGCACATGCTGGCAGATGGGCCCCGGCCGCGTCGAGAGCCGGTTCAGACGGTCTCCACGGCGGGGCGGGCCGCCGAAGCGGGCGGGGACGCGGGTGCGAGAAGTGGCAAGTTGCAGCAGAACATCGAAGTCGACGACATATGTAACCACGTCGGTGCTGCCGCCCAGGAGCGCGGCCTGGTGAAGCGCTACCGCTTGAGCAGTGGCAGGGGTGTGGCCGCACCTACCAATTCGTCTGAACCGGTCTTGTGAATGATGCCGTACCTGTCGAGGAATCGCTCATGCTGGCCAATTATCCTCACAAGTCGTGAGCGGAGTTGAAGGGTACCCATCGCGTCCGAGTCTGTGGGCAAGGTCGTCCGGCACGGGCGCCCGCAGTCGAACCCCAGTCCCGAGTCAGGTCGAGGCCGCAGCCGCTCAAGGTAGAGGCCATACCGCAGCCAAGCGTGATGAAGGCGAGTGGCTCGGGTAAGTGCGGTGACCTCCTTACGGGATTCTCTCAGCTAAGTGGAGTACTATTGCATCCAGTTGCAAATCTCGCCCGGCGCTGGTGTCACGGAGGGTCTTTCGGTTTCGGAGACGGTGAGCTGGTCAACATCGTCGTCATCGATCCCGCGACTGGCCCCTCTCCTGATTATCATCCCGCGACCGGGGCATATACCAGGCCGATCGCTGCCAGCATGACGGGCCGCTGCTCACGGAGGGCTGTCCGTCCCCAGTGGGAACAGAAAATTTACTGTAAAACCCAAGTTGACTTGACCACCTTCCAGGCAGCGCTACAGTACCGACAACTCGTTGACGATGAATTGGAGCCCAGCATGGCCAAGCGGATTCAAGAGATGTTGCTAGACGACATCGATGGCGGTCCCGCCGAGCGCACCACGAGATTCGCTCTCGACGGGAGGAATTACGAGATCGATCTCTCCGGGCCCAACCGGGACAAGTTGGAGAAGGCCCTGGCACCCTTCATCACCAAGGCGCGGGCGGTGCGGGGCGAGCGCCAGATCCGCGGCCGTGGTGTAGCCGGCGGCGGTAGCCGTACTCTCACCCGTGAGAAGTCCGCCGAGATCCGGCAGTGGGCCAAGTCGCGGGGCCTCCCCGTCAGCGAGCGAGGCCGAATCGCCTCCACCGTTGTGGAGAAGTACGAGGAAGCTCACTAAGCGCTCCACGACCAGGACCGGAGGGTGCGCGTTTTCACTGATCGCATCCTCCTCCTGCGCTGCCGGGCCCCGCTCAGACGAACGTCTGCGGCTCCATGCGAGGCGTCGAACGTGAGTCGTTCACTCCATCGCGGATCTCACACCGTTTTCGGGGCGGGCTGGTCCCCTGTCCGCCTCCGCTGACGCCGGGTTGAGGCCCACGATACGGTGGCCCCGCAGTCGTGATCTGGCGGAGGCCACCGCATCGCTCGTGCAGGGGACGGATCAAGCGCGATGAGACGAGGACGAGGCCACGTCGCCCTTCCCTCGTTCGACGTGCGGAACTCTCCAGTTTCACGCTCGGAAGCAGATACAGCGCCTGTACCTCCAAAGCGTGATGACCAATTGGAGAAGCCCCACGTGATCAGCATCCGCGCGACCTGGCTTTACCTGCGCCATGAGCCTCTCGCCGCTACTCCTCAGCGGTCAGCACCGGCCGCCCCTCAGGCCGGTGGGGCAGATCCTTCTCCCTCCAGCGCAGCCCGCCTCAATTCTTGGGCCGGACGCATGCGCGGCATGCGCTCGACCAGAGCCCCACGCCGCCTCTTGTGCTCGCCTTGGGGCCAGAGGGTTGCCCAGCGGAAAGGCCGCCCATGGCTGCTGCTGAGGCGTGCGAGGGCACGCTCAAGGCCGAGTGGATGTACATCACCCGGTTCCGCGCCTGCGCCGAGGCCCGCCTGAAAATCACCACTTAGATTACTGGCTTCCGCGCACCACCGGGCGACACAGCGCCGACGGCGGCCAGCTGCCCATCACCTTCGAACGGTACATGATCGGGAAGAGGCAAGGCTCGTGGGCCCTGCGAAGGATCGCTGTGGCGCGGAACCCGTCTCCACGTTCTCAAGGGATGGCCATTCCACTGCCGCGTCGGCGGTCACGAGAGCCTTCTGCGGTGCGAAGGAGACCCATGGGGCGGCACACGCCCAGCTCACCTTAATTCCCGTGACACTTCGCGATCAATCACGGTGCGGATCTGCGCTGGTAGTGGCAGTGCCGAGCCGTGGCCTGGTGGCAGTGGCGCCAGCATGACCAGCACAGAGCGTCCGTGGCAGCGCGCGGTGATGACGCTGTGATGAGATAGCGGTATGGGTCTGGACGATGACAAGAACGCCGTCCGAGAACGCATCTGGTCGGCTCTGATCGACGCGGAGATATCCGCCTCGGACGCGCGCGGTCACATCCCCTCTTTCGTCGGCGCCAACAAGGCGGCAGAACTGCTCGCCACGACAGGCGCGTGGGAGCGAGCGCATGCTGTGATGGCCAATCCCGACGCGGCTCAGTTACCTGTTCGTGCCCGCGCGCTGGCCGCGGGCAAGATCCTTTACATGGCAGTCCCGAAGATCGCCACCGTCGAGCCGTTCTACCTCATCGACCCCGCTCACTCGACGCTCGCTCCCGACCAAGTCGCATCCAGCGACGTCGCCGCAGCGAGGAGTCCTCGGGTGGGCACAGAGCGCATGCGCTCGATTGATCTTGTTGTCTGTGGGACCGTCGCGGTCAACCGGCAGGGCGTACGCCTCGGCAAGGGTGCCGGCTACTCCGATATCGAAGTGGCTCTCCTGATCGAAGATGGCTTGGTCACCCCTGACACCGTCATCGTCACGACTGTGCACTCGCTTCAGGTGCTCACCGGACCGCTTCCCGAGACCGACCACGATTTTCGGGTTGACCTCATCGTCACTGAGAAGGAGATCATCGCCTGCCCGCGATCTCGGCGCCCCAGCGGACTGATCTGGTCCAGCATGCCCGCTGAGAGGATCGCCGCGATCCCGGTCCTCGCTGCTCGGGCCAAGAAGGACGGCCGATAGGCGGGGCCGATCTCGCTTTGATCCACGTACGTGACGATCCCGTCCCCGGTGGGGGGTCGGGGAGGTGAGGATGGGGATACGAGTCAGCGTGAGCGCGCTGAGTGGGCTCGTCACGAGCGGGCAAGCTGTTCACCGTCAGCTTCGCTATCCCAAGTAGCGGGTCGCCTTCACCTTCCGGTCCCTCGAGTCACCGCAACCCGTCACTGGCGAGGGGGGGATGTGGATTCGACGGCGGCCGCCGGAGGGCCCCGGAGAGGCTAACCCGCCCAAGACCGCCTCCTCCCAAACGCCCGAGTGTGTCACCATCGGTAGCGGACAGCGCGAGAGAAGCTCGGCATGGGACGAGGGACGCGATGCCGCAGAAAGGTGGCCGAGCAGCGACGGACGTTGTCGACTTGTCCAGCGCGCCCGGCGGGAGCTCATCGAGCACTTCCCGAGGGCCTGCGCGCCGAACACCGCGCACAGAGCCTGCACCCATTGGGCGTCCCCGCGCGAGCAGGTTTGCGCGACCCCGAAGGCCATCATCGGCGTTGACCGCGTCGGCATCGCCGACGCTACCTACCGCCCGAACGCTCGCCCCGGAGCGTCTACGGCTCCCTCATCACTACTCGTCCCGGGGATCAACACACAGGCAACGCGACGGCATCCTCGCCCAGCCGTCTAGCCAAGGACTCGATCCCGATCCGACCCGCATCATCGACACCCAAGGTGCTAAAACTTCCTCCACGTCCCGGTTGACAGCCACGGCTACCCCTCGAGCAAGATCGTCACCGGCCGCACGCGCGGCATCATCACCGCCGCTCTCGCCTGATGGCCACCGCCCAGTGGCGTCACTGTCAGCTCCACCAACTCGCCCCTGCTCCTCCAGCGTCATGGTCTCCGCCCATCCCCGGCCTGGAGGAGACCGTCAACAAGCTCGCCATGCCGTCGGTCACCATTCGGACAATCCGCTTCCGGCGACCAGCTCTCGCTGGGGCCGTCAACTCCCTCGTCCGGGAGATCGCCACCATGTCCTGGCGAACACTGGCACCCGAAAGTGATGACACCACGCCCGACCGGGACTCGCTCTCCACCTTGATGAACGTCGCGCAGCGGCCATTCTGACCGCTGGGCACTCCAGGCACCGCCACCACAGGCCCAGGTGACGGGCCAAAGGCGCCCGACAGGGTCATCTATTTCGATGGGCCCCCACCATGATCATCCGCGATGGAGGCGCATCTGTCCTCCCTGACGTCGGCGCGCTGCACGTCTGTAGCCGCCAGCACACGTACCGCGGAAGTATCACCGATGAGCTCCTCGATGCGATCCACCCCGCAACCCAGACCGAGATGGGCGGCACGGTACGCCGGAGAGACCAGCACCCACCGGCTCCTGCTGGCCGACGGAGCAGGAGGCGAGCTGGTCGGGTTCGCTTACGTCAGCGCCAGCGAACTGTACGCCATTCATGCAGACCCCGGCCCCCACGGAAAAGGCATCGGCACTGTCCTCATGATCGCCTGCCGAACCGCCCTACGTCCCCTCGGCCACGACCGAGCGGAGCTCTGGGTCCTCGAAGGCAATGAGCCGTCCCGCAGCTTCAAGGACCGCGATGGCTGGATATCAACCGGCGAAGCCCGCCAGGCAGAAGTCTACGGAGCCAACACCCGGCAACTCCGCTTTGTCCGACACCTCTAAATATCAATCCTGCTTAGGAGAGCGGGTTACGGGGCTTGAAACGGCTCAATCGAGCACTGCTGTCCCAGGGGCTGGTGTCGAAAGAGTAGCTGCCGGCCCAGCAGTGGGAGCGGCTGGAGGCCGAGTCGCGGCGCGGCCCCCGGCCTCGGGATGCGGCGAGATCCGATGCTGGACCCTGGGACGGGTCAAGGCACTGATCGGCTGGCTGGGGCACATCAGCTGCGCCCTCGCGGACATGGGCAAGCCGCTGGATCTCCACGGATGGTCAGTCCCGTCCCGGCGCGGCGCGTCCTGGAGCGGACGAAGAGGCCATCACCACCTGGAGAGAGCAGGTGAGGTGAGGCCGGGCATGAAAGCACCGCGGCGGACTCGGGCGCCTACGTGTGTTCGAGCACGAGGCCGGGCAAGGGCCGAGGCCGCCGAAGGGACGCCCCTGGGTGCCGGTCGAGGACAGGCCGGTGGTGACAGTACATGGCAGGGGCTCGTGAAGGGGCGAAATGGCCGGTCCCGTGGCCTACCGAGACCGCGAGCGACCGCACCCGCTCTACCGGCTCCAGGACCACCGCGGGCGCGAGAGCGAGCCCCAAGCCGTCGTCTTGGACGGACCACCGGGACCTTATCGTGGCCGTCCGCCAGCACCCCGACACGCCGCTGGTCTGGTGCAGGGACAACCTGAATGAGCGCCTGACCGGCCTGCTTGTCGAGTCGCCGCCCAGCGCGCCAATCGGCTGCGCGTCGTCCGGTTGCCGCCATATCGCGCTCATGTTGAACCCGTCGAGGGCGTATGGTCTCTACTTCGCCGGGCCCTGGCCGACGTCGCCCTCGCCGACTTGCCTGAACTCGTCCGGATCATCTAACGCCGGCTGACAAGGATCCAGTCCCGGCCTCATCTGCTCACCGTCTGCCCCGCCTTGACGGGGCTCTCCCTCGACACTCCTACAAACCAATGACGGGCCCTACGAAGTCGACCTGCGTAGCGCTGGACGTTCAGACCTACCGCCACGTACGACGTAGGAGCACCGCAGTGGGAATCGTCCCGGGGTCGGCGGAGACTTTGATGTGCCCTGGGTTCGATGGAGTCGCGTTTCTGGATTGTCATGCCACGGTGGACGCGTTCTCGAACTGTATCGGGTTGAGCATGCCCAGGCCGCTGTGCCGTCGTTGCCGATTGTGCCAGATCTCCAGGTACTCGAAGATCGCGGCCGCCAGCTCGATCCGAGTGTTCCAGCGCTGCCGGTCGAGGAGCTCGCCCCTCGAGCGATCGCTCGCCAGAACCGGACACGGTCCTGACGCCAGGCGACAGTCGGCCGTCCTGGCGAGGGGATCTGACCGCGATACAACCGGACTGCCTGCTGCTTCTTTCCCGGACCCATGCACCAACACCTCCAACGACGAAGTGTTGCGAGCACCGATTGAATCCACTCTGTGCGGCTCGGTCATTTCGCAGGACGGCGATGGCCTTGCACAGGTGGCCGGCCTTGTACGGGCTGCAACGTAGCTTCCGGAGGATCTTCCAGCTCTTCAGCTGGGCGTTGGCGCGCTCGCCTGGGCCGCGCAGCCTGGCGTGGGCGCGGTTGGCCTGCTTCTGCGACTCGGGCTTGTTCTTGCCCGTGTACGGGATGCGGGCCATGCGGGATGCCCCAGATGCGGGCGGCGCTCAGGTCGTGGGCCTTGCCCGGCAGCGCGCCGGAGGCCACAGGATCGTCCCGTTCTGCGAGGCGATGACCTGGATGTTCATGCCGCGTACGCGTTGCTCGCCGGAGAAGTAGGGCCGGTCGGCGGCGATCCGGTCGATCGGGATGAGGGTGCCGTCCAGCAGCGGGTAGTGCGGCCCGTCCTGTTCGGCCCGGCGCGGCGCCTGTCCAAGTTTGGGCGAGCGTGCCGACAGCGGCGTCACTGTCTTCTCCACATGCCGCCAGGCCGTCGCGGGTGGAGATCCCGAACCCGGCTCCGAGTTCGGGGAACGTCTCGCCTTCGCGCAGGTAGACCAGGACAAGCAGGGCCTGTTGTCCGGGGGTGAGCAGTCGCCAGGTCGATCCGATGAACTTGCGGTGACGGCGGATGAGGCCTGGCGACGTAGTTCAGGGTTCGGCGCGACAAATCGACGGCAGCGCGGTAGAACTGCATCTGAGGCCCCTGGTGGTGGACGTGATTGTGGTGATCAACCCGTCTACCAGGGGTTTCGTCGTGTCATCAGGCGAACGTCGCCCTCGCGATCATGCTGTGATCAGCAACCCACCGCACGGGATGAAAACGGCTCACTCGAAGGGCTCAAGCCTGGCGAAGATCCTCGCCAGCCGCCAAAGAACTTCCTCAAGGACGACGGGGAGTCGCTGACGCCCCTGGAGGAGATGGCGCGCTACGAAGACGTTACCCAGCCGCGGCTTGACGCCTACGACCGATGGCTTTATCAAGGTCTCGCGGGAAAGCAATGGAAACCCATGTCCGAGTCGGCGGAGGATGGCTTAGACGACGGGAATTCGGAGTTTGAATAATGATAATCCAGCGATTCTTTCCAGCGGCTATATTCAGCGCGCTATTCCTACTAGCCGCATGTCAACAAGACCAGCGTCCTCCAGTTGACAGAACGTCTCTTCCGTCCGTGGCAGCGCCCCCGTACGTCTGCGATCATATTCCACTCCAGGCGGTGCGCCTGGTGACAGGAATTCAAGACCCTATCGTCAGCGGTAAATTCGATATGACGGTGGGCAAGAGGCTGGATGGGAAGAACTACGGCATGGGAGGGTGCTACGTCTACGAACCGACAGGGAACAAGCCAAAGGTGCTGCAGGTTTCCCTCTCCCCGGCAGGCTCAAAGGAGGAAGTTGAGGCCGAGGTCAAACAAGGGGCCCGGCGCCTACCAGAGATTGTCCCCGGCGCGGTCGGCTACTACGGACAGGTCGGCACTGGTGACGATCCCCATGCGGCCGCCATCCTGGTACACGGCCTGGACGAGGTGATCGTGGAACTCGTGCATGGGGTCAAGGGACGGGATAACGCTGCCGATGTAATGGCTCTGATGAAGCTGATCGCGCCGAAACTCATCCTGGACGCCACTCCCACACCCCGGAAAACCAGGGGTTGAACGCGATGGTCATCAATCCACTGAGCCCTTTTCATCCTATTTCCGCACGTCAGGAGGCGCGGCTGGCGATGATGGACCCTGTGGCCTAAGTCAGGGAGCTGATGGACCAGGCGGGGATCCGTGCCTGGGTCGGGCCGGGTGCCGACGGCGAATGCATTCTGCGAATCGCCACCCACGCCTACAACGACCTCACCGATATCGAGGCCGTTGTCGCGCAGCTCAAGAGGGCCCTTAGACGGTGAAGGGTGCGAGTTCCCTGATCGACTGATCAAATCGATCTCATTCTCCGCAGTGAGGACGGCGGCCGAAGCTGCCCTGTCTTAGCTGGTGATCGGACCACATGGGCGCGGGAGTCGGCGGGCCGGTGGGCTGAGCGGTTCGGGGTCCGGCCAATCCTGATCGAGTCGATGCCCGTGCGAGAACTGGCCGGCCGACGGTAGGTGAACAGCACGGTCTCCCGATCTTGATGGGAGACCGTAGGGAGACCGGCAGTATCACGCACCCCCGCTCCGGGACGGAAATCCCGACACCACTCGACACGGATCGCTGGTGACTTTAATCCGTAGGTTCCGGGTTCGAGCCCCGGGCGCCCTACCTCAACGACCTGGGCGGACTCCCCGATCTCCACGATCTGGAAGCCCGCCCGGTTGCATTTCGAGTTGCGGTTATCCCCGAAGTGCCCTGCCATGCGGGCTGCGGCTTCGGTCGAGAGTGTCGCCGTGATGTGGGTGAAGGGCTCGGTCGTGGTCAGTTGTGAGTGGCCGAGGATTTCCTGAACGACGCTGATGTCCACGCCTTGCTTTATGAGGAGCGTCGCGGCGGTGTGGCGGGCGTCACGGACTCGGGCGTCTTTCTCGACCTCGGCGAGACGGAGGAGTTCTTTCCATCCGTCCCAGTCCTGGCCGGCGCCGATGGGGTCCGTCCGGGTGGCACCAGACGAGGTCATAGTCCTGCCACCGCTCCCCCGCTGCTTCCTTCTCGGCCTGTTGGCCTTCTGGTGGAGCTTGTGGAGTGGGATCAGCGGGGGCGGGATCACGGCGATTCGCTTGCTCTGGCCCTTGGGCTTCACGAAGATCCTTGTTGCATACGTGCTTGTGGCCGGAGGTGCGCTTGGCCTTGGGGCGGTTCTTCGGGCACGGATACCGATGCAGTCGCTTGCCGCAGGCGTGCGGGTCCTTGCAGCCGTGGCGATAGCGCTGGTGCTTGCACGCGGCGTCCTTCGGGGGTGGCTGCTCCGGCTGGGCAGTTATGCCCACGGCGACACGGGAGAACCCGTGATCAGATTGAGCCTTTTTATCCTATTGCCACAGGCCAGGACCGGTGGCTGGCGAAGATGGACCCCATGGCCTGGGGCCTGGCCCAGACCTCTGGCAGCCGAGCCGGGTCGGTAGATGCGCCATCAGTCCTTCTCTGGAGAGCCGGGCAAGGAGGATGAAGGGGCTCATTGCGTCGGCACAGCCCGACGATCTCGGCCTGGAATTCCGGCGTTAACTAGCAGTGAACACTCGGCTTCTCCTCCCCATGCGTTCCGTCATTGACATCCCGGGGGCGAACCCGTGATATCGGATGTCCGTCGCACCGGATCAAGCCTAGTGTCCGTTCTGCGGCGAGAGACTGTGTTCTGGGCGTACGGTGATCCCATTCAACACATCACGACGTACATCCCAAGGACCGCCGCCAAAGGCGACCCTATTTCTGCAGGTGGAGGCATCTTCACCAGCTTGGCATTCACGGATTATCGAGGACAAGGAGTACACGATGACCCACCAGCGAGAAGAAAGCAGCGCCCGTATGACTCGCCCCCCCGAGGCCTCTGCGTTCCACTGGATGTGCTGGTGATCGGCACCTTCCGCACGACCCTCACCGCGAACGGACGGACGTACGGGGTGAGCAGGTTCGTCCTGCGGACCGACCTGTCCCTTCCGCAGCACGAGGGCCGAGCGGAATGAAGACGCTCAGCCATGTCGGCCCCGCCCTCCGGATAGGTGTCCTCGCGTTGCTGTGGGGCTCCGGGTTCCTCTGGATCAAACTAGCGATCTACGGCTTGTCCCCCACACAAGTCACACTGGCACGCCTCGTACTAGGCGCGGGCTTTCTAGCTGCCATACTTCACGGCAAGGGCCTGCGTCTTCCTCGCGGGAAAGCGCTCTGGACGCACCTCATCGTAGCCGCCTTATTCGCCAACTCGGCACCGTATTTGCTGTTCACCATCGCAGAGCAAACGGTGTCGTCATCAGTTGCGGGCGCCATCAACGCGACCACACCGTTGTGGACTTTAGTTGCCGCGTTTATTAGTCGACAAGACACGTCTGTAACAGCGGCCAGAGTCACCGGCCTTGCAATCGGCTTTGTCGGAGCGCTGCTGATCTTTTCCCCTTGGGAAAGCGACGGCGCGTTGGCGAGTTGGGGAGGTCTAATCTGCTTGGCTGCTGCGATATCTTATGCCATAAGCTATGTCTACATGGCCAGGTTTCTTAGTAGCGAGAATGAGCAGCCGATCGTCCTGTCCGCAGGCCAGCTCATTGCCGCGTCTGGGCTGACATTCTTCGCACTGCCTTTCGGCGGACTCGAACCGATAACGCCTCACGCAAGCGTGATTGTGGCCATCTTCGTGCTGGGTGTCCTCGGCACCGGCATCGCTTACGTGTTAAACTACCAGATCATCCGTGATGATGGACCAGTCCTTGCATCGACTGTGACCTATTTACTTCCCGTGGTAGCCATTTTCCTCGGCTGGGCCGCTCTCGGCGAAGAGATTACCGGACCATCGCTCGGTGGCACAGCCATCGTTCTACTTGGAGTGGCCGTAACGCGCTTGGTGCCTCAGCGCACAAAGGAGACCCAGAAGTGAACCCGCTGCGTGAGAAGAGCGCATCGTCGGAGAACGCTGACCAAAGATCGGCACGCGGAGGCAGCGGGGCAGCGGGCAGGTGGAGCTCGTGACCGATGAGAGTTGGGAACGTCATGACGTTGCGTCGACTCTCTTTGGCGGCGCGCCGTGCGAGGTCTTGTCACCCGCATCCGGCTGGTCGCCAGACAGGCACCGGATCAAGGCGCCGCTGGACTACTCTCGCGGTCGCGAGAGTAGTCCTGGACATAAGCAGGTGGGCGCATCGCTGACGGGGCCGCGGTCACCATGACCTCGCCGTCCCGCGGTAGCCGCTACTATCAGCGGTTCCTCGTCGTGATCGAAACTGCCGTCCCTGGCACCTGGTGCCATCTTCTTCATCACCGACAATTCATCCTGCCGCAAAGCTACGCCACCCGGAAATGGCTGGCCCGGCCATCCCGGGCTCTAGCAGGCTTCAACCCGATTGGCATCTGCCAAGCTTAGGCTGCGGGAGGCCTGGTGGCGTATCTTCCGACGGCGTGCCATCGCTGGACGGTGTTTCGTCGGCCCCTCCGACATCGACTATGTCACACAGAGCGCCACGGCCCGACTCAACGCCCAGACGAAATCTTGAATTCGGGGACATCCACCACCGCCATGACGGCAGCTACGCCGACGGTTCGTCTTTGCCTTCGGGGAACGCAGCACACATGGAGTTAAGATGAAGAGCTCAGTCCTGATCATCGCGCCCTTTCGACCCCCTTGGCAGGCCACCCCTGTACAGGACTGATATCGCGCCTTCCAGCCCGGCTCAGCTGCTAGGTGCGGGCCTCGCCGCAGGCTAACAGGGCCCATCACCACCAGCCACCGCCCGTGAGTTGCGACAGTAGGACAAGAGAGCTCACGGCTCCGTGGACCGCGAGCTCTGCAAATGGTGGATCGATCCATGAGTCGCAAGGCGCGTAGCCTACCGAGGATCAGCCATCAGGATCTCCCACGGCCAGCAGGCTAGACGATACCGGCCGTCTAACAGGCGATTCCCCTGTCCAGCCACAGGCAACGGAGGCTATTATCTTTCCTCAAGTCACTCCGAGAATTAATGATCGGGTGGATCCTTCTGCGAACGAGGTGACGGGCTACTGCTGGTGGGGCTTCGATGCTTAGCCGCAGGCTCACTCGCGATCAAGGGGAGTCGCCGATAAGACACACTCTTCCGAAGCTGCGTAATCATCGATTCGACCGCCGCTGTTTACCAGCACCGAACCAAGAGGAGCTCAAGTGCTGCTGACCAGTAAAGTCGTGCTCGTAACGGGGTCTTCCCGCGGCATCGGTCGGGCCGTCGTATCGGCTTTCGCTCACGAGAATGCCCGAGTCGTCGTCAACTCGCGTTCGGACCGTGCCGGAGGAGAGCATCTTGTACAGGAGATCGCGCGGTCCGGGGGCGAAGCGATGTACGTAGGTGCCGACGTCAGCGTCGCGGCTGAGGTTGAGAACCTGTTCACCATAATCGAGTCGACCGTCGGTCCAGTCGACATTCTGGTGAATAACGCAGGTCTCACCGAGGCCATGGAATTCACCGAATCGACGACAGACCATTGGCGCCACATGATAGACGTGAATCTTATGTCAACGGTCCTCTGCTCTAAACGCGCCGCCCAGTCGATGGAGGATCGCGCAGGCGCGATCGTGAACACCTCTTCCATCCGTGGATTCGACGCGAACGGCAGAGAGGCGATCATGGCCTACTCCGCTGCTAAAGCGGCAGTGAACAATCTCACACGCACTCTAGCGAAACAGCTCGCTCCATCGATCACTGTCAACGCCGTGGGCCCCGGATTCGTGGCGACCTCTTACAAGGACCGGGTTACGGACGCCCAGAAGCGGCAGTGGTGGGAGATGATCCCGCTGAAGCGCTTCATCACACCCGACGAGATCGCCCAGGCGTTCGTGTTCCTCGCCAAGGCTCCCTTCTTGACCGGAACAATCATCAACGCCGATGCGGGCTTCACGCTTGGCCGCGACTGACTTGAAGGGGGAAGTGCGCTTCCTTACCTAGCGTGGAGACCGAACCGGGAAGGTCTGGTCGTAGCAGAAGTCACGCGGCTACTCTTTGATCCGGAGTTCCGGGCGGGCGTGGAGCGTATCGTGCAAGGCAACAGGCAACCCCGTCGCTCAGGTGGCGCGGAATCTGGGGTTCGGCCCGTACACGCCGCACGATTGGATGCGAATGGATCGGCTCGCCACGCAGGACAACGACGACGGGCGTGAAACGCTGGAAGCGTCCGAGCTGGAGCAGCTGGCCTGGTGGCAACATCCCCTCGGCCGGCCCCGACCTAAGTCACGCGCCGCCCAAGCCGCCGACCTCGGGATCTGGCCGGTCATCATCGTCCACACCCAGCTGCGCCCTGGCCGCCGGCGGGCCGAGGACCCGCGTCGCCCGTGAGAAAACCCGCTGCCTCGGGGGCAGCTCACTCCCGCCCAGGTCCGGCGCGGTTTCGGAACCCGCGTGCCGCCCTGGCCCAACCGGCCTCCCCCGAACCGAGCATGCCCATCGCCCCTGACAACACTGCAACAACCCGGACGATAAAGACCAAGTTTAGACAGCGTCACCGACATGACAGAGCTGGCCGACACATCGCGATCTCCTTGGACTGCTCGGCTGTGTTAGCAGGTGAAGTCCTCAGAGGAGGGGCCAGTCAGGTGATACAGCAACGCGTCGTACGACTGAAGGAGATCAGCAGGAACCGCCGGGAAACCGCAGGTGAACAAGTGTCGGCCGCGCGCATGTGGGGGTATTCCGGTCTCCGCCGCCTGAAGGACATTGTCCTCGCCCTCGCCCTCGCCCTCGCCAGCGCGCACCGCGCCAGGCGGCTGCGAATCATCCACTACCCGCAAGGCAACAGTCCGCTCATCAGCTGAAGCAGCTGCGGCCGAGGGACCATACTAGCGACGCCCCTCCTCCGTTTCCGTCTACCGCCCTCAGGTGAAATGGCCGTATCCGAAGAACGCGTCCCAGACCTACGTAAGCTTCCTGCCCCTCCGAGCGACGATCTAGCCGACGAGGTCCTCCAACGTGTCCTGCGCGAAGTAATAGACCACCCAGCCAATGCCGAGGCCCGCACTCTCCTCAACGGCGTCATGGGCGCGTGGCGGCGTCACCAAGGCCGAGGCGACTCGAAGCTCACCCTCACTCTCATCGCCGGCTACGCGGGATCGGGCAAGACCGAGTTCTCCCGATTCCTTTCCACTGTCACTGGCTGGGCCCTCCTCGATAAAGACACCTTGACTCGCCCTCTGATTGAGCGCCTGCTTGTATCTCTCGGTGGCGGCTCCCACGACCGGCACACCGAGCTGTACCTACGCGAGGTCCGGCCGCTGGAGTACCACTGCCTGATGGAGACCGCCTTCGACGTTCTGGACGCGGGGACCTCAGCGATCCTTTCGGCCCCGTTCATCACCGAGCTGGCCGATCGCGACTGGATAGCCCACCTGACCAATAGCTGTGTGGCCAGGGGCATCGAAGTAACGGCGGTGTGGATGCGCTGCGATGCCCAATCCATGCGCCGGCACATTGAACTCCGCGACGACCCTCGCGACGCCTGGAAGCTTCAGAACTGGGATGTGTACGTGAGCACCCTCAACACCGACACCAGCCCCTCCACCGCCCACATCACCATCGACAACCGGTTCGGCGCCGCAATCAATCTCGCCAGCCAAGCCCGCGAGGCGCTGAAGGAAATCCAGGGTCGGAACCGGCCCTGAGCCCCCGGCTCCACCGATCACGGGCTTCAAAGGCATCACCGACGTCTTGAGAGTCGCCGCCAAACCATGCTCCGGGACAGGACACACCTGCTCTCGTCCTCTGAAACTGGCGATCATAGACACCTGGGTCTCCGACCACTAGGGAGATCGTCTCTGTCGCCCCTCGCTCCCTCGAGTCCGACCGCCTCAACCCGCCGCTCGACCGCGAAGCCAAGAGCCGGCCGGCCGTCATCCGCCATGTCGAAAGAGTCTCTGTCAACGTCGCGGTGACGTGCCGGTACTTTCTGATCAGCCGGGGGGCGCACCACATCTAGTAGCCGCCATCATACCGACGGCGTCGATTTCACCCCTCGAATCGCCAGGCGTAACGAGGTAGAAGAACTGCGAGTCCGGGGGCATCACAGCAGTGCTTAGAGCGTCCGGGCCACCCGGACGGCCACCGGCAAGCCCGTTCTGATCCTTCACCAGGTCAGGCCGGGCAACGGCTCGGTGTACGTCTACCAATGAGCCCTTTCATCCTCCTCGCCCAGCTAGCCTGAGCAGGGTTGATGGCGCATGCACCGGTCCGGTTCAGCTGCCGAAGGTCCGGGTCTCGTCGCAGGCCACAGGGCTCATCGCCACCAGCCACCGTTCCTGACGTGCGACAATAGGATGAAGAGGCCAACTGACCGCGCGCCTCGGAGCGAGGCCGATATGTCGTGCGTTATCGACGTGCGTACCGGGTTGGAACAGTGAGCCTTTCATCCTCCCCGCCCAGTTCTCGTGAGCAGGACTCATGGCGCATCTACCGACCCGGTTCAGCTGCCGGAGGTCTGGGTCTGGCCGCAGGCCACAGGGTCCATCTTCGCCAGCCGCCACTCCTGATCTGCGAAAATAGGATGGAAGACTCAGTGGCTCGCCAGGCACGGCATCCAGCGGTGGACGCCCAAGCGGAAAGAAATCGGCCGAGAAGATCCACCGAAATGTCGGGGCGAGACGGAGGTCTTCACGTCGGGCGGCGAGGTCATCGCCTCGGTGACCCTCACCCATTGCCCTAACCAGAACTTCTGGCAACCCCAAGGCGGACTGGCGCTGTACGTGTACAAGCTGTTGGTCGCCCGCGATCACGGCGGTCAGGGCATCGGAGCCGACATCGGTCCATAGATTAGGCTGCCTGGCGAGGATTTCCCTGGTTGCGCCTGGACATCTGGCGAACCAAACTCGGGCGACAGCGCTACTACCTCAATCTCGGGTTAAGCACATTCGTACAGCTGATGTCGGGCGACGCGACTCCAGAGCATGCTCCTGTGTTTTACGATGGCTCGGAGGTCGGTCAGCCTCGATTCTTCATTGGCGAGGCCGATCACCGCTGATCGTAGAACAGTGAGCCTTGCCAACCTCCCTACCCGGCTCTCCCTCAGCAGAACCGCTGGCGCATCTACCGGCTCGGCTCAGCGGCCGGGGGTCCGGGCCCAACAGCAAAGGACGAAGAGGGCTCAGTGACTGAGATAAGGCTCCGCCAGCGGCATGTTCATGCAGATCGATAAATCCGTTAAGGGGATCCCGTTTTGAGGATTCTGACTAACCCGAGGCGCAGGCGGACTAATGAGCGCACGCACTTCAGCACTACTGATCGTCTGGATGGCCGGGATGACCGCTTGTTCGCCGTCTCCCCTGGTACAGGACAGGACTCCCATAGGGGCAGTCACCGCATCACCCCGCGAATGCGGCCTGCTCTCCGATCAAGCAATTAAACGAGCAACAGGTTTGACCCACTTCTACGCCAGCGGCACGAATTCCTCAACTCGCTTCCAGTACTGCGTAGTATCTGAATCGGCCAACGCCGAATCACCAAAGTGGCTGGAGGTCACGCTCGACCCTTACCTAGCCTTTTCACGGGAAGGTCTCGAACGTCGAAGAGTCATCGACAAGGGTGTCGCCCTGCCGGTCGGGGTCGGCCCCGGATTTAGCGCAGCCATCAAAACTAAGGACGGCGAGCCGTTGGGGGCCTTTGTGTCAGCCTGGGCAACTCAAGGCACCAAACTGCTCTCCATCACACTGTATCGGGGGGCACCAGGCCGAGATCACCAAGCAGACGTCATCGAGTTCGCCCGGCAACTCCGGCCTATCCTCCTTACTCAAACACCGTGATGACTTCACGACTCGTGGAGAAACTGGCATGCCCATTGCGGATGAGAAATTCTGCTCGGGAGGATGGAAGAGATTGTCGCATTTCGCGGCGCCCCAGGGAACAGAGCTCCACCTGTCCCGGTGCTCAGGAGTACGGGCCTGGGCCTTCGGGGAGATGATGAGGGGCGTGGCAGGCGTCGTGTATGGCCTCTGAGGGTTGGCTTCATGACGCTGACGTGTCACAGCCGGGTCCTGTTGGCGCGCATGCGGTCGTCTCGCCTTGTTCTTCAACCGCTTACGATCTATCGGTGGCACCGCTGAGGGGTGGAGGCCCATCGGGACTGGGTGTGTGCGGCGTTAGGCGGTGTCCACGTGAGGCGTCGGCATTGGAGTAGCCGTCGTCCGAGGCGACACTTGGCGCGCCCCATGCGCTCGGCCAGATGTTGGGGCCGGCCGGCCAGGAGGCCGGCGATAGACATCGACCGGGGCAGGCGATTTCGCTCTTGTGGAGAGGGCCACGCGGGTGGAGCCGGGGCCCAATACGTTCGCAGTCCAGGGAGCTGGGCGCGTTCGCGAAAGCTCGGCCGCCTCGCGCGGGATGTCCCGCTCTTGCTCTGGCTCCCGGATCCGCGCTTTGAACCGCTAGTCCTCTTCCAGCACGTCGTCAGAGGGTGCCCCGACGACACCGCCCGACCGCGGCCGCGCCAGTCCCGCCTCGGGCGCTCTCACCGCGAGGCTGCGCGGCTCATAGCCACACTCGCGGCGTCTCGCGGCTGACCCCCAGATCTCGCGCGATCGACGTGATCGCCCGACCGGCCGCGGCAACTCCAGCACCACCGCGTCGGCTTGAACTCGGGCGGGGAGTTCTTCATCACCATTAGGGACGTCTCTTCCCCTGGACCTCGAGATCCAGTCTCCAAGATGTCCACGTTCAAGAGGGGACATCCCGGCTTCACATCGAGTCGGATGGGCCAATTGACCTCGGAGATCACCGACTTGCTTGCCGACGTCGACAGGGAGCTGTCCCCCATCACCGTGAGCGTTCGCATCCACCACACTGCGGTTTCTCGCAGGACGCCCGTTGGACGTCCGTGTCCCGGCGTGCTGGACGCGTGTACCCCATTTGCCTCATCCCTGTCGCCGTGGCCCTGGTCTGCTCGGCTTGTCCCTGATCGATGGTGGGAGAATGATCGGGCTTCCACCTCAACCACCTACTGCTCTACGCATCACGCAGCGATCATTCGGAAGCCGGAGCGCCCCCGCGGAAGGCCTTCTGCGGTGCCTCATTTCGGCGCTTCCTGAACGCGCTGAAGCGCCCAGTTCGGCTGCTTGATCGGCGTGAGAATGCCGACTCCGACGCCGTCGTGATTCGCTGTCGGCGAGGGTGGGCAGGCCAGCCGCGGCAGCGGTGTACGGCGCGCCCGGCGCGTCTGCGCGGGCTGCGGTCAGGTCGTGGACGGAGCAGGGTTCGACCTCGGCGATCCACAACGACGGCCCGCCGGGTGCTGACAGTGCCTGGGGGTTGCCAGTGCTGGTGGACCTTGCCGGAATACCAGGCGTCGATGGCATCGCCTTGACGTTGACGCCCTGTTCGGCGCAGCGATCGGTCGGGATCAGGGTGCCGCTTCAGATCACATACGCCAGTCCCTCGCTTGCGCACAGTCGAGGGCTTCGTGCGGATCTGGTGCTTGATCCGCCAGAACCTCGATGCCTTCGTGGATGGAGCGGTAGGCGGTGGGTCGGGAGGTGCGATGGTTGTGGCCCCGCTCGGGGAGGTCGTTCTCGCCGTGGAACTAGCGCAGCAACCATGGCCGCGTGCCGAAACGGGCTCATGGCTCGGCTACCTCGCGGGGTGCTGCGCAGTCGGCGTTCGTCGTGCGGGAGGCTGGCGACGCACTGAACGAGTGCGCGGGAGACGTCGAGCGGGGCACGATGAGCGATCACCTGGAGCCTTCCGGCCGGCTGAGATTCTTGTGGTGAGAGCGAGCTCCCTACGAGAGGCTTCGCCTTGTTTCCTGTTTCGGTCATTCTCGCGAAAGGTTAGGGACGCCACGGACGGCGTTCAAGAAATGCCCGCCGCCCACTATGCACTGAGATCATCTCAGCAACTCTTGGTCGCCATGTCACGAGTGTAGAAGTCGTGCGAAAGGGTCTCTCCCGCCTCTTGGATGCCGAGGGGTAGCGATTGATCCCATAAGCGAGTGACGGGTTTAGCGTCACCTTTCAGTTCTTGGGGCTCGTGATCGAATTCGAGCCGGACCGCCCCGCTGGTTGCAGGTCGCCGATGTCCTCCGCGGACTGATCGCAAGAGCTCAGCAGCTGAAAGATCAGGAATGGCCCTCGATATCGATGGAACCTTGCCTGGAACCGACTGTTCCTTGACTGACGTTGCCGCCCGTCGGATGCTGAGTGTTGTACTGATGCCTCGGTACGGAGGGAACCCCTCGTGCGAAGGAATGTCACGCGGGCTGACTATGGTCGCCTGGCGGACAGGTACGACGAGAACCGCGCCCACAGTCCAGGGTTTGTCCACTGGATGACTGATGGCATCCTTAGCCGGTTGAGTACCGGCGATGGCCGTCTGATGATTGATCTCGAGTGTGGAACTGGTCCACACTCAAGGCGACTGGGGAAGGGCATTGGGATCGCGCCCTGGGCTGATCCCTCAGCAGCGATGTCGGAGTGTTTTCCCGTCGAGGCGTGTTACCGCTGCCTGCCGGTGCCGGGGGCCTCGCCGGAGCCGGATCAGGCCGCCCCATGACAGCTACCATGCGATCCTCCTCAAGGTGGCGCTGCGCCACGTTGCGGGTTCACCACAGGTCTTCACCGGCCTCGCCCGCCTTTCTAGGCCGGGTGGGTGGATCCTCCTCGCCATGGTTCCAGTCCCGATCGATTGCTCATTGTTCAGGTCGGCGCTGCTGCTCTTCTGAGAACGGCGGTCCGATCCGGCAGGTGTCGTCCCCGCGATGGAGCGCTGCGGTCTCCAAGCCAGGCTCGCCTACGATGCCTTCCCCTTGTCGCCCACCCTCGCGCGTGATCGGCGGAGGGTTCGCGTCCGGTACATGCCGCCGCTGCCCAGCGTTGTCAACGCCTAGATTAAGGCCGAATTTTCCTGATATCCGCCACGAGCATCATGGTTCCGAAGTCGGATTCTTGGATCGGTCCGCTCGTTCTAGGAGGAAGGGGTGACGGTGTGAGCGTTGAGTTCGATGGCCGCCTGTTCCAGTTGAAGAATGAGCTGGACGATCGCCGCAGGGTCACACGGCATCTTGGCCTGGACTTCGAGCGCCCGATCGGGCCACTCGGCGATGGTTTTCCCGAGAATGCCATTCCGGTGGTGGGGAAGATCATCGAGCGGATCCTGATGCAGCTCTGGCGGCACCATGACGTACCCGGTGACCTCGGCGAAGAGGCGCTGGGCGACTTGATCGGGAAGCTCCAGCCGTACGTCGGCGCCGGCACCATCGTGGACTCTCTCCGCGACATCCAGCGGCTGCTGAGCGGATCTTCCCAGGACGGGTATGAGGCCACCGAGGAGGAGGCGCTCACGGCTGTCCATCAGCTGCTCCATGTGCTGGCATGGTTGAGCGGCACAGACAGCGGCGCTCTAAACGGGGAGGGGCCCGCGCTCGCCCCCGAGGTGGCGGTCAAGGCTGAGTTTCTCTCGGGGCTGTACGTCGCGCTCGGTTTCCAGCTGGTCAAGCGGTTCGAGCTCTCCCGCGATACGGTCTATCAGCTGTTCCTTCGTGAGCGAGGATTGCGCAGCGAGTACGCCGAGTTTCTCCTGAGCGGAGACGTCGATGAGGTGATCCGGGTCCTCGAGGCCACCGATGGCGAACTGCTGCGAACTCGGCTGCCGAAGCTCACCCGCTTTCTAGTCCTGGAGGAGAACGGCGTCCCCCAGGTACCGGGCCCGCTGGCCGGCCAGGACCGGATGCTGCCCTATGACCGGTTCTTGGATGCGTTCGTCGATCTGGACCGGCATCTGTCGGACATCGTCGGCGCCTACCCGCGACTGCTGGACACGGCGCGGCTGACCCTCTCCGGTGATCTGCTTACTACCGACGCGCGTTCGGGCGAACAGCGAGTCTCCCGGACGGATGCGGTTGACCAGTTACTGGACGAGGTGGCGGCCTCGGGCGGAAATCTGCTCATCGTCGGCCGGGCAGGCGGCGGCAAGACGACGCTGCTCAAGCGGCTGGTTGCCCGCTCGGTCGCGGCGAGCCGGCGGCGGTATCGGTTCTACTTCGACATGAGCCTCAAGCGGCCGGACGAGACGTTCTCGGACTTTGTCACGCGCGCCCTCGCCCCGTACATGGCCGTGGAGAGCGCGTACGTTTTCGAGGTGTTTCGTTACTTCGTCCGTTCCGGCTCCGCGCTCTGCGCGCTGGACGGCATCGACGAGGCGGTGCCGTCGATGACCCAGGCGGGATATCTGGAGCTGTATACCGAGATCGCCCAGGTTTTGTCGGCGGAGTCGGCGGTCGTCACCGCCTCTCGTGCATCCTTCCTGGAGGACTTCCCGCAGGTGCGGGGGGTGCTGGACGGCACTTCGCTGGTGTCGGAGAAGCTGGTCCAACAGCTTCACGCGCAGGGTGTGAATCCGCTGCTCGTGCCGCGCTTTTCGGCGTTGCGCCTGCACGGCGTCGCCGGGGCCGGCTCGCCCCTGGAGGTACGGCTGGCTGAGGAACTGGATGTCTCCCGCGACCGGCTTCTCCCGCACTTGGCCGAGCTGGCCTGGCAGCAAATCTCCCGCGTCGCTGAGGAGGCGGGTCTGACATCCGCTCTGCCGTCGATCACGGCGTACTTCGGAGGGGCGTTCTTACGCGGCCGTACGGTTTTCACATTCGTCGACCTCGTCAATGATCTGGGCATCGAGTTGTTCGATGGCGGGCGGCTTACCTACGACTCCTTGCGATTGCGGGATCTGTTCCGACTCGCGGGCCCCGCCACGGTCGCCTTCGCCCACGGTGCTTACCAAGAGCTGCTAGCCGCGGAGTTCCTGCGGGACGAGGCTCATCGGGAGACGTCCCTCGGGACGAAGCCGCGTCTGACTGAGCAGGTCCGCGAGTTCCTTCACCGCAGGAACCGCCAGGAAGCCCCGGCGAAAGACTGTGTCCTGCCCGCTGGTGTCTACCTGGTCGGGCCGAGCCATCATTTGATGCTCAAGCGCGTCGAGCGCTCTATCCGCTTCGATCGTTTTCCTGTCACGGTCAGCCGCTACAACCGCTTCCTAGAAGCGGTCCGCCGATATGGGTCACGGCAATGGGACCACCCGGAAAGACCCCAAGAGTTCTCCCACGAGCCGTGGCAGGAGCGCCTGAGAGTACAGGAGTACTTCACCGACCCAGCGTACGAGGGCCACCCAGCGGTCTGTGTTAGTTACTGGAGCGCCTACGCCTTCGCACGTTTCGAGGGCAAGCGCCTGCCCACCTCCCTGGAGTGGGAGGCTGCCGCCCGCGGGACGGACGGCCGGCTGTTTCCTTGGGGGGACGAGATCGATCTCAGCTTCGTCAGCAGCGCCGACTCCTGGAGCGGCCGTACGCTGATCACCTACGAAGCGTGGCGGGAGGAACTTGATCTCGGGAGGCTGCGCCAGGCCATGCCGGGCCCGGTCGACGCGCATCCCGGCAATGTCTCCCCGTTCGGGATCCGCGAGATGGCCGGCAACGTGTGGGAAATCACGGGCACTGTACTGGAGCATCTGAACGAGGTGGTCATCTGCGGTGGCTCCTATGACAACCGCTACGGGGCGCTGCAGACCTCCTCCAAAGGTCTGGCGCGGCGGCGAGGATGCAGCAACGCGGTCGGTTTTCGTTGCGTCGAGGAGCTTTGATGAGCGGTGAACGACTCGAAGGCTGTGATCAGCGGTTCGGCCACATCGTCGACCGCATGCCGCACGGTAGCGGGTACGGCGGGCGCCAGGGCACCTACATCGTTCGAGACGCCGACACGGGCACGCACCACTCCTTCACGCACGCCGACATCGTGACCAAGGGGTTTCGAACCATCCGGACCGGCGAACGAGTGCGGTTCCTGAAGGCCCCGGAGGGACCAGAACGCGCCTGCTATGTCATCCGCTTAGACCCACCCGATATAGAGGATTACTATCAGTGATCCGGCTGGTGCGACAGACCCCTAGATGTACTGACCTAAGAGGTTAGGTAGGCGGCTGGCAGGTGGCCGCCGGGCGCGGTGTGCGCTCGTGATGATCCCAGGCATGGACCCCTGGTTCTTGATCGGGTCCTACGGTAGGCCGAGGCCGCACGGGCGGCGCTCATGTACATCAGCGCGCCCGACCGATCGTGCGGCAGAGCTGCCTTGCTCGCGAAGCGGTGCCGCTTGACCAGCCGGATTCGCTCCAAGTGCGCGCAAGCCGGCCAGCCTCGGATACGCCAGGCGTCCAGCAGATCAAGAGTAGCGCCCATGATCGCGGCATGCGCCTCATCCGGCAGGCTCGGAGGGGCAGCCGGGTACGGATGGTCATCGTGCAGCGCGACGCCCAGCAACGTCGCCATGTCACCGGGATCAAGGCCGTAAGCTGACCTCCACCGAGCAGCACACGCCCCACCACCATCGCGTCGCCGCCAGCGGCCACCATCTGTTCATCGTCAAAGGCACCCAACCCACGATTTCGCACCAGCTCAAGGCCCCGCCCTGGCGCGAGCACCTCCTCAACGATCGCACCGACGAGCCAGGCCACGGCCACCAGGAGATCCGCCGCGTGAAGATCCGCACCGCCCGACCCGGCCATTTCTCATGCCACCCAGGCCCTCCAGGTCATGCGCCGCCGTAGCGACCGCAGAACCGGCAAGACCACGCTCGTCACGATCTACGCGATCACCAGTCCGCCACCGGGCCTTTCACCCAGGCCCAGCTCGCCGCACTGATCCGTGGCCGCTGAACTATCGAAGCCCCGCACCACATTCGCGACGTCACCTGCGGCGAGGACGCCTGCCTGGCCCGGACCGGAGCAGCGCGCGCCTGCCACTCGGGCCGCGCACGCTCAGGCAGCGCGGCTCTGTCTACTACCCGATTTCGAGCTTCGCCTTGATCCGCAACTCCAACTCATCCATATTGCTGAGGAAATCCGCCGCCAGGTCGACATCGTAGGCGTGAGCTAGGATCAGGACTGACCACAAACAGTCGGCAAGCTCGTGTACAAGCGCCGCACGGCCGTCGACGACATCCTCACGAGTTCCCTCTGCCGCCATCACCAGCTTGGCGAGATCGCCTACATCACCGGTGAACCCGAGCATGAACTCCTCGTTAGTCCAGGTCCGACTACGTTGGCTCTGGTTCAACTCGTCGTATAACTGCTTGATAACCAATGCGCGAGCTTGGAGCAAAGCAAGATCCATGGCATTCCTCGATAACGGCGTTGGCTCACCGAGCGGAGCCAGCCTACGTCAGGCAGAGATCGATTCAGCCTAGACGCGCGGATTACCAACGAGTCGGTGTTTCTCGGTCCCGAAGTAGGGCCGCGCTATCAGTAGCGCTGCTGTTCGAGACGGATGGTGACCGGGTTGGTGCCCAGCAGGCCGGCCATGACTTCCCGTGGGCAAGCCCCTGGCGGATAGACGAATGTGGCCAGGACGCAGTCGGCGTCACTGAACGGGGACAGCGTCGCCCGCGTAGCGCTTGTGCTCACCCGCTTCGAGCATGACTACCTATCAGCAATTCGCTGAGATCCCGTCAGCATCCTCGGCTCTTCACCCATGGGGCATGGCCACTTGTTCCTGATGATCAGGATGACAAGACGGAGTGACTGGAGACTGAGCTCTTTTCATCCTATTACCGCAGGTCAGGGGCGATAGATGATGGCGATGAGCCCTGTGGCCTGCGACGAGGCCCGGGCAACCGGCAGCTGAGCCCGGCCGGGCGACGCGAGATCAGTCCTGCTCAGGAGAGCTGGGTGAGAAGGTTGAAAAAGGCTCAATGAACTGCTAACGACGCCGTCGGCGGTGACGTCGTTATCCGAGCCCTCGGTGCGCCCAGATCGCCCCAGCTACCAAACTGGTAAGCCCCAGCACGATGCCGATAAGAACGGGCGGTCCCATGCCTGTTGGGCTGTTCACCAGGAATGGAATGATCGCCGCTATCGCCCAACAAAATGCGACCGCCCATACGAACGGCGCGAAACGTAAGTGTACGTACCGCCATGCCTCATCACTGGACATGGAACGCCGGGTACGTACGCCGAAAAGGCCATTTCTTTTGAGGCGTCCCAGGCGGCCGAGAATCCCGAGGGCCAGCGCTGCGATCGATGCCGCCATCAGTACCGCTGACACGATGACCTGCTCAGGCTTCATAATTGCTTCTCCTCTTCGATGACCGGCTCAGCATCACGGACGGCAGCGTTGCCATGGTATGCCGTTCTCAGGGAGGGCGACCCCTCCCCGCGCGGTCGACGACGCGGACAAGTTGGTCGACAAATTCCGGCAGGTGCGAACCGGTGTCTTGCGGACGACGCATGTAGAGCAACAAGGCAGCACACATCACCGTGGGTTCCCCAACGACACGGATGGGGCAGCACGGGGAAGCGGGGGCATGCGGGGGATTCGGTAGCCACGATGTGCTACTCGAAAAAAGGACGGCACCTCGGTACGTTGGGCGGTCTGCACACAATGAGCCTTTTCATCCTATTGTCGCAGGTCAGGAGCGGTGGCTGGCGAAGATGGACCCTGTGGCCTGCGACAAGGCTCAGGCCTCCGGCAGCTGAGCTGGACGGGTAGACGCGCCATCACTCCTGCTCTGGAGAGCCGAGCAAGGAGGATGAAAAAGGCTCAATGGACGCGAACTCATCCCGGCGCGATCGACCACCTAAGACGCCACGGATTCGCCAACTGACAGCATCCCTGCCGTTTACATGGTTGGCGGACACGCAACCAATACGGGCCGCCTCGCGGGCATGGGCTGGAGTGCTGTACAGCAGCGAAGTACAGCAACGTTGCCTTACGCGATCGGACGCTACCGGTCTCCATATGCCGTGTGACCTGGGCCAGCATCCTGCATCGTAACCGGCTCCCGTTGGCAAGCAAGATGTCAGGAGTTCGAATCTTCTCGGCTCCACAAGCGAGAAGTCACCGTTGTCGACTAGTGCGGGGCGAGGGTGGTGGCGGGCATCGGCACAGCACACCACCGCACAGATGCAGCCCCACGATCGCCAGTGCATGGTCGGTCGTCGTACGTGGTCGGGGGGCGATCGACGAGCCAGGGTTCGTTCCTCACCCTGGATCACCGGATGGTGTGGCCGGCCAGCGTCACTGGTCGATGTGGGCACTACCGCAGCTCAAAAGGGCGGGTCATCGCTGCAGCCCTCTGCTGTCCAGGGCGTGCATTCCAAATCTTCCTGCTCGACTAGCGAGGCGGTTTCTTCGCCCCATGCGCGGAGGCCATCTACCGCGATGGCCCGGTAGGACCGGTCTGAGCTGGTAGCCAGAACGCTGCGCACGATTGGTGCGAGGCTGGCTTGATGGTGGGCGAGTTCGGGGGCGTCCAAGAGTGGGACGGCTGTGGCGAGAGCCGCTTCCCGTACGGGAAGGTTGGGGTCTTCGAAGAACGCGGACACGGCGGGGAATATCGTGGGGCGAAGAGCCTGGATTTCTGTGAATTCCGGGTCTTTCTCCGGTAGGCGGCCCAAGCGCACCAACACCGCTTCGACGTCGTTGCTGACTTCGTCGCTTATAGATCCCAGCCAGTCCAGTAGCTCCTGACGTAAGGGATACCACTGGCCATCCTCGCGACTTAGCACCAAGGTGTCGGTCCGCGGATCGCTAAGGAACGCGGCGACGCATAAGGCTGCGGGGCCTGTCGCGGAGTAGAGAGTATTTTGGTGGTGTACCCGGCCGTTGAGGTGACGGACGGCTTCGGTCTGGGCCTCTGGAGCGCCAAGAAGGAGGTCTGCCAGCGCGGCAGGGGTGTCCTCGGCCGTACCCCCAGCGTGTTCGAGCGAAGCCCAATCGATCTGCCGGATCAACGCAAGTGGATCTGACGGAGACTCCGTCACATTATTGAACGCCACGTTTGCAGTATGGCTCGTTGCGTGCACGGAGAGGGCGTACAGCAGTCGATACAGCAACACCGCCTTCCGGGATTACCTCCACCGATCCGCGACGACCATCTGAGCAGGGCGAGATCCCGCTGACGAAGTCGTCGCCCTTGCCTACGAATCAGATGGTTACAGGCTCGACTCCTGTCGGCCGCGCACAGCAGAAAGGCCCCGCAACCAGGGACATCCTGAGGGCGAGCCTTTGTGTTTGTCAGGACAGCTCAAGTCTTGCTAAGAGTATGGCTCCGCCCTCTCTGTCAGACTCTCGTGAGACCTGGGGACGAAGTAGTCTTCTGTGACTAAATCAGGGCGAGAAGAGGATCTTTCAGACAGTGACTTTGACCGTGGCCGACCTTCGTGGGGATCTCACCGATGATGGTGAGGTGGGCAAGGGTGACAGACCTCGATCGGATCGGCCGAAGCGGCGCTCGTTCACGCCGGAGTACACGCTGGCGATGGTCGAGGCCTACGACGCGGCGACCGAACCGGGTGCCAAGGGCGCGCTGCTGCGCCGCGAGGGCCTGTATCACTCGCACATCATCGAGTGGCGCAAGGCCCGCGATGCGGGGGCGTTGCCCGCGCTGGCGGCCAAGCCGTCCGGCCCGAGACTGCGCAAGAGCGAGGCGGAAAAGGAGAACGAGCGGCTGCGGGCGCGGGCGGAGAAGGCCGAGCGGGAACTGGCCAAGACCAAGGCCGCGCTGGCGATCATGGGAAAAGCGCACGCGCTCTTGGAACTGCTCTCCGAGAGCGCGGACAGCGACGCGCCGCCCAGGAAGTGATCGACGAGGCGTTCGCCGCGCTGGAGCCCGTGCTCGGCCTGACGGCGGCGTGTGCCCTGTCAGGCAAGTCGCGGGCGACCCCGCACCGGCATCGCCATCCCGCTCCGGTGGTGCTCGACCCGCGCCCGGCGCCGGCTCCGCATCCGGCGGCGTTGAGCGAGGAGGAGCGGGCGCGGGTGCTGGCCGTCTTACGTTCGGCCCGGTTCGTCGACAAGGCGCCCGCGCAGGTGTGGGCCACGCTGCTGGACGAAGGCGTCTACCTGTGCTCGATCTCCACCATGTATCGGCTGCTACGTGAGTGCGGCGAGGTGCGCGAACGCCGGCGCCAGGCCACGCACCAGGCGCGGGTACGGCCTGAACTGGTCGCCCGCGCCCCGTCGGAGGTCTTCACGTGGGACATCACCACGCTGAAGGGGGCGGTCAAGGGTGTCTACTACGACCTCTACGTCATGATCGACATCTACTCGCGCTACGTCGTGCACTGGGAGGTCCATGCCCGGGAGAACGCCGAATTGGCCGAGCAGTTCATCGCCGCGGCCATCAGCGCCAACGGCGGCCAGGCGCCCACGCGTGTGCACGCCGACCGCGGCACCTCGATGACCTCCAAGCCGGTCGCGGCGCTGCTGGCGGACTTGAACATCTCCCAAAGCCACAGCCGGCCCCGGGTATCCAACGACAACCCCTACTCCGAGGCGCAGTTCCGGACACTGAAGTACTGCCCGGCCTTCCCCGAACGCTTCGGTTCCATGGCCCACGCCCGCGCCTTCTGCACCGAGTTCTTCGCCTACTACAACCACGAGCACCGGCACTCCGGCATCGGGCTGCACACCCCGGCCTCGGTCCATTTGGGCACCGCCGGCCAGGTCCGGGCCGAGCGCGCCCGGACGCTCCAGGCCGCCTACGCCGCCAACCCCGGCCGGTTCCGCCGCAAGCCCGCCCCGCCAAGCCTGCCTAAGGCCGTCTGGATCAACGAACCTGCCAAGGAGGAAACTGGCTCCGATACAGAACAAGTCGCCTGAATCGTCTCAAACGGTTTGACGGCTACCGCCGCTACTCACCCCTCGTCTGAGCGCATTGGAGTAGCGCGGCGCAACGCCTTTCCGTGCTCGTACAGTACCCGCCAAGCTGGCCCTCAGGCGTCGACGTCGTCAGCGTCGCCCTCGTAGAAGCCCAGGCCTCCACAGCTAGGAAACTCGGCCCTGGCGCTGGTGGACTCATCGAGTCCGTCTGGGACATCTACGGTCCCCGTGCCCTCGCAGTCCTCGCACTCGAACCGGTACTCGTCCGGATCGTCTCCCGGCCCGTCGACGTTGACGCGCTGGGCCACTGATTCTCCTCAGAATCTCGATCCGAATCTAGCGCCTGACGGCGGAGGCACACCTACCCGATCCCGCCATGACCCGATCTTGTTCGCTTTGGTCAAGCGCCGCCATGCGCGCGCTCGAACAGCGGCAGAAGCGTGCGCCGTGACAACGACCCGCTGATTGCAACTGTTGGGTTTCTCTCCAGGATGAGCCTGCAATGATCAGCGGATGGAGTTAGTGCTCGACCCGCCGCACGGGATCGGTCCGCTGCGGCTCGGGATGACGCCGGACGAGGCACGAGCGGCGCTCGAAACGTTAGGTCCGCTGCGGCCGACCGCCTACGGCGAGCTGGCCGTGCATCTGACGAGTGGGCTTGGGGTCAGCGTGGGCTTCGGGGCGGGGCCGACGCGGGATCGGGTCAATGCGATCGAGGTGTGGCGTCCGCACGATCGTGACGTGGTGCGATACCGCGACGTCGACATATTTCGATTGCCCGCGTTGGAGGTCGTGGAGCGACTCCGAAGCCACATCGACCTCATGCCGAACGAAGACGATGACGGGTTCACCGCGCGAGCGGTATACCTCGCGCTGTGGCGACCGTTCGCAGCCGATGACGACCCAGATGAGACGCAGGGGCACTTCTTCCAATCGGCGCTCATCGCCCGGCCGGGCTACGACGACACTCCTACCGAGGCTGCGGCCCGGCTGGCTGCTGGGGGCGAACCCGGCTACTGATTAGCCCAGGACTGTGCGGTTGCCTCGCTCCGCCCTTCCGACGTCATCACCGCGTCATATGGCGCACACTCATCGGCGGAAGAGGACGACAGGCGGGTCCGAACCCGCACGCAGCGGGCTGCGGGGACCCGAGATCCGTGAGACAAACGTCATGTCGTACTCACGATCGTGTCGCTGGACCTTGCATTGTTTCGGTCCCCGACATACTCGACTCCAGCGACGTCTCGTGCTCGTGAGGAGCGACGGATGACACACTGAGCATTTTTCATCCTGAGTAGCGGCCTTCCTCGATGAGCTGCAGAACGAGGATGGCCCGCACGATCGTGGTGACGCGGTGCGGGCAGCAGCGCAGCCGGGTCAGGACCTTCCAGGTCTTCGAGGTGGCAGCGGCGCGTTCTCCGCGGGCGCGGATGCGGGCGTGTGCGCGATTGACCGAGCGCTGATGGCGTAACAGCGGCGGCCGCGTCCGATGGCCTTTGAACGGCGTGCGGATGCCGCCGCCCGCGCCTTGATAGCCCTTGTCGGTGAAGGTCTTCACCCCCGCGGCGGTCAGCGCGTCGATCAGGCCGGTCGCGCGCGCCGTGGTCAGATCATGTGTGGCTCCGGGCAGCGCGGGTGAGACCCAGACCAGCCGGCCGGCCGGATCGGCCAGGACCCGCACGTTCACGCCGTGGCGTCGGTGTTTACCGGAGTTGTAAGGCCGTTCGTCGGCCAGCCTGTCGATCGGGATCAAGGTGCCGTCCACGATGGTGTAGGCCAGCCGGCCGGCGCGTGAGACGGCGGCGTGCACGTCGTCGACCAGAACGGCCACGAGGTCCACGGCTTCGCGGACGTAGCGTCAGGCGGTGCTGGTGCCGATGAGCGAAGCCAGCGGCCAGACGTGCGTAGGTGTCTCCGTTGCGCGGGTGGGCGAGTACGAGCAGGGCTTGCCGGGATGCGTCCAGGCGCCGCCATCGGCTGCGGCGCTTGGCCCGCTGGGCGCGGAGCAGCGCGGCCAGGCGGATCAGGGTGTGATTGGACAGCGAAATCGCGGCAGGGTAAGACAGCGACGAGGCTCTCCGGTGCAGGCATCGGATCTTGGTCGACTGCTGTCTTACCGGGAGCCTCTTCTCATGCCAACCCGTCCCGGCGCCGCCCCTGCTGACCAGCGCGATCAGTTGGAAAAGCCTCACTGTCATGCTCCGTTCCGCGGGTATCCGGGTGCGATTCCCGGGGACGAACCAACCTAGTGATATCCAGGGGCGGTCATAGATCTCTGTGGGTGTGTGGCGATCCTTGCCCCCTTGTCGTCCTCGCTGCCCGGCTCTCCTGAGCAGGACTAGTGGCGCATACACCGGTCCGGCCCAGCGGCCGGAGGGTCCGGCCTCATCGCCGGCCATCGGGTCCATCTTCATCAGCCACTACTCCTGAACTGCGATAATAGGAAGAAGAGGCATTCTTGAAGCTCTGATTTCACGCTTGGGCTCCTGGTGGGAGCCGGGTCGTCCCGCTGGCGGTAGGTCGCCGAAGTCCTCCGGTGGACGCATCGGCACCGGCGAGTACCGACCAAGCATCCTCGTCTCGTAAGCTCGCTTCGTCTGGAGCTCGGTGTAGCCGACGACACCATCCGCAAGCCGGATTCGGCTGACTACGCGACGAAGGCTCGCTCTACACCGTGCCGAACCGCGGCAGCTGCGGCAGCCACCCGGGAAGCCGACCCCGGCGAAGAGCGACGCCTTGGCGGCCAGGGGGGTACTCTCCCGAGACGTGAGCCGCCGCATCGATTACTACGACGACCCAGACGCACCCTCGCCGACCAGCCTCGTCCCCTCGGTCAACGTGGCAGTCGCCAACGAGGCTGGCGCCCTTCTCCTGATCCGCCGCAGCGACAACGACAACTGGGCCCTTCCCGGTGGTGCCATCGACCTCGGCGAGTCCATCCCCACCGCGGCCATACGTGAGACTTTCGAAGAGACAGGCATCACGTGCGAGATCACCGGAATCGTCGGCACATATAGCGACCCCAAGCACGTCATCCTCTACACCAGCGACGGGGAGGCGCGACAAGAGTTCTCCATCGTGCTCACGGCACGCCCAATCGGAGGCGAACCGACTCCGAGCTCAGAGTCCCGCGAGGCCCGATGGGTAGCGCGGGAGGAGATCGACCGATACCCAATGGACCAGTCAATGCGCATGCGCGTCAGCCACTACCTACGAGCGGCCAGTCCACACATCGGTTAAGAGCCGGGTAGTTCAGTACACAGCCACAGCTGACCATTCTCACCTGGCTGAGCAGGTCGCGTTCGTCAACATCGGCTTCGATGGACTGTGCGATCTTCGCCCGCGTCCGCGGCGACTACGACGATGCTTTCGCCGGCGTCAGGACGGTGATCCGCTTCGGGCTGCCGGTCCTCCAGTTCGCGGTCGTTCCGCGTTCGATGCCGCACGGCCTGCCGGACCTGCTCCAGATCGCCGACGTGTTCGACGTGGGCAAGCTCAAGCTGATCCTTCCACTGCGCGAGGGCAACGCGCTTGGCCCTGACGAGCGGGAGTTCATCACCGATGAGGAGGTGTTCCCCTCGCCTGGAGGAGCTTCTTCGAGAGGCGCGCGGCCGGACCCAGTGACGAATATCGCACTCCAACTGGAGTAGGAGGAGTTCCTGGGCGGCTTCGAGCGCCGGCGCGTCGCCCTGCGCGACTGCGGCCACGCCTTTGGTGGCGACTGCGTTCGCGAACACAGTCGCCCTGAGCTTCTCCCCGCTAGGGGTCTCATGAGACCGGATCCAGGCCTGCGTCAGTGCTCGTGGAGCGCCGCGACAACGTCCTCGTTCGGTTCGCCGAGGCCGAGCGGGAGAACGGGCTGGGGGTGGTCGAAGGACTTGGGTTAGTCTCGCTGGCGCGGAACAGATGCTCGCCGAGCTCGACGAGCACGGTCGCCGCGCCGCCACCGCGAAATCTCGGTATCCCGACATCCGTGATGCCTTGCGCAAGGAAAAGTGCATTACTTCATGCTGCAGGATGTCCTGACCGAGCCGAAGTGGGCTGAGGGGCTCACACCCGCGAAATAGGGTGTATTGCCCCGCTGTTCGGGCAGCACGTCCTGCGCTACGGCGAGGTACGGCTGGACGTGGCCAACCGCCTGCCACTCGGCGGCGTCATGCAGGCTCCGCGGCGGGGCAGTCGCCGGAAGGAGGCAGATGATGAAGAACATGGAGGGGGTGTCCTCCGGCTTCCCCGGGGCAATCACGCTGGCCCTCTGATCGTCTTCTCTTGGACCGACACGGCAGCAGTCGGGTTGCCTCCTCTCGGTCATTGTGACCTTATGTGGGTGTTCCTCGTTTGTGATGAGCAGGCCGTCCCTCCGATGGCGCATCCCGAGGTGATCAATCAGGCTTGAGGGATGAGCGCGATGGGTAGTCAGTATGTGTTCGTGATCCAGACGCGGAAAGATCAGGACCGATCGTGGTCATGTGTCTCGGATTACGGGGATGCGGACAGCCAGGTAGCGGGACGTGGCGTAGAAGACGACGCCCCAGGAACGCCGCACGATTTCGGACGGGCGGTGTTCGAAGCCTATCTGGATCACCTGGTCGCCACCGCGCCTGAAGTGGTCGAGTACTTCTTGTTCGAAGACGATAACGCGACGGAGTGGCGAATCCTGGTGTGGGATGTCCCCGCGACCAGCCATGAACAGATGAGCACTGTCCCGGCGGCTGGTGACCGTGTCCGCCGCCTGTATCCGCTCGCCATGGTCGCTGATGGAGTCGTTCCGCGGGCCACGCGCACCTGGCCCGGCCTCGTGGTTCGCGAGTGTCTGCGGGCCAAAGCGGCGAACTCGCGCGGCAGCGACCGGATGAAGGCCGTCGGCATCCTCCAGGTCGGCGTTCCGGTCCTGACCGCCGTCGCCACGCCGTTCGATCTGCCAGCCGAGGCCAACCATGCCCGCGAGGTGGTCGACGCGC
>NZ_JBSGCE010000082.1:0-32877 GCF_053601695.1 Nonomuraea sp. NPDC004702
GGCAGTTCACCAAGTACGGCCTGATCGTCACCGTTGTCACCGTCGCCCTGGTGGCGCCGTATCTGTGGCTGCGCTACCTGATGTGACGGAGCCGCTTTGACGAGGTCTTGGCCGGAGTCAGCCGCTTTGATGGTGCCAGCGTTGCAGCAGGGCGGGGAGTTCGCCGAGTAGGAATTCGTAGAAGGCGTGCATTTGCGTCAGGCGCTGCCGAGCGGGATCGCCCTCCTCGGTGGCGGCGATTCCGGCGGTCGCGGCTTTGAGCATGGCCTGGATGACGGTGTTCTGGCTGGTGAACAGGGTGGCCCAGGCGTCGTCACGGAGTCGGTAGTGCTCACGGCGGCTGCCGGGGGCGGGCAGGCGTTCGATCAGTCCGACGGCCAGCAGGGATTTGATGGCGCCGGAGACCGATCCCGCACTGGCCTCAAGTCGTTCGGCGATCTCGCCGGCGGTGACACTGTCCTGATCGGTGAACAGGAAGACCGCGAGCGTGCGAGCGGGCATGCGCTGAAGCCCGCCCTCGATCAAGGTCAGGGCCAGTCGTTCCGCCGCCTGCCACTGTTCAGACCTGTCGTTCAAGGCGCCTCCTTCTCAAGAGGCAGGCTATCGAACATGCTCACTCTTCAGTAATTTCTGAAACTTCGATACAGTCGTCACATCGGCCTCTCCGCGAGAGGACACGATGGTGTGCCGGGAAGCCTGGTCGGCGAGCAGCATTGCCGACCCCAGGAGACGACCCGATGCCTTCCCCGCCACCCCGGCCATTGTGCGCGACGCCATCGACCGGCCGACGGCACGGCCGTCATGCCGGCGTCGGCGGGCCGCTCGCGACCGGCACGAACCTGCCCGCCTCGGAGCACGCGATCTTCCACGACCATCAGCACCCGTCAGCCCTCTGGCTGCCCCTCACTTCAGGAGCATCGTGAAACTACTGGTTCTCGGCGGCACCCACCACGTGGGCCGCGCCGTCGTGGAGGCCGCGCTGGAGCGGGGCGATGAGGTGAGCACGCTCAACCGCGGACTCAGCCGCGCCCCCGCGCCCGGCGTGCGGCCGCTGCTCGCCGACCGCACCGACACCGAGTCCGTACGGCAGGCACTGGGCGACACCGAGTGGGACGCGGTCATCGACACCTGGGCCTGGGCGCCCAAGGTGGTGCGCGACAGCGCCCGCCTGCTGTCCGGCCGCGCCGGACACTACGGATACGTCTCCAGCCGCGGCGTACACCGCTGGCCCTGGCCGGCGGACGCCGACGAGCAGGCGCCGCTGGTCGACGGCGACCCCGCCAGTACGGACGACGCCGACTACGCCGCGGCCAAGCGCGGCGGCGAACTCGCCGTCCTGGAATCCTTCGGCGAGCGGGCACTGCTGGCCAGGGCAGGGATGATCCTCGGCCCGTACGAGGACGTCGGCCGCATCCCGTGGTGGCTGCGCCGCCTGGAGAAGGGTGGCAGGGTCCTGGCCCCCGCTCCCGCCCAGACGCCCTTGCAGTATCTCGACGTCCGGGACCTGGCCACCTGGATGCTGCGCTCGGCCGAACGCGGCCTGAACGGGGCCTTCACCGTGACCGGCCCGCCGGGCGCGACCACCCTCGGCGACCTGCTCACCACGGCGCTGGACGTCACCGGCTTCGACACCGAACTGGTGTGGACACCGCCGGAGCTGCTCCTGCAGCACGGCCTGCCGCTCGGCATGGAGTTCGGGCTACGACTGCCCGACGGCAGCGTGCCGAGCGGCATGCACGACGCCGACGTCAGCGCCGCACTGGCCGAAGGGCTCACCACCCGCCCGCTGCGCGAGACCCTCGCCGACACCTGGGCCTGGCTTCAGGCCGAAGGCGACCCCGCACCCCGCGCCGACGCCCCCTCCCCCGACACCTGGCTGGACGCCGCCGCCGAACAGCGGCTGCTCGACCAGCTCTCCCACTGAAGGAAGCACCCCATCATGCGCGCCGTCATCATCGGAGCCGGCATCGCCGGCCTGGCCACCGCCCTGCGCCTGCACCAGATCGGCTGGGACACCCTCATCGTCGAACGCGCCCCGGCCCGCCGCGGCGGCGGCTACGCGGTCACCTTCGGCGGCATCGGCTACGACGCCGCCGAACACATGGACATCGTGTCCGACCTGCGAGCCAGGGCCTTCGACACCACCGAGCTCGTCTACCACAAGAGCGACGGCTCCCGCCGCTTCGCACTCGATCGCGCCACCATCGCCGCCACCACCGGGCCACGCTCGATCACCATCTTGCGCGGCGACCTCGAAGCCGTCCTGTACGACAAGGTCCGCGACCACACCGAGATCCGCTTCGGCACCACCCTCACCCACGTCGACCAGGACGACCAAGGCGTCCGCGTCACCCTGAGCGACAGCTCGGTCGAGGAGGCCGACCTGCTGATCGGCGCCGACGGCCTGCACTCGGCCACGCGCTCCCTGCTGTTCGGCCCGGAGGAGGACTTCCTGCTCGACCTGGAGTACAAGGTCGCCGTCTTCATGCTGGACCGGCTGCCCGCCACCATCGCGCCCGGCGCGACCGGCACCTTGTCGTCCAACGGTCGTACCGCGGCGGTCATCAGCGTCGGCGACGGCCGCAACGTCGCCTTCTTCGGCTACCGCACCGACCACGCCCGCCCGGGCGAGGACGTCGCCACCCAGCTGGGACGCGTCTACGGCGACCTCGGCTGGGTCATCCCCGAAGCCCTCGCCGGCCTCCAGCGGGCCGACTCGGTCTACTTCGACACCATCAGCCAGGTCGTCGCCCCGTCCTGGAGCAAGGGCCGGGTGGTGCTGCTCGGCGACGCCGCCTGGTGCGTCACCCTGTTCGCCGGGTACGGCTCCTCGCTGGCCGTCGGCGGCGCCGACCGGCTCGGCACCGAACTGGCCGCCCACCCCGGCGACATCCCCGCCGCGTTGGCCGCGTGGGAGGCCGCGATCCGTCCCGAGGCCGAGCGCAAGCAGAAGCTCGGCCGCCGGGTCAAAGGCGTCTACGCCCCGGCCAACCCCCTGGTGCTGTGGCTGAGCCTGCTTCCGCTGCGGCTGGCGTCCCTGCCACCGGTGCGCCGGTACATGACCCGCCGCTTCATCAAGGGCTGAAGCCTTGTGAGATCTGGCCGGGCGGGCGGCCAGGTGTTACATTCCAGGCGTCTGTATGAACGTGCCCCCAGGAGGGGCGCGAACGTCGGTGAGCCGGGAAGCCTGGTCGGCCCGCGATCTTCCGATCGCGGAGCTAGGAGGCTTGCTCCCCATGCGCCCGACCACGACCCTGCTCGGTTGCGGAATCGCCGCCGGCGTACTCGTCCCCGTGCTGCTCCTGATCGACGGCGCCACCCGGCCCGGATACAGCCTCTGGCACAACGGCGCCAGCCAGCTCGGCACCGGCGAACGCGGCTGGCTGCAAACGGCCAACTTCGTGATCGGCGGGCTCCTGCTGCTCGCCTTCGCCGCCGGGGTACGCCGTGTTCTTCCTCCCGGCCGGGCCGCCGTCTGGGCGCCGTTCCTCCTGGCGGCCGGTGGTCTGGCGATGGTCGTGGCGGGGATCGTGCCCACTGATCCGGCCCTCGGCTATCCGCCGGGCCGGGCCGAGACGGTCACCACCGCGGGCCGCGTCCACGGGCTGGCCGGCCTGGTGCTGTTCGCCGCGCTGGCGGCCCTGCCGCTCGTGCCGGCACGGGGCCCGCACGCCGGGAGCCGAGGGTGGATGATCTACTCGCGATGGTCCGGGGCTCTTGTCATCACCTTCGCCGTCGCCGCGGGAATCGCCTTCCGCCTGGATGTTCAGGGCGTGGTCCGGCCGGCGCCCGCCGGGCTGCTCGAACACGCCGCCCTGCTGGTCGGCTTCGCCTGGATCACCGTCGCCGCCGCCCGCCTGCGCCGCCGGAACGCCGTCAGTGAGGTGGGATCGTGCTGCGTCCTGCCGGCCATCACCCGGCGATGAAGGAGCACCATATGGGCAGCGCAGGGGCTCCGGTCATCGAGGTGGCCGGCCTGACGAAGCGCTACACCGGCGTCGTGGCCGTCGACGACGTCAGCCTGAGTGTGCGCAGAGGCGAGATCTACGCGCTGCTGGGCCTCAACGGCGCAGGCAAGACGACCCTGATCCGCATGCTGCTCGGCATGATCGCGCCCACCGCCGGAACCGTGCGCGTCCTGGGGGCCGACGTGTCCGCCGGCGACCGCTCCGCGTGGGCGCGGGTGGGCTACCTGGTGGAGGCTGCCGCCGCCTACCCCGAGCTCACCGTACGCGAGAACCTGACCGTGGTACGCCGCCTCCGCCGCCAGCCCGGCAGCGCCGACGACATCATCGAGCGCCTCGCGCTCACCCCCTACGCCGACCGCCGCGCCCGCACCCTCTCCCTCGGCAACCTCCAGCGCCTGGCCCTGGCCAGAGCCCTCATCCACGCCCCCGACCTGCTCATCCTCGACGAACCCGGCAACGCCCTCGACCCCGCCGGCGTCGCCGAGATCCGCGCCCTGCTCGCCGACCTGGCCCGCCGGCACGGCACCACCGTGCTGCTGTCCAGCCACCTCCTGGCCGAGGTCGCCCGCCTGGCCCCCCGCATCGGCATCCTGCACCACGGCCACCTGCTCGGCGAACACGACGCCGACCGACTGGACCGGCACCGCCGCCGCCACCTGCGCCTGGCCACCCGCGACGACCAATCCGCCCGAGCACTGCTCCGCGCCCACGGCTACCGTCCCGAACCCGCCACGCCGACCGGTCTGCTGCTCGCCGACCCGCGCGCCCTGGCCGAACCGGAGCAGGTCGCCTCCGTCCTCGTGCACGGCGGGGTGCCGCCCACCGAGCTCCACTTGGAGGAAGAGGACCTGGAGGCGTTCTTCCTGCGTACGGTCGCGCCAGAAGAAGGAAGCGAACGTGCGTGAGGCACTGTGGGCGGAACTGCTCAAGGTACGGCGCAGCCGCCTGCCCTGGATCACCGCGCTGGCCTTCACCATCGCCGCGCTGGTGTGCGGGATGTTCATGTTCATCCTGGCCGACCCCGTCCGCGCACGGGCGTTCGGCCTGCTCGGCGGCAAGGCCCAACTGTCGGGCGCCACCGCCGACTGGCCCGGCTACCTCGCCCTGCTCGCCCAGGCCGTCGCGGTCGGCGGCCTGGGCATTTACGGACTGATCACCATCTGGCTGTTCGGCCGCGAGTTCAGCGACCGCACCGCCACCGACCTGCTCGCCCTTCCCACCTCCCGCACCGCCGTCGTGGCCGCCAAGTTCACCGTCGCCGCCATCTGGGCGCTGCTGCTGGCCCTGCTGCTCGCCGGGCTGGGCCTGCTGATCGGCGCGGTGCTCGCCCTGCCCGGCTGGTCGGCGCCGATCGTGGCCGCCGGGGTCGCGCGACTCGTGGCCGCGGCGGGTCTGGCCGCGCTGACCACCACGCCGCTGGCCCTGGCCGCCAGCGCCGGACGCGGCTACCTCGCCGCCGTCGGCGTCCTGTTCGGCATCATCTTCGCCGCCCAGATCATCGCCGCGCTCGGCTACGGCGCCGTCTTCCCCTGGTCGGTCCCCGGCCTGTACGCCGGAATCGCCGGCGCGGGCCAAGACCCGCCCGGCCCGGCCGGGCTGTTGCTGGTGGTGCTCACCGGAGCAGCCGGCGTCGCAGCGACCACCGCCTGGTGGAACCGAGCCGACCACACGCACTGACCAATCCCCCACCGCACGGAGTCCGAGCGCCAGGTGTTTGTCAATCGCGCGAAGAGGGCGGATACAAGCCAGCCTGGCGATAGACGGCACCATGCCGTCCTGCTGAGCGCGCCGCAACATCGCCGCGGCCGGCTCACGGCCGTGCCCATGACACGCGCGACCAGGACTCGGAATCCGGGACTGGCCGCCGTCTCAACCGCCGCGAGGACACGTTCGACAGGGTCGCCCGGACAGCAAACCATCTACGCCACCCGCTTCCTGACCGGGCTCGCCGATCGGGACCTCACTCTGGCCGACTGCCGTCAGGTGCACCTCGACGCATGGGTAGCCGAGCACGCCTCGGACGAAACGAGACGGGTTGGGCCGGCCACCGCCACCACGGCAGCTACACCGACGTTCACCTAACCCTTTGAGGAACGCAGTACTAGCTGGACTCGGTGGACGTGCCGGTGACCAGCGGCAGCGAGATCGACGTACCGGCCAGGTCGATGGTGACCTTGGCCCCGGTGCCGGGTTCGGCATCGTCCCCGCTGCCGTTGCCGGTCACGTCGAGGTTGAAGTCGTCGTTTGCGCCGGTCAGCACCAGGCCCAGCCGGTGTCCGGCCTTGAACTCGTAGTCCAGCGGCAGCGTCTTCCAGGTGATCTGGTACGACTTGCCTGGGGTCAGCGGTTCCTGGCGGCTGAGCGACTTGTGGTTCTGCGCGTCCAGGATGCCGCGGGTGACCACGTGGAAGCCGGAGGTCGCCGTGTTGTCGCCGGCCCTGAGGTAGCAGCCGTCGTCATCGGCCGTGCTCTGGCCGACGCAGTCTTCACCGCCGAGAAACTTGAGGCCTTCCGCGGACGTCGCGGTGCGTTCGCGGTAGTTGATGCGGGTGTCGGTGCCGTAGTCGACGAGGAGGACGCCCAGGTTGGCGGTCGGCTTGTCCAGCTTGAGACGCAGGCTCACCGACGGTGTCCCCGACAGCCGCGTCGCGTTCTCCAGCGGCGGGGTCAGGAAGGCCAGCCTGTTGGGGTTGGCGGTGGCGGGATCGCCGGCCATCGCGATCTCGGTCTGGGCGGTGTCGAGATAGCTTCCGGAGCCGGTCGAGGGCTTACGGCCCAGGGAACCGTCATGCTGTGGCCGCAGAGTCATCGTGCGCGTCGACGCAGGCCAGTCGGCCTGGGTGACCCATCGGCCCGGGCCGAGCTGCACGTCGGCGCGCGGCTGACGCATGATGTCGTTGGGGACGCCCATCAGCTCGTGGTCGAACCACTTGTTCAGGGTGGTGAGCCACACGTCGCGGCGGGCCCAGAACGGATCGAGGTGCCCGTACTGGGTCACCCACGCCTTGCGCTCCACGGTGCGGGGCAGCTTGGCCCACCACTCGGAGAACTGGCTGCCCACGACGTTGCGGTCCTGCATGCCCATCACCGAGAAGACACTGGCGCGGACGTTGCGCGCCTTCGAGATCGGCCCGGTCCGGTAGTTGCGCTCGTCCCAGTAGGCGTTGTAGTTGCCGGTGGCGTCGTCCGAGCCCTCGCGCAGGCGCTGGTGCACCGCCGCGCATTTCTCATCCGGATCGAGGTCGACCCGCTGGGCCAGCTCCTCCTGCCCGCCCTTGTACCAGGTAATGGTGCCGTTGTTGCGCGATGTCTCGTATCCGCTGGTGTAACCCGAAATGTTCACAATCGTCGCCAGCCCCGGCACGCCGGTGCCGGCCACGCCGACACCGAGCGCTCCCTCATAGGAATGGCCGATCATCCCGGTGCGTCCGGTGGTCCAGGCGGCTTCGACCGGATCGCCCTTGTCGTCATAGGCGATCGCCCGGCCGTTCAGCCAGTCAATGACCGCCTTGCCGCCCAGCACGTCGGAAGCGCCGTAAGTGGTCGGGCAACCATCGGACAGCCTGGTGCCGATCATGTCGACCGACACGAACGCGTATCCGCGCGGCACGAAATAGTTGTCCCAGTACATCGGGAACTTCGTCACGTTCCCGTTCGCGTCATACTTCTTGTGTTCGCTCTCGTAGCCGACGCCCGGCACGTCGTAATACGGGCTTTCATGCATGATCACTGGGACCTTCAGCGCGGAACCGGACTCCTTCGGCCGGATGATGTCCACCCGGACCAGATCCTTCTTGCCGTCCCCGTCACTGTCGACCGGCGACTGCACCCGGACGTGCTCGCGGATGGCGTCCTGATAGGAGAAGACCGGCTGCGTGAGCCCGCCGGAGACCTTGATCTCCGGCTCCGCCGTCGCGGACGCGACGGGGGCAGCGGCCACTACGAGCGGGAGCTCAAGCGCGACTGCGGCGAGGAACCCTCGCCATCGGGGGTTTGACATGCGGTCTCCTTCGAGGATGGTTACGCGGGATCAGCGGTAGCCGTCGAAGCACACGGAGGCGGGCGGCGACAAGCCTGCCTCGGCGCCGGCGAACGGTGAGGATGTGGCATGGCTCGGCCGTTGGCGTCAGGTCCAGCAGGGCAGGTCACGGCGCCTTCGGCGATGTCGGAGAAGCCCTGATCTAGGAGCCACGCCGTGATCTCGTAGCCGTACGCGGGCCGGCCGGACCGGATCGCCAGGACGACGCCCTCCAGCACGCCCTTGAGCATCTCCGTCACCTCCTCACCCATGGAAACTCCGCACTTCCGCTACTCAGTAGTGCTAACTACCGGTACAAAGTAACACTGACTACCGGTACTCAGCAACACCGAATAGCTGCGAAGCCGCGCCCGCAGAGTGGGGCCAGCGGCCTGATCATTGCTCGTGAGCCTGCCGCCCATGGAGGCGGGACGGGCCATGCCAAACCGACCAGACTTCGACCGCGGGCCGAGGATGGTCTCGGCAAGCCGGCCGGACTCCATGCGCATGGCACGCGGGTCGAGGCGCAGATCCCGGACGCCTGACGTGCAGCTGTACTCGACGCTCACCCAGCCGTCCTTGGACTCCGCGCGTGCCGTCGTGGTACTGCCGGTCGACCCCCAACTGGTTGAAGAGGCGGTCGGCGTCGGCCGCGAGTCGTTCGGGGTCGATCCCGAGCTCTTCCTTGAAGCCCATGATCACTCCCAGGGGAACGTGTACGAGCCGTCGGCGTGAATCCGCGATGGAGTCGCCAGCGGAGAGACTCACAAGATCTATGAGCTCGGCTTGGCCCTCGGGAGCAGCCAGGTCACCTGCGACCTGATGGCAGCGCCTCGTCCTCGCTCCCGGACTGCTCCGAGATCGACAGGACGCGTTCCACGAGATACGGCCACCCGGAGGTCACTTGCAGCAAACGGTCGCGTTTGTCCTCTGCTGCGAACTTTCCTACCTCCAATGCCCAGACCTCCAAGCCACGCCGGTCATGGCGCCGGAGCCTGACCACACCCACCTCGTCGGTCTTCATCGAAGACTCGGGTCCAGAACGGCAGGGTGGTGGTGTCCGCGACCAGGATCACTGAGCGGGTCACTACGCTTGTTACCGGACGCATGTGGATCGCGCTGGACAGGCTCTCCCAGCAGCCTTCGGGCTTGGTGCCGTTCGCGGCCAGGTCGGACAGGATGAGCCGCCGTCGGCCAGGGGTGCCGATGGTCAACGCCTCGGTGAAGTCCCGGCGACCACCTGCGACAACGTGTTGGAAATGCGAGATGGTGATCGGCCATCGGGCGCCGTCGATCAGCGTCCGTCGGGTCTGTCGGGCGCTGACCTCAGGTGGGACCGATTCCGTCTTCGCGCGAACCAGTTCGGTTTCGACCTCCTCGCTCGTGCCGATCATGCTCAGCGCGTTGGGCGAACGCAGGCGCCATCCGACTCCGTCGGTATCGGGCCGCAGCACCCCAAGACCGACGAGCTCTGACAGGTAGGAGCGAAATGCCTCGGCGTCGAGCTTGGCGAATCCCTCCGGCCACCATGCCTGACATTCTTCGACGAGTTGAGTGTCGGACATGCGGGCGTCGAGCTCGTTCTCGTACGCGTAATGCGCGAGCACGTTGGCGATGACGTTGTAACGTGGGTCGAGGATGAGCGTCTCGCGGAATGCGCCGATGATCTCATGGCGCAGCTCTGTATCGGAGTCCACAGCCTCCACAACCTCTTCGGTGATCGAACAGGGCGGGCCGCCAAGGTCCTTCGTGCGCCTTTCGTGCATGGCTTCGCTCAGCCGGCTGCCGAACATCTGCAGGAGGTAGAGCTGATAGGTGCAGTGGTTCAGGATACGATGCACGAGTTCCGGCGCCTCGAACGAGAACCCTAGAGCGCCGAGCAGGCGTGTGATTAAGTCGAAGGCGTGCTTCGGGCGCAGCGGACCGACGACCATCGCCTTGCCGATGTGACTGAAGGGCCGTTACTCGTGAGTTTGGCGAAACGCTGCACGGAATGCAGTACGGCGAAGACCATTTTCGCCCGCCCGTCCGACTCCAGTACGAGTTCTTTGAGCCTCTTGGTCTCGCGAAAATTGGCCACGTTGGAGTAATCCGATTCAAAGAATTCGTCGCACTCGTCCAGCAGTATGAGAAGCCTGCGGCGGGAGTCCCTTCGCAGCCAATCCAGGATCCCGTCGTGAAGCTCCTTCCAAGGATCCCGGTGCTGCTTCTTGGAGGCGGGCGGCCGGACTACTCCCGCGGTCTTGAGTGTCTGGCTCAACCGGTCCCAGCGCTCACACTCGCCGAGATCTCCGAACGCCAGGCGTTCAGCCACGTCGTTTGGGACAAGGACCGCGCAGCGGTCTTCAGAGTTGCTGCCGCACACCTCGGTAATGGTTTCGACCAGGCGATGCCGCTGGGGCGGCCGTCGGCGCGGGGCAGCGGCGGGCCGCTGCAGCTCCCGGGTCGGGGGCTTACAGGTCGCGGGCTTTGCCCGTCGAGGATCTGACCACCAGGCGCGGCGCGAAAACGTGATCCACGTGTGGGGCGTGATACCCCTGCAGCGACTGCCACATCGCCGTCGCCACCGCAGCCGCCATCGCCTCCACCGGTTGCTGTACGGTCGTCAGCGCCGGGTCGCCGTGCACGGCCAGGTAGGAGTCGTCGTATCCGACGACTGACACCTCGCCCGGAACTGCCAGCCCGGCCTCGCGGACGGCCGCGACCGCACCCAGCGCCATCAGGTCGCTTCCTGCGATCAGCGCCGTCGCGCCGACTGCCAGCAGCCGCCGGGCGGCTGCGTGACCGCCGGTCAGCGAGTAGTCCGACTCGACATGCAGCATGTCGTCCACTGAGCCGAACGAGCGTCGCATTTCCCGGCGCCAGCCTGTCAGCCGGTTCTGCGAGGGCCGCAGATAGCCCTGACCGCCAGCCAGCCCGATCCGCTCATGGCCGAGTTCGCGCAGGTGTGCCACCGCCATCGCCGCGCCCGCCGCCTCGTCGGTGGTGACCGTGGAGACCGGGAGGTCGGGCACCTGGCCGCCTACCAGCACCATGGGGATGCGCTGTTGGTGGAGCTGCCAGTAGAAGCTATGGTCGGCGGCCGGGTTGGCGTGTCGTCCCGAGATGAGGACCAGGCCTTGGATGCCCCGCCGTACCAGGGCGGAGATGTAGTCGAGCTCGGTCGGGCCCTTGGCGGTGGAGCTGCCGATCAGCGCGGTGACGCCGTGGCTGCCGAGCTTGGCCTCGATGGCGCCTGCCAGTAGCGGGAAGACCGGATTGTCCAACTCGGGGACGATGATGCCGACGAACGGCTCAGCTGCGGGTGCGATCAGGCCGTGTTCCCGCATGCCCCGCAGGACCTTGGCCCGCAGTTCCTCCGAGACGCCGGGCCGGCCGTTGAGCACCCTGCTGACCGTCGCGGCGCTCACTCCCACGCGGGTGGCGATCGTCCGCACGGATGGTCGAGGCATGGGGGACCCTTCGAGAATCCGGTGAAACATGTTTCGAAGTGTTGCGGCGCCGTTTCCACGGCTCCTAAGCTCGCGACACATCTGACCTGGTGAACAGCGCATTTTGGAGCATTAACAGCATGGGGCATCGAAGAACACTCTGCAACACCCGGGCGCACCACGACGGGTCGCCGCTGTACGTCAGTGATTCGTCGCCGTCACTCGGTGATCACGTTCAGGTGTTCCTGCGTACCTCGCTCGACCTGGACGTGCGGCAAGTCCACGTGCGTACCACGCCGGACGGCGAGCCCCGGTTCGCCGAGGCGACGGCCGACCGGGTCACCGGTTCCGAGATCTGGTGGCGCGCCACGGTCAAGATGGTGAACCCGGAGTGCGGCTACCGTTTCCTGCTGCAGACCGCGACCGGCCCGCTGTGGCTGACCGCTGCTGGGCTGTCGCCGCTGGACGTGCCGGACACCACCGACTTCGTGCTGACCACCTACCCGCCCCCGCCCGCATGGGCCGCCGACTCAGTGATCTACCAGATCTTCCCCGACCGTTTCGCCCGCTCAGGCAGAGACCATGGGCCCGACCCCGCGTGGGTACGGCGGGCTGACTGGGACGACCCGATCCCCTGGGGCAGAGACGGCGCGTTGCAGCAGGTCTACGGCGGAGACCTGTGGGGCGTGACCGACCGCCTCGACCACATCGCCGACCTGGGTGCGAACCTGCTGTATCTGACGCCGTTCTTCCCCGCCCGTTCCAACCACCGCTACGACGCGACCACCTTCGACAGAGTGGACCCGCTACTCGGCGGCGACGAGGCGCTGCGCGCGCTGACCGATGCGGCCCACCTCCGCGGCATGCGCGTCATCGGCGACATCACGCTCAACCACTCGGGCGACGGCCACGAGTGGTTCGCCGAGGGCAGTCCTGTACGCGAGGACTTCTACTACGTGGACGGGCCCGACTACGCCACCTTCGCCGGCGTCAGGACGCTGCCCAAGTTCGATCATCGTTCCGCCACACTGCGCCGCCGCCTCTACGACGGCCCAGGCTCGGTGATCGCCCGTTATCTGCACGAGTTCGGCCTCGACGGCTGGCGGGTGGACGTCGCCCAGTCGGCGGGCCGCCACGGCGGGGTCGAGCTGAACGACCAGGTCGCCAGGCTGACGCGAGCCACAGTGGGCGACGCGCTGCTGCTGGCAGAGCACCAGTTCGACGCCTCCAGCGCACTGCGCGGCACCGGCTGGCACGGCACGATGTCCTACGCCGGTTTCGCCCGGCCCGTCTGGTCATGGCTGGCGCGGGAACGCTCCACAGAGTTCTGGGGCGTGCCCGGCCCGATCCCGCAGTACGGCGGCGCGGACGTGGCGGAGGTGATGCGCCGCTACGCCGCGCTCATCCCGTGGCGGGCCTATACCCACAACCTGACGCTGCTCGACTCGCACGACACGGCCAGGTTCCGGTCGATCGCCGGGCGCGAGCACCAGCATCTGGGCGCCGCGCTGCTGCTCACGCTGCCGGGCCTGCCGATGATCTTCGCTGGTGACGAGGTCGGGGTCGAGGGGGTGCATCTGGAGGACGGCCGCCGTCCCTTCCCCTGGGACACCGCCCGCTGGGACCACGGAACCCACCGGCTCTACCGCGACCTGGTGGGGCTGCGCCGCTCGCACGAGGCCCTGCGCACCGGCGGCCTGCGCTGGCTGCACGCCGACGCCGACACCCTCGTCTACGAGCGGGCCACGCCGGGACAGACACTGCTCATCCAGGTCAGCAGGGCCGCGCACGAACCGTTCCGCGCCCCCGCGGCAGGAGCCTGCCTCACCGGCGGCCCCGACCTGCGCCCGGGAGCGCCCATGCCCGCCGACGGGCCCGCCTTCCACGTCTGGGAGCTCGAAGCATGATCGACATTCTGCGCGGCGTCCACTCCGCCGCACTCGGGAACGCGCGTGACGTTTTCGTCTACCTGCCGCCCGGCTACGACCCCGCGGACGGCCCCTACCCGGTGGTGTACCTGCACGACGGACAGCACCTGTTCGCGGCGGCCGGGCTGGAGCCGAGCTGGCGCCTGGACGAGACGCTCGACGCCCTGATCACCGCCGGGACACTGCCGCCGCTGGTCGCGGTCGGGGTGTCCAACGCGGGCGAGGCTCGCGGCGCGGAGTACTCCCACATCGCGCCCTACCCCCGCGACCCGTACGGCAGGCTCGCCGGGCAGTCCTACGAGGACTTCCTGATCGACGAGTTGATGCCGCTGATCCGCTCGCGGTACGCGGTGACCGGCGCGGCCGAGCGGACGGCGGTCATGGGCTCGTCGATGGGCGGCCTGGTCAGCTACCACCTGGCCTTCCGGCGGCCCGAGGTGTTCGGTCTGGCGGCGATCATGTCGCCGTTCCTGGTGTTCGTCGACCCGCAGACGCTGGAGGAGACGCCCGTCTACCGGCGTTTCACCGAACGGGGGCCGCGCCGGGTGTGGCTGGACATCGGCGGGATGGAGGGCCTCATCACCGTCCACCACGCCCGGGAACTGGCCGAGCAGCTCATCGGGCTCGGCTACCGCCCGGACGCCGAGCTGCGCTACCGGCACGACCCGGCGGCCCCGCACCACGAGAGCGCGTGGGCGATCCGGGCGGCCGACGCGCTGCTGCACCTGTTCGGGACGGAGGGCCCGCCGGTCGAGCTGTCCGTCCCCGCCCCCGCCCCTGACGCCGAGGTGGCCGCGGTCGGCCAGGCCGTGGACGTCGCGCCGCTCGCGCTGCGGGCCGACGGCTGCACGTACTCCGCGCTCGGCGCCGGCCTCTCCTGGGACCCCGAGCCCCTGCTCAAGCCGGCGGGCACAGCCCTGCTCACCCCCACCGCACCCGGCCTCGCGCGGGTGCGGGCCACAACGGGCGGCCTTACCGTCGAACGCGAGCTGTCCGTCGTGGACGGCGAGCCCACCGCGACGCTCGACGTCACGGTCATCACCCCAGCCGGCACCCCAGAAGCCGACACCGTCTACTTCTCCGGCCTGGTCACCACCCCGATCGCGCCCGGCGTGCACCACGGCGTCTGGCGGCTGCCCCGGGGGCTCGGGCTCAACGGCTCGGTCGGCAGGGGCTGGCGCTGCGACGGGCTGGACTCCGACGGCCTGCCCGTCAGCGAACCGCTCAGGCACGACCGCGACCGCCGCTTGGTCGTCCACGTCCACGGCTGGAGCGACCCCGGCGCCCAGCACGACCCGCACCAAGGCACCGACGGCACCGACGGCTCATGAGGAGCACCCACATGCGCACGACCATCCTGGCCGTGACCGGCCTGGCCCTGCTGGCCGCCGGTTGCGCCACCGCCACCCCAGCCACCCCCGCCCCCGCCGCGAAGGCGGCGGCCGTCCTCACCGTCTGGGCCGACGACAGCCGCGCCAAACCGCTGCAGGACCTGGCCGCGGCCTTCCAGAAGGCCAGAGGCGTCCAGGTCAAGATCGTGCAGAAGAGCATGGGCGGCCTCCGCGACGACTTCATCTCCCAGGCCCCCACCGGCCAGGGCCCGGACCTGATCGCCGGGCCGCACGACTGGCTCGGCAAGCTCGTCCAGAACGGCGTCGTCGCCCCGATCGACCTCGGCGCCACCGCCGCGGCCTTCCCGAAGCTCGCGCTCGACGCGATGCGCTACGAAGGCCAGACGTACGGTCTGCCGTACGCGATCGAGAGCGTGGCGCTGCTGCGGAACACCAAGCTCGCGCCGAAACGGCCGCAGACGTTCGGCGAGCTGGTCGCCGCCGGCCAGAAGCTGGTCCACGACGGCAAGGCGGACTTCCCCGTCGGGCTGCCCGTCGACCCCAAGGCGGGCTCGCCCTACCACCTCTACCCGCTGCAGACCTCCTTCGGCTCCAGCGTGTTCGACGGCGGCGAGCTGGGGATCGACGACAAGGGCGGGCTGGCGTTCGCCGCCTACCTGCGCGGGCTGGCCGAAGCCAAGGTGATCTCCACTTCGCTGAGCGGCGAGATCGCCACCGACGCCTTCCGCGAGGGTCGCACCCCGTACCTGGTCACCGGGCCGTGGGACGCGCCCGCGCTGGCCAGGTCCGGCCTGGCCTTCTCCGTCGAACCGGTGCCCCCGGCGGGCGATCAGCCCGCCCGGCCGTTCGTCGGCGTGCAGGGCTTCTACGTCAGCGCCAAGTCGGCCAACCCGATCCTGGCCAACGACTTCCTGCTCAACTTCCTGGCCACCCCCGACGCGCAACGCGAGCTGTACGCGGCGGGTGGCCGGCCGCCGGCCCTGACCTCCCTACGCGAGGAGCTGCGCGGCGACCTGGTGCTGACCGGATTCGCCGAGGCGGCGCTGGCCGGCAGCCCCGCGCCCAACGTCCCGGCCATGGACGCGGTCTGGGGCGACTGGGGCCTGTCGCAACTGGCGATCATCACCGGGGACGGCGATCCGGCGAAGCTGACCAGGGACGCCGCCGACCGCATCCGAGCGAAGATCGCGAACTGACCGATGAACAGGTGTGTGAAGCCGCTGGTGCTGGGCGTGGTGGACGCGTTCGCGGTCTACGGGCTGGTGGCGCTCGCCGGTCAGCGCTCGTGGTGGGCGTTCGCCGCGATGCTGGCGGGCACGCTCGCGATCAACGTCATCTACCTCGGCAAACGGCGCGTCCCCGCGAAGTACCTCGCGCCGGGCGTGGTCCTGCTGCTCCTCTACCAGGTGTACGTCGTCCTCTACACCGGCTATGCGGCCTTCACCAACTACGGCGACGGCCACAATGGCACCAAACAGGACGCGGTGGCCGCGATCCTGGCGGCCAGCGAGGTCAGGGTGCCGGGGTCGCCCGTCCAGCCGGTCCGGATCGTCGAGCGGGACGGCGAGCTGGGGTTCCTGGTGAGCGGCAGGGTCGGTTCCGCCACGCGGCCGCTAATCCCGGGGGCGGACCCGGACGGGTGGCGGCCGCTGACGTACGCCGAGGTCGTGGCACAGCAGGCGGAGATCACCGCGCTGCGGGTGCCGGTGCCGGGCCAGGGCAGCCTGCGCACCTCCGACGCCGTGACGGTGGCGACCTACCGTTCGACGCTTCGCTACGACGAACGCGCGGGCACCGTCACCGACCCCGCCGGCACTGTCTATCGTGACGACGGCCGCGGCCGGTTCGTGGCGCCCGACGGGAGGGCGCTCAGTCCCGGCTGGAAGGTGTTCGTCGGACTGGAGAACTTCCGCACGGTCCTCACCGATCCCGGCATCAGAGGCCCGTTCCTCGGCGTGCTCGGCTGGACCTTCGCCTTCGCCGGGCTGTCGGTCGGGCTGATGTTCGCCCTCGGGCTGGGCCTCGCGCTGGTGCTGGACCGGCCGGGACTGCGCGGGCACCGGGCCTACCGCTCCCTGATCGTGTTCCCCTATGCCTTCCCCGCCTTCATGGCGGCCATCCTCTGGCAGGGGCTGCTCAACCCCGACCACGGTTTCGTCAACGCCGTCCTGCTCGGCGGCGGGCACGTGCCGTGGCTCACCGACCCCTGGCTGGCCAAGCTCAGCGTGCTCGCCGTCAACGTCTGGATCGGCTTCCCCTATATGTTCCTCATCTGCACCGGCGCGCTGAAGGCCATCCCGCCGGCGCTCACCGAGGCCGCGCAGCTCGACGGCGCGAACCCCTGGCGGGTGCTGCGCCACGTCAAGCTGCCGATGCTGCTGGCCGCGACCGCGCCCGTGCTCGTGGCCACCTTCGCCTTCACCTTCAACAACTTCAACGTGATCTACATGCTCACCGGCGGCGGCCCCAGGGACGCGTCCTCACCGGTCGACATCGGCTCCACCGACCTGCTCATCTCGCTGGTCTACAAGCTCGCCTTCGGCGGGAGCGCCAGAAACTACGGCCTGGCCTGCGCGGTGTCCATCCTCATCTTCGCCGTCATCGCGGCGATCTCGCTCGCCGGGTTCCGCAGGGCGCGCCGGCTGGAGGAGAGCTGACATGGGCCGCTGGTTCCTCAGGTACGGGTGGCGCCACGCCGTCGGCGTGGCGGCGGTCGCCGTGGCGCTGTTCCCGCTGCTGTTCGTCCTCGCCGCCTCGACCAACCCGAGCGGCACACTGACCGGCTCGAACGACCTGTTCACCGAGCCGACCCCGGCGCACTACCTGGCGCTCTTCACCGACCCGCTGCACCCCTTCCCGAGCTGGTTCGCCAACTCCATGATCATCGGCTTGACGACGGCCGCTGGGTCGGTCTTCCTCGGCGCGTGCGCCGCCTACGCCTTTTCCAGGTTCACCTTCACCGGACGCAGGGCCGGGCTGCTCATGCTGGTCTTCGTCCAGCTCTTCCCGCAGCTCCTGGCCTACGTCGCGATCTTCCTGCTGCTGTCGGCGCTCAAGGACGTCTTTCCCGCCATCGGCCTCGGCAGCAGGCTCGGCCTGGTCATGGTGTACCTGGGCGGGGCGCTGGGCGTGAACACGTACCTGATGAAGGGCTTCTTCGACACCGTCCCCAGGGAGCTGGACGAATCCGCCCAGATCGACGGCGCCTCGCACGCGCAGGTGTTCTTCCGCGTGCTGCTGCCGCTGGTCGCCCCGATCCTGGTGGTCGTCGGACTGTTCTCCTTCGTGGCGACGCTCAACGACTTCGTCATCGCCGGGCTGGTCCTGACCGACCCCGACCAGCAGACGCTCGCCGTCGGCCTCTACCAACTCGTCTCCGACAAACTCGGCCAGAACTGGGGGCTGTTCGCCGCCGGCGCACTGGTCGGAGCGCTGCCTGTGCTCGTGCTGTTCCAGTTCTTGCAGCGCTTCATTGTCGGTGGCCTGACCAGCGGCGCGGTCAAGGGCTGAGGCCCGTGCAGGCACCCGTCATCAAGTCAACGTGATCGATCTGGCGAAGTCGAACGCGGCGATGCTGCGCAGCCCGTCCGATGGCACGTAGGGCTGCGATCCCTCCAAGGTGATGAGTGATAAACCTCGTGCCGCGCCGGGTCGGGCACCAGCCCCCCTTCTCCTGGTTTCACGCCCGCCCGCGACATCGCCAGTATGCGCAGGTTGCCCTGATAACCGATGCTGCCGGCGACCGCCCACACCGCGGCTTGCGCCCTGTCGGCCTTGGCCGGCGCGAGCAGCCGATACGACCAGCCCGCGATGAGGGCATCGCGCCCCACGTTCGCCACAGCGGGGATCCGGTTCCGGTAGACCTGTTGTGAAGGGACTGCACAGATCTAGGAGCGCCTGAGAAGGCTCGTCAGGGCTTGTTGTGCGGTCACCCCGGCCGCTGGTCAGCCTTCTGGGTGCCCGTCGTAAACTCGGATCTTGTATTCGGTCGTCTCCAGGGCGAGAGTGAGCTCGCGGATCTGCCGCACGATGCGCTCGCGCTGGTCGAGCATGATGCGCCGGCGTTCCGGGACGGTGCTCGGGCCCTGCTCGACGAGGGCGATGTAGCGCTTGAGATCCTGCATGGTCATTCCCGACAGCCGCATCCGGGTGAGGAAGATGAGGCGGCGCAGGTCGAACGCCGAGTATTCGCGGTAGCCGGAGGCGTTGCGTGCCGGCCGCAGGAGTCCCTCCTGCTCGTAGTAGCGGAGGGTGTGGGGAGACAGGCCGATCAGGCGGGCGGCCTCGGCGACACTCTTGGGCGCCGCCGAGGTCTCGATCGTGGTGTCGTCAAGGAGTCTGTGCAGCGCATCGATGACCGACGCGGACGGTTCGTCGTCGGCGGCGAGGATGCGCTCGATCAGGTCTTCGGTGGCCATGTTCGACAGGGTACGGAGCTCAGAACGCGCGCAGCGCCGGCGGCATGCCGGGAAAGTCGGCCGTCTGGCTCACATGCGCCCACTTCTCGACGTCGCTGAGCGCGTTGCTGTAGCTGCGGGTGAGATTGCGCACGGCCTCGGTGCCGAGCGGAAGCCTGAGCGGTGCATCGGGCGTGTCGAGCATGTCGCGGATGGCCGAGGCGGCGCGTGCCGGGTCGCCCTCCTGGATGCCGTCGGCCTCGACCATGTTCGCGCGGACGGCGCCGAGCACCTCGTCATAGATCGGGCGCTGGTCCACGATGTTGAGTACCTCGGCAGCGTTGAAGGCGGTACGGAAGCGGCTGGGCTCGGCGATGAGGACGCGGACGCCGAACGGCGCGACCTCGCCCGCCAGTGCCTCCGACCAGCCTTCGAGCGCGAACTTGCCGGCCGAGTAACTGCCGACGGCAGGGAAGGACATCCGCCCGCCCTGACTGCTCATCTGCACGATCGCACCGGAACGACGCGCACGCATGTGCGGCAGCACCGCGCGCACGTAGGCGGCCGGGCCAAAGAGGTGCTGCTCCAGCATGTCGCGCAACTGCGCGTCCGTGACCTCCTCCGCGGCGCCCACCTGCCCGGCTCCGGCATTGTTGACAAGGACGTCGACGTGCCCGAACGCGTCGAGCGCGCGCCGTACGACCGCCGCGGCCGCGTCCGTGTCGCGCACGTCGTGCTCGACCGGCAGGAGCCGGTCACCATACTGAGCCCGCAGCGCGTCGAACCGGCCGGTCCGCCGCGCCGTGCCGAGTACATGCTCGCCCGCGGCCAGCGCCGCCTCGGCCAACGCCAGGCCGAGTCCGGAGCTCGCACCGGTGATGATCCAGGTCTTGGTTCCGTTTGTCGTAGTCATGACGGCGAAGATAGACATTCGAGCGCGCTCGAAGGCAAGCAGACCATCCGGCGGCGCAACGGTGATCGTCAGTTCCAGAGGGTCGGGCCGGAGGCGCAGAAAGGCGAAGGGGCACTCGCAGCGGTCTACGCGGCGGCCCCTGGACGGGGCGTGATGGTCGCCTGGCCCGCACCGCACGCTGTCGTGGACACGCCTGAGCCAAGGCCGGCGCAGCCGGAGGGAAACGCGGTCGAACGCGTGCGGTCGCAGGCAGTGTTCACCATGCCCGCGCGTTCCAGGCCGCTGGCGGCGATCAGCGCCACGGAGGTGCTGGTCCGGGGCGAGCGAGGAACGCTCGAGGTCTACGACGCGGCCTCCAAGCGTTCACGAACCGTCGCCTCCCTCAGCCAGGCGCAGCAGCTGGCCGTCGACTGTGAGCGGGCGGCCTGGCTGGCCGACGGGCAGGTCTGGGCTGCTCCCTTGCGGGCTGGCGGGGAGGCGAGGAAGGTGGGGCCGATCCCTGGCGAGAACGTCGATCACATGGCGCTCGTCGGCCAGGACATCGTCTGGTCAGCACCGCTGGACGGGGTCTGGCGGATGAGGGTCGCCAGCGGAGTCCCCGAACGGGTGCTCAGGCCGAAGGGACTGCAGCTCGTGGAGTGGCCGTGGGCGACAGACGAGCCTCTGGACGTGCGCACAAATCCGACTAGAGTCGTCAATCTGCAGACGGGAGACACCACTCAGGAGACGACACCGTTGTCCAGAGCAGCGACGACGACGTCCATCAAGGGCTGCGCGACTACCCCTGTCGGGATCGGTTCTTCACCGGCTCCGACGACATCTACGACGCCCGCACACGGACGGCCGTGCCCCTCGAGGGCGCCCAACTGTCGTCGGGTGGCCGGCAGTGGTCGTCAGGTAGCGATGTCATGTTCTGGACGCAGGACAGCGGCGTCCGCGTGGTGAACCTGACAGCCGTTTCTCAGTCGTAGAAGGTATCGACAACAATCAGATCATTGACCACTCGCGGGCCGAGCCCGGTTCGCCGCTTCCAGTCGCGGTACCAGGACGCCCAACCGTCGCGCTTCTGCCAGGATGTGTCGTCATGCGTGGGCTCGCGTCCGGAGCCGGCGGTTCAGGATCGATGCTCCCGCGCAGAGGATGCCGACCAGGAACGGATGCACAGCGCCGCGTTCAACGAGTCCGATGATGCCGACGATGGTGTCGCCGGCGGAGAAGATGGCGGCGAGATAGAGCAGCATCGCAAGCAGGCCGATCATGCCAACCGTGATCAGCGCTCTCCCGAGTACCGGCGAGAGTCCGACCCGCCTGCGCATGCTTCCGAGCACGATGGCCAGCAAGTTGCCACCGATGAAGCCCGCGAAGGCTCCCAAGCTGTGGAATTCGCCGGTGCCGTCTTCGAGTGCCTCGCCGGAGCCGGGAAACAGCGCGAGCAGGATCCCGCCGACGGCCAGCAGGGTCGCGGGCACCAGCGCGGCCCAGCGGTGTCGCCACGGCAAACCGCGCAGCAACGCGGTACCGGCGAGGATCGTGATTCCGAACAGGAAGAAGCCGGTGTTCATCACCCACGCGAGCGGTGAGTACATGTACTGCCCGAACAGTGTCGAGGGTCCGCGGACTCCCAGGTCGCTGATGAAGTGATGGGTGTAGCTGTAGGGCGGATCGGTCCAAGCCGCGGCGGCGATGACCTCGGCAAAGAGGAAGATCGCGGGCCCGGCGAGGAGCAATGCTCCTGCGGCTCGGCGCTGAGAAGGCCGACTCATATCGGGGATGAGTGACTCGGGCTGTGCCTCGTTGGCGGGTTTCGCTTGCTCGATGCCCGAGCGCGAGTTCGCGTTCATGTCGTGGTCCCTCCTTTGGCATCAGTACGAGCGGGCTGGTGGGAAGTTCGCGTGAACTCGGTCCTGCCGCTCGACTGACTCGCTACACCCACTCACTTACTATATCGAGACTACTTTCACAGTCAATGTAGTTAGAGCTTCACTCAAGTAGGATCAAGCCATGGTGGATGCAACAGCCGCGGGACGACGCGAACGCAAGAAGGCAGCGACGCGGGCGGCCATCCTGGATGCGGCAACGGCGCTCTTCCTCGAGCGAGGCTTCGACGCGGTCACTGTTCGCGAGATCGCGGACCAGGCGGATGTGTCACCCAAAACGGTCTTCACGCACTTCCCACAGAAGGAAGCACTCGTCTTCAGCGACGAGGATGACCGGCATGAACGCCTGGTGGCCGCGGTCAGCCGCCGGGCGCCGGGAACCACGATCTCCGACGCGTTGAAGGCGCACTACCTCTCAGAGCTCGCCGCTCTGCGGTCAGAGCCCCAGCGCCAGATACTCACCCTCATGGAAGAGACGCCGGCTCTGGTCGACTACGCGGAGAAGATGTGGTTCCGCCACGAAGGCGCCCTGGTCACCGCGATCACCGAGGAGTCCGGGCTCACTGTGCCGAGCGACGAGATTCGCTTTTACGTCCGGTTCGCGCTGCAGATCCAACCCAGCGCCACCCGCGAAGCAGACCCGGAGCGGACCATCGATGCAGGATTCCGACTCCTCGATCAGGGCTGGACGCATTGCCGGGAAGAGCTCGGAATATAGGGGCGGCTGGACACTTGGTCGTCGTAACGGTGAGTCGGCTAGGTGTTCGGTCCCGTGAGGTTGGGTACGCGGCTAGCTGTATTGACCACGAGGGTTGTTGACAGCCAAGGGCTTGATCAATGGACGGCATCCGCTGTGGTGTAGGTGTCGAATCTTCACCAGACAGAGGCCTCGCGTCCCACCGTAACGCCTGACTGACCGTTCATGGCCGGCGGCTGCTCATCCAACGCGTCCTGTCCGGCCGTCCCGTCGCCCACGTGGCGGCAGAGATGGGCATCTCCCGGCCCACCGCCTACACGTGGCTATGTCGTCAGCGCACCACACGTTCGCGGAGAACCGATAATTCCGGCTGGAAGCGCCGACGCCGCGGTCACGCACCGGGATCAGAGTGCCGTCCACGATCCACAGCCGCTCCGCAGCCTCGGCCGCCCGCTGTGCGGGGCCTAGAGCCAGCAGCGGGCCCAGGCATCTGGGGCATCCTGCGGGCGCTGGAGCGGGTGGGGCTCGTGACCTTGGCCGACAAGACATCCGATGGGCGTAAGAGTCAAGCCGCGGCTGGGGCGGTGGGTGGAAAGGCAATTGTCTCGTTGTAGTGCAGACGCTTGTGAAGGCAGCGGTGGAGGCAGCCAAGGAAGCGGTTGAACAGGTTGCGGAAGGCAGCGGCGTGTCCGTCGCATGCGGCTCGTCGCCGGTCGTAGTGGGCACGGGCTCCGGGCGAGAGATTGAGTGCGGACAGGCCCCAGGTGAAGCCCACGGCCGCGAGTCTGTCGTTCTTGATTCTGCGGCAGGAGACGACGCGGCTGCGGCCAGAAGCCCGGGTGACAGGGGCTGATCCGGCGAACGCCTTGAGGGAGTCGGGCGCTGGCGAAGCGGGTGCGGTCGTCGCCGATCTCAGCCAGGATCCGCGCGCCGGCTTGGTCGGCGATGCCGGGGAAACTGGTGATGATCTCGTAGTCGGGGTGTTGCTGGAACGCCTCTTCGGTGGCTTGTGACAGCTGTTCGATGCTCTCGCATTCGGTGCTGAGTGTGGCGAGAAGGCGCAGTGCCTGGACGCCCATCGCGTGCTCGACGAGCGGGTCTTGGCGCAGGTGAGGGCGGCGCAAGATGGCATGGAGTTCAGCGGCGACCTCCTCGACATGGCGTTGGCGGCCGGCCCTGCGCAGGGCTGCAGCGATCTTCGCCTGGGAAACTTTGAGGGCGGCTGCCGGGGTGGGGGCCAACTGCAGCAGTGCCCGGGTGAGTGCAGTGGCGAGGTTGCCGCTGCGGTTGGCGGCCGCTCGAGCATCGCCGGATAGTACTCACGTAGCAGGGAGCGCAGCTCGTTTCCTGCACGGGTCCGTCTCCAGGTCGCGTCCTGGCAGGCGCGGGCAAGCACCTTGATCGAGCGGGCGAGCTCGGTGTCTGCGGGCAGTGGCCGATGCACGTGGTGGGTCACGTCCACGGACGTGGTGTACGAATCGATCTTCGCGTGATCCTGTTTCTGCAGGTTAAGCGGTAAGTGTCTGCGGAAGCCGGCTCTGGGCCGGTGCGTCGCCGTCGATGAGCCGAACGCGGGCCTTGGCCAGGATGTCCAGGCCCATATAGCGGCGGGCTTCGACCCACTCGTCGGTCTGCTCGGCCAGCACCGCGCCGACCAGCCGGACGATCGAGGGCCGGTCGGGGAAGATGCCGACCACGTCGGTGCGGCGGCGGATCTCTTTGTTCAGCCGCTCTTGCGGGTTGTTGGACCAGATCTGCGGCCAGATCTCGCGCGGGAAGCCGGCGAAGGCGATCAGATCCTCCCGGGCGGCGTCGAGATGCTCGGCGGCGGCCGGATGCTTGGCCTCCAGCGTCTGCACCACCCAGGCGTGCTGGGTGCGCACCAAGGCCGCATCGGGCTGATCGAACACCGTGCGGACCAGGGTGGCCACGAACGGTTGCGCCGCCTTGTTCACGCAGGTCAGCAAGTTCCGCAGGTAGTGGCTGCGGCACCGCTGCCAGGACGCGCCGGCAAGCGTGGCACCGATCGCCGCCACCAGCCCGGCGTGACAGTCGGAGATGACCAGCTGAACGCCGGACAGGCCGCGGGCGACAAGGCCGCGCAAGAACGCCAGCCAGCCCGCGCCGTCCTCAGCGCTCGTGACGTCCAGACCGAGGATCTCGCGCCGGCCGTCGTCGTTCACCCCGGTGGCGACCAAGACGTGCACGTTGATGATGCGGCCGCCCTCGCGCACCTTCTGGGTCAGGGCGTCCAGCCAGACGAAGGCGTACGGGCCGGCGTCCAGCGTCCGGGTCCGGAACGCTTCGACCTGCTCATCCAGCGTCTTGGCCATCACCGAGACCTGGCTCTTGGAGATGTGCTTGATGCCGAGCTGCTCGATCAACTTGTCCACGCGCCGGGTCAATGCCGTTGCCTTATGGCGGTTTGCCAGCGAGAGTGACGGTCGGTAGTGGAGTCGATGGCGAGGAAGAGCGTGAGCCGGGTCTGAGGCGGGCGAAGCGGGCGCTGACGCGTTTGAGTCTGCGCGGGCAGTGCCGATGGCGTCTATGCTCGACGGGGTGGGAACGCAATTCGGTGACTGTTCGGTGAAGTGCTCGGCATTGCCAGCGGGGAGATAGCGGCCGGCCGAGGTTACGTCGGACGGCTTGTTGAGCCCTGCGGAATGAGATTTCGTCGGGGTCGATGGGCGGGGTCGCCTGGGCCGCGTGGTAGATCAGCGTCTGGGTGAGGTGGTGCACTATCAGCTGGGCCCAGATCTCTTGGCGGATGCCGTCCGGATAGTGGGAGCGTAAGACGGTGCCCGTGCCGCGCTGGTGTGTCTTCAGTTCGGCGTAGGCGACTTCGGCCTCCCAGCGTTGGTGATAAAGGACGGCCAGTTCGCTGGCTGGAGCCAGGGTGGGGTCGAGTAATGAGGTGACCAGTCGGTAGAGTTCCCGCCCTTCGCCGAGGTGGTATTCGATGACGCGGACGGTGACCTGGGCGGGTATGTCGCGGTTGGCTCGTCGGCGTTGTTTGGCTCGGTTCGAGCCGATGCGCACGGTGGCGAGGTAGCTGCCATCGGGCAGGTCACCGACGCGATGGCGGGCCACCTTGGGCCGGATGCGCCACAGGAGGTGGGCGCCAGTGCTGGTGAAGGCATGCCATAACTCGACACCCAGCATGTTGCGATCGGCTAGCACGAGGGTGTTCGGACCGGCGGCTGGCACGAGTTGGCTGGCGAGGGTTATCTCGTTGTCGTCACGTTCGCCGACCGCTGCGGCGATGATCGAGTGTGTCCCGATCTCGAATAAGACACCGAGCTCTACCTGCGGATATCCGTATTCCTCCAGGATGTTAGCGCCTTTGCGCAGGAAGGCCGCGGCGTTGGCTGGAGTGTCGGCGACGGCAAGCGCGGTGCCGTCGAACGCGGTGAGTCGAAGTCCTCGCCAGAATGCTGATGGGCATGCATCAAGGCTGGCCATCGGGCCGGTGACCTGGTCAAAGACTTCCCGCAGCACGGCTGGCCCCACGCGTCGCCGGGCACGACACAGCGAGGACTTGTTGGGGACGTGCCAAAGGCCGGTGTCTTCGGCGTCGGCGGGTACCAGCTCGCGCAGTACGTGCTCGTAGCCCAGATGCGGAAACAGGCAGCGTGCCATTTCGAAGTAGACCATCATCCGCGTCGAGAGCAGGCGACGTCTCTGCTCATACCGCCCGCGCTTGGCGATGGCCGCATCTATCAGCTCCGGCGGGCACCATCGCGTGAGAACGCTCAATCCCACCTCTGGACAGCCTTCTTCACTCATAGTGATGGAGTTACTCCACTATGCATGCAAAAGCAACGGCATTGACGCGCCGGGTCGAGACGCCGAGCAGGTAGCTGGTGGCCACGACGCTGATCAGCGCCTGCTCGGCTCGGCGGCGGCGTTCCAGCAGCCAATCCGGGAAGTAGGAGCCCGACCGCAGCTTCGGGATGGCCAGCTCGATCGAGCCCGCGCGGGTGTCCCACTCGCGGGTGCGGTAGCCGTTGCGCCGGTTGGTCCGCTCGTCGCTGCGCTCGCCGTAGCCTGCCCCGCACAGGCTGTCGGCCTCGGCCGACATCAATGCCTCGGCCATGGTCTTGACCATGGATCGCAACACGTCGGGGTCATCGGTCTGGATCTGCTTCGCCAGCCACTGCGCAGGCGTCACACTGTTGTCTGCGGCCATCGCCTTGATCTCCTTCGTTGTTCGCACTCGAAGGATCACGCGATGGCCGTCTCCATTTCACGGCCGCCACGCTTGTGACCAGGTCAAACTCGTACACCACTCCCGTGGACGCAACCTGCACGTGCGCGTCGGTGCGCAAGATGTTCGCCAGGACCATCGCGTCGGCGTGGTCGGACTTCTTGCCCGAGGCTGAGTGGCGTTCGCGATAGCGGGCGACGGCCATGGGGTTGATCGGGTAGATCTTCCGGCCGGCCGCACGAAGTGCGGCGACCAGGAGGCCACGAGGCGTTTCGATCGCAATGGGGATCGGGGTCTGTGGGCTGTCGCCGGCCTCGGCAAGCATGGGGAGTAATTCGTTGAAGCCGTCGACGGTCTCGCTGATGCGTCGTTTGGCGATCAGGGTGCCGTTTTCGTCGATGAGGGCGATGTCGCGGTGTTTCTCGGCCCAGTCGATACCGCAGGTGATCTTCAAGCTCTGCCTCCGGTGTTGGCGTTGTCGCTGGTCAATGCCCTGGCGGAACCACACGGCGCCCTAATGGAAAGGCTCTAGGCCTGACATCCGATGAGCCGTCCGTGATCCCAGCGACCATCGCGGCTCCCTGTCTTTGCTGAGGGCTCCACGCCCGGAGACAACCGAGGGCTCCTCCACGCTGGCGGGCTCGAACCACGGAATCGATCCAAGCGCACAATTGGTCTGCGACACAGGACCGGGCGCGGTTCCGGCGGCGACCCCCGCCTTGTCTTGAGGCCTCTTCGAGCCGGGGATACCAAAGGAACCCACCGTCTGAACCGAGCCCGTTTGGAACCCATTAGGGCTAACCAAAGCGCCGAGGGAGCGCTGATAACCCCGTACAAGGGCAAGAACAAGCCCGAATCCCAGAAACGGGCCAACCGCGCCCACGCCAGGCTTCGCGGCCCAGGCGAACGCGCGAACGCCCAGCTCAAAGGCTGGAAGATCCTCCGAAAGCTACGCTGCAGCCCTTCCAAGGCCGGCCACCTCTGCAAGGCCATGGCGGTCCTTCAGAGCCACCGTGTTGCCCACGCCGTCCAAGGATGAAAAACGCTCAACGGGATCCTCCACGAATGTCACGAGTCACATTTCAGCTCGTGGATCCAAACCCATTTGCTCGAGTGTTCCCGGGTAATGTTCGGCGAGCATCCCGAGGAGAGCCCCACGCGTAACAGGCCCGCAGAACTGCAGCGCCTTCAACAGGATCTCGCGACTCTCGAGGAACTGTTCATACACCTCGAAGTACAACGCGTTCCCCACGTATCCGTTCAAGTTCTCGGCGAGACCTTCAATGAACTCAAAACAGGCCTCCAGTGCTTCCCGGTCGACCGTTTCATCCCTCAGCCTGGGCAAGAGAATCGGACGCACGAACGCCATTGAGAGAAAATTGAACAGATCCGACTCCTTATCAGGCCATGCCTCAAAGTTCGATCTATTCGGCTCCGGAACCTCCCGGAGAATGTCAGCAGCGCGCGGCACCACCCTGAGATAGACCCGAACGATGTCCGCAAATTCGATCTTCTCCAACTAAATTCTCCACTCAAGTGTTGTCCATTAGGGCGATAGAGGATGATACAGGATGACCTCTCTAAATTGTCACTTCTACGACCGTATCACCTACGTCCTAGACGTATGTTGGGAGGCGTGGCGTGGTACCTGTATGAGCCAGCGACGCAGCCGCCGCGGTATGGATGGCCGGACACGCTCATACCATCCTAATGGGACGCGCCGACCGGGCCGTCGCGACAATCACGGCTCGGCCCGCACCTTTGCGAGAATTTCCTGGGGCGCCCGGGAGCGTCCACCGCACTTCAGCTACGATGGACGCCCCGGGCTACTATCTGTCTACGCGCAGGGCGAGGACGGGTCCATGGAAGGACATGTGCCAGGGAAGAATGGATCGGGCTGGCCATCCGTGGCGCCGAGGGGATCTATCATATCCTTGAAGAGCTCCCAAGAACCACGGTCGTAGCCATATTGTCGAATGTAGCCGGGGGCCTGTGCGGCGTTCAACAATCCACCGACGACACCAAATGCCTTGTATGCACCACGCAGTTTCATAGGCCCTCCGACCGGTCGCGGAGCCGCCTTGGGATGGACCTGCTGGAAAGACTGGCCTGTGATGCCCGACATGGCCATGGATTTCGTGACGGATGCCCGATTCGTCGTGATGGCTTTCAGACTCTCTACGTTGGACTGCACGTGAGCGGTTACTGCACCCGTCACGTCTTCTGCATTGAGCGCATTCCACAGGTCGGCGGCTTCTTTCATGGCGATCTTGAGATCGGATCCCGATAGGAGTCCGTTGCCACCGTCCAGGCGTGCTTTCCTGTCCCTCTCGAGAAGGCTCGCCAGGCCAGCCAACTTGTTGGACGCCTTTTCCACATGCCATTTGCCCACAGGCTTACCTGTGTTGTATTCATGGATCACTGCTGTGGCAGTCCGCCCGTCGCCAGTGACGTCGGAGTCGGCGACCATGTCTCGGGCGTAGAGATCCTTGACGATGTTGTCCAGCTCCTGGTTCTTCACGGCTGGGGCGTGTGCCCGGGGCTGGCTCATCCCCGGATTGAAGTTCTGCTTGCAGACCGAGCACCAGCCTCCTGACGTGTTCGTGCTCCCACCGCACACGTCACGGATTCCCTCCGCGCAGGGCAGGTGTCCGTCGATCTCGATGTTGTTGATGGGGTTGCCGCCGGTGAAGGCGTAGCGGTTGGCAGTCCAGGGGTCGAGTCCGAGAGACAGGTCCGCCAGGGCGCCGTTGTAGGAGTCGAGGTTGAGGAAGCGGTTGAGGCCGGGGTTGTAGTCGCGGAACCCCATGTCATACATGCCGGTGGAGTTGTCCCAGCGCTTGGCGTTGAAGCGGTAGGGGTTGTACTCGTCCTTGGCTGTCGGGTCGACGGGGTCGGGCTTGTCGACGCCGGTGAAGAGCTTGTCGTCGTTCTTGCCGTAGGCGGTGTAGCCGTAGGTGGCGCGGGTGTCACCCGTGTCCGAGGTGATCTGTTCGACGTCGGTGTGCGGGTTGTAGCCGTAGTACGAGGACTCCTCCGTGCTGTCGGCTTTAACCTTGACCTGGGATAGGCGCTCGCCCCACGGGCTGTACTTGAAGGACTTAACCAGCTTGCCGGCCACTTCCTCCTCCAGGACCTCGCCGGACAGCCCGAGGTAGGAGTAGGTGCTGGTCTTGGCGGAGGAGGTGCCTTCCTTCTCCGTTTTGGACGTCGTCCTGTCCAGCGGGTCGTAGGTGTAGGTGGTGACGGTATTAGTGGTGCCGTCAGCGCCGAGCTTTTCGTGTTTGGTGACGTGGTCGAAGCCGTCGTAGGTGTACGTCTCCCAGGTCTTGCCGCCGCCCTGGATGGTGCGCAGGCGACCGTAGGGGTCGTAGGTGAAGGTGCTGGTGGCCCCGCCGCTGACGGAGGTCATAAGGCGGTTGCGGTCGTAGGTGAAGGTGGTCTTCTTGCCGAGGACCTCCTCTTCCCACACGTTGCTGTTGGCGTCGTGGGAGTAGGTCTCGGTCTCGGCCGTGCCGCCGCCGGTCGGGGTCTTGACGGTCTTGGCGATGCGGTCGCGGGGGTCGTAGGTGTAGGCGTAGGTGTTGTCCAGGTAGGCGCCGGGGCTGTCGGCGTTCTGGATCTTGGCGTGGTCGCTGGATCGCTGCAGGTTTCCCTGGTAGCCGATGGTGTGCTCGGCGACGATCGCGGCGTTGGGCTTCTTCTCCACCGAGTGGCGCAGGACGCCGGACAGGAAGTAGTCGTAGGTGACGGTGTTGTTGTTGGCCTTGGTCTCGGTCTGGCGTTCGGCGCGCGGGGTGTAGGTGTAGGTAGTGGTCTTGGGGGACGGGTCGGTGGCCGTCTTCTTGTTGACCACCTGGTTGACGAGGTCGCGCACGTCGTAGTCGTAGGTGGCCACCGTCTTGTCGTGGGTGCGGACGGTGACGGCGCTGTTCTCGTTGTAGTCGTAGGTGGTGGTGTTCTTCAGGACGCCGTCGAGCTTTTCCTGGATCTTCTCGATCTGGTTGAGGTTGGTGTAGGCGATGTCCCACAGGCCGATCTTGGCCGTGGGTGAGTTGTCGTCGATTCGGGTCAGGTTGGCGTTGGCGTCGTAGGTGTAGGAGAAGTCCTTCTTCTCGCTGTCGGTCGCGCCGCCGGTGTCGCGGACGAGTTTGACGGCGTCGGCGATCAGGGTGCCGTTGGCGGCGTCGGTGAGGGTGATGCTGTGGGCGGTGCCGGCGGTGAAGGTGTAGGAGCCGAGTTCGACCCAGGTGCCGGCGTTCTTGGTCTGGTCGACGACCACGTCAGCGGTGCCGCCGTCGTGCTTGACGGTGTACTTGGCGTTGGTGGCGGTGGCGCCGGAGGGGTACTGGACGGCGACCTTGTAGGTGCCGGCGGTGGGAGTGGTCAGGTTCCAGGTGAAGCTGCTCTGGCCGGTGCCGGCCGGGGCGGTGGCGTAGTCGTAGCCGACGAACCCGGTCGAGGCCGCCACCTGCGGGCCCGCGATGTTGGAGGCCAGGGTGCCGCCCGAGGTCGGCGTCCAGGAGCCCGTGGCGACGACCTGGCCGGTGTCGGAGTTGTCCTCCAGCACGACGTCCAGGCCGAGCGGGACGCCGTTGTCGGAGTGGGTCTTGAGTTTGCCGTCGGGGTAGTAGTCCCAGTCCAGCGCGCGCTGGGAGGAGCCGCCTGCGGAGGTGACGGTGCGGTTGGTCTGCAGGCCCAGCTTGTTGTAGTCGTAGGTGGTCTTGATGTCCCACGGGTCGGTGGTGGTCTTGGACCAGCCGTTGTCCCAGTAGGTCATCGTTGTGATGTTGCGGATGGTCTGCCCGTGGGAGGGCGGGGCGGAGATCTCCTTCAGCCGGGAGACGTCGTCGTAGGCGTAGGTGACGCTGTCGGGCTTGTTGTAGACCGGGTCGTCCTTGTCGAAGGGGAAGATCTCCTCGACCGGCCTATTGAGCTTGTCGTACCTGGTCTCGGCGATGAAGTCGGTGTCGTCGTCGGTGGTCTCCACGCCGCGCGGGGTGATGGTCTTGATCTTGTTGCCGACGAAGTCGTAGACGAACCGGGTGGTGATGTACTTGATGTCGCCGCCGTTGTCGGCGTGCGGGACCTGGGTCTCCTTCACGGCGCCGCGCTTGTCGTACGTCGTGATCGTCTTGTTGTTCTCCTGGTCGGTCTGTCCGACCACCAGCCCGTCCAGGTCGTAGTCGACCGAGGTTACGAAGCCGGCCGCGTCCTTGGAGGTCTTGACCCGGTGGTTGAGGTCGTAGTCGTAGCTGGCGGTGTAGTCGGCCGTGTCGGCGGTGGCGTTCTTGCGCGGGTCGACGACCTTCTTGGTGTTGCCGACGTTGTCGTACTCGTAGGTGATCTTGTGCCGCTTGGCGTTGCGGACCTCGGTCAGCTGGTAGATCTCGTCGTAGACGTAGGTGGTGGTGAAGTCGGCCGCGGTCGCGCCGGACAGGTTGCCCTTCGGCTCGGTCTGGGTTTTGAGGTTGCCGGCCGGGTCCCAGGTGAAGGTGGCCTTGCGCTCCGGGCCGGTGTCGCTGTCCTTGGGCAGTAACGAGTCGGTGAGCTGGTCGGCCGCATCGTAGACGGCGGTGGCCACGGCGCCGTTGGGCGCGGTGGACTTGGTGACGTTGTCGTTGGGGTCGTAGATCGGGGCCGGGGTGGTGATGAACACCGCCGGAGAGGCGTCCTGGTCCTTGGGGACCTTGGATACCAGCGGGCGTTTGAAGATGTCGTAGGTCTGGGTCGTCTTTTGCCCAGCGCGTCGGTCACCGAAAGGACGTTGCCGCGCGCGTCATAGACGGTTGAGGTGGGCTTGTTGTAGGCGTCGGTGACCGTCTTGAGATTGCCATTTGCGTAATAGGTGAAGGCCCAGGTACGACCTTCCGGGCTGGTCTTCGTTGCCAGGTCCGCCACGTAGTCGTTGAGACCGCGGTAATAGTCCAGCACCATCGCTTTGGTGCCGTTCTTGTTGGCCTCGGCGTCGGTGATGGTCAGCGGGTAGCCGGTCTTAGAGCCTGCTGACAAGGGGATTTGGTGTTAGGGCTCGAGTCAGTAGAGCGCCGTGCTGTGGTCATGAGTGGGTAGTTGCCCCGTAAGCAGGA
>NZ_JBSGCE010000083.1:0-31554 GCF_053601695.1 Nonomuraea sp. NPDC004702
TGTGCTATTCCGAGCGGCCGCCGGCCGCCGGGGCGGCGGCCGAGCCGGGCGCGGCGCTCTGCGCGCCCGGCTCGGCGGAGGAGGAACAGCTGGTCAGGGCGAGTACGCCGGCCAGCGCCAGCACGATCGGGGTACGTCTCATCGGATACCTCCAAGACCAACGGGCTAGCCTGGTTCTACCGCAATGTGATCTCTTTGTATAGACATACGGACCAGCGCTTCGATCTTCACCGGAAGTAGAACGGAATCTTTCGTTCCCGTATGCTGGAGGCATGACCAGCGCACCCATGAGCGGCCGCAAGGCGCAGGCCGCCCGCAACGACGAGCTGATCCTCCAGGCGGCCAGGGCGGTCTTCACCGCCGATCCGGGCGCCCCCATCGCGGCCGTGGCCGAGAAGGCGGGTGTCGGGATCAGCGCGCTCTACCGGCGCTACCCCAGCAAGGAGGCGTTGCTGCAGAAGTTGTGCGGCGACGGGCTGAAGCTCTACGCCGCCGTGGCCCAGCGCGCGATGGACGACGAGGGCGACCCCTGGGAGGCGTTCGCCTCCTACCTGCGCGGCATCGTGGACGCCGACACCAACTCCCTGACGATCAAGCTGGCCGGCACCTTCCAGCCGACGGAGGAGCTCTACCACGACGCCGTCCGCGCCGGCGACCTGGCCACCCGGCTGCACCGCCGGGCGGTCGAGGCGGGCGTGCTGCGGGCCGACGTCACGGTGGCCGACATCGCGCTGCTGTTCGAGCAGATCGCCTCGATCAAGCTCGGTGACGAGGAGCGCACCTCCCAGCTCCGCCACCGCTACCTGACGCTGATGATGGACTCGCTGCGGGTGCCGCCCGCCCACCGTGACCTGCCCGGCCCGGCCCCGGCGGACGAGGAGCTGCAGGTCCGCTGGTACCCCTCCCGTTAACCGGGGCCTGGCCGGTCCGCGGGGGCGAGCCGGCGGGCCAGGTCCAGCACGCGGCGGGCCCTGGCGAGGACCGGGGCGTCCACGAAGCGGCCGTCGGGCAGGGCCACCGCCCCCGCCCCCGCGCCCGTGCCCGCCCGCTCGGCCGCCTCGACGATCTCGGCGGCCCTGGCCGTCTCCTCCCCGGTGGGACGGAAGGCCCGCCGGATGGCCGGGAGCTGCGCGGGATGGATGGCGGTCCTGCCGAACAGGCCGAGCGCGCGGCCGGCCCGGCAGGAGGCGAGGAGCCCGTCCTCGTCCTTGATGTCGGGGTAGACCGACATGGGCACCGGCGGCAGGCCCGCGGCCGCGGCGGCCAGGACGACCTGCAGCCTGAGGTGGTTCATGGCGGTCTCGTCGGTGAGGGACAGCTCGGCGGCCAGGTCCTGCTCGCCCAGCGCCACGCCGGCCACCCGCGGGTGCGCGGCCACGGCGCGGGCCTCGACGATCCCGGCCGCCGACTCCAGCAGCGCGTACAGGGGGGCCGTGCCGGGCAGGGCGTCCAGGGCGGCGGCCGACTCGACCTTGGGCAGCCGTACGGCGTCGGCCAGCTCGCCCACGGCCGCCAGGTCGTCCAGGCCGCGCGCGGTCGTCACGTCGTTCACCCGGACGTGGAGGCGCGGCCCGGCCTGCCTGGGCCCGCGCAGGTAGGCGACGGCGTGGGCGCGGGCGGCGTCCTTGGCGGCGGGCGCGACCGCGTCCTCCAGGTCGATGATGACGACGTCGGCCCCCGAGGCGGCGGCCTTGGCGAAGCGCTCGGGACGGTCGCCGGGCACGTACAGCCAGGTGACGGGGGCGTTCACGCGATCACCCCGGCCTCGCGCAGGGCCGCGACGGTCTCGGCCGGGTAGTCCAGCTCGCCGAGCACCTCGTCGGTGTCGTGGCCGAGCGGGCGGCCGGGCCAGCGGATCTCGCCGGGCGTCTCCGACAGGCGGAACAGCACGTTCTGCAGGGTGACCGTGCCCAGCTCCGGGTCCGGCAGCTCGACGAACGTGCCGAGCGCGGCGTACTGCGGGTCGGTCGCCAGGTCGGTGACGTCGTAGATGGGGGCGACGGCGGCCTGGGCCTCCTCGAAGCGGGCGATCACCTCGTCGGCGTCGCGGGCGGCGATCCAGGTGGCGACCGCCTCGTCCAGCTCGTCCACGTGCTGGACGCGGCCGTGACCGCTGGCGAACCAGGGCTGCTCGACCAGGTCCGGCCGCCCGACGAGGGTGACGACCCGCTCGGCGATGGGCTGGGCGCTGGTGGAGATCGCCACCCAGCGGCCGTCGCGGGTGCGGTAGGTGTTGCGCGGGGCGTTGCTGCTGGACCGGTTGCCGGTGCGCCGCGGCACCACCCCGAGCGCCTTGTAGGCGGTCATCTGCGGCCCGAGCAGGCCCAGGATCGGCTCGATGATGGCCAGGTCGATCACCTGCCCGCGGCCGGTCGCCGCGCGGGCGTGCAGGGCCACCATGATCGCGTACGACATGGCCAGGCCGGCGATGCCGTCGGCCAGGGCCAGCGGCGGCAGGGTCGGGGGGCCGTCCGGCTCGCCGGTCATGGCCGCGAACCCGCTCATGGCCTCGGCCAGCGTCCCGAACCCCGGCTGCCCGGCCATCGGGCCGATCTGCCCGAAGCCGGTCATCCGGGCCACGATCAGCCGCGGGTTGGCCTTGAGCAGGTCCTCGGGGGCCAGGTTCCAGCGTTCCAGGGTGCCGGGACGGAAGTTCTCGATCAGCACGTCGGAGCGCTCGGCCAGGCGGCGCAGGATCTCCTGGCCCTCGGCGCGGGAGAGGTCGACGGCGGCGGTGCGCTTGTTGCGGGACAACGACTTCCACCACAGGCCGACGCCGTCCACCGAGGCGCCGTGGCCGCGCGAGGGGTCGCCGCGGCGCGGGTGCTCGATCTTGATCACGTCGGCGCCGAAGTCGCCGAGCATCATCGCGGCGGAGGGGCCGGCGAACAGCGTCGCCGCGTCGATGACCCGCAGGTCGGCCAGACTAGTCATAGTTTGTAAGTTATAAGAAATAATTTATAGCCGCGACCGGCCGTGCGAGAGACTGGGGACATGACAGCCAGCGAGCCCACGCCGCCCATGAGCAAGGCCGACTACGTCTACAGCGTGCTGCTGGACGAGATCCGCGGCGGCCGCATCCCGGGCGGCACCGCCCTGCGCGCCGGGGCCGTCGCCCGGCGGCTCGGCGTCTCGGTCACCCCCGTGCGCGAGGCGCTGCGCCGGCTGGAGAAGGACCGGCTGATCAGCTACGAGGCCCACCACGGCGCGACCGTCATCGATCTCGGCGACGACGCCCTGGCCGAGTACTACGGGCTGCGCGCGGTCGTCGAGGGCCTGGGGGCGCGGCTGGCCGCCGCCCGGATCACCGCCGACGACCTCGCCGGGCTGCGCGACCTGCACCGCGAGATGGCCGCCGACGCCGAGCAGGGCAGGCACGACCGGCTGGCCGACCAGAGCAGCCGCTTCCACCTGCGCATCGTCGACATCGGCGGCCCGGCCTTCCTCGGCGCCCACGCCAGGTCGGTGCGCAACGGCGTCCCGGTGCCCGCCGAGGCGTCGCTGTGGCTCGACCCGGAGCAGGTCGGGCGGCAGCTCCAGGCGCACGAGCGGCTGCTGGCCGCGCTGGAGGCGGGCGACGCCGACGCCGCGGAGCGCGTCATGATCGACCACATCCGGCAGGCGGGCGAGTACCGCAAGCACCACTGATGACAAACATCATCGTTCACCCCCGGTTCATTGATTCACCGTGACGGGTGTTGCACGATGAGTCACTCTGATGGTCTTGCCGCGACCCCGACGCCGAAGGAGCCGACACTGTGGCGGACGTGTGGACGCTCAATCCCGACTACCGCACCCCCCGGGTCCCCACAGACCAGGCCACCGAACCCGGCCCCTGGCGCCACCCCGACGGCCAGGTGATGAACGGCGCCTACGAGCGCAGGCGTCCCAAGCGGCGCACCGAGGTCGTCACCGTCTGGTACGGCTACGCGCTGAGCCGCTGCCTGGGCCCCCGCATGCCGCGCTTCAGCAGCCCGCTGGTCTCGGCCTGGAACCCGGTGCTGGCCCAGGGCCTGAGCTGCGACCCGGGGTCGCCGACGCCGTACCGCGACGAGCACTGGTGCGACCGCTGGATCGCCGAGGCCCTGCTGTACGGGCGCAAGCCGTACGGCACCTTCACCCTGCCCGCCGAGGAGGCGCTGCGCTGGTTCGCCAAGAGCGGCGGCACCGGCCTGGTCTACCGGGCGCGCGCCGAAGGCGCGGCCGTCCGGGTCGTGGCCGGCACCACCGAGCCCTACGAGCGGCTCTTCGACCTCGACTCCCTGATCGCCGACTACCACGAGGCCCTGCCCCCCGGCCGGGCCGCGGCCGAGGTGGCGGCGCTGGAGTCGCATCGCGGCCTGTCCCCCGCCCTGGCCTACGTGCTGGGCGAGGACGCCGAGGCGCGCTTCGCCGCCGCGCCGCGCTCGGTGCGCGGCCTCACCCTGGGCTACCCGCCGCGCGAGACGGCCGCCCGGGTCGCCGCCGATATGCTCGCCGGGTGAGCGGCAGCATCAAGGGCATCCTGTTCGACCTCGACGGCACTCTGCTCGACCATCGCGGCGCGGCCGACGCCGCGATCACCGCGTGGGCGTCGGAGCTGGCCCCCGGCCATCCCCGCCTGCCCGAGGTCGCCTCGCTGTGGGCGGCGCTGGAGATTCCCCACCTGGCCGCCTGGCAGGCCGGCGAGTGCTCCTGGCAGGAGCAGCGCCGCCGCCGGGTGCGCGCCCTGTGCCGGGAGCTGTCCGTGGAGGCGCCGGCCGACCTGGAGGCCGCCTTCGCCGGCTACACCGACCACTACCGGCGCGGCTGGGCCGCCTACCCCGACGTGGCCCCGGCGCTGGCCGGGCTGCGCGGCTACACGCTGGGCGTCCTGACCAACGGGTCACAGGGCGTGCAGGAGGCCAAGATCCAGGCGCTCGGCCTCGACGTGGGCCCGGTGCTGACCGGCGAGTGCCTGGGCGGGCACTTCAAGCCGTCCGCCGCCTGCTACGCCGCCGCCGCGCGGGCCCTCGGCCTGCCGCCCGAGCAGGTGCTCCTGGTGGGCGACGACCTCGACAACGACGTACGCGGCCCGGCGGCGGCCGGCATGCCCTCGGTGTGGCTCGACCGGCTGGGAGTCGAGGCGGCGCCGGCCGGGTTCCCCCGCCTCACCTCGCTCGCCGGGCTGCCCGCGCTGCTCGCCACTCGCTATTTGTCTTGACATTCTGACCTCGGTTAGGCTGATCAGCATGACCCCGAACCTGGCCATCGACCTGGACCGATCCAGCCCTGTGCCGCTCTACTTCCAGGTGGCCGAGCAGATCGCCGAGGCGATCCGGCGCGGCGACCTGGCGCCCGGCTCCCGGCTGGACAACGAGATCCTGCTCGCCGACAAGCTCGGCCTGTCCAGGCCGACGATCCGCCAGGCGATCCAATACCTCGTGGACAAGGGCCTGCTGGTGCGCAAGCGCGGCGTCGGCACGCAGGTGGTGCACGGCCAGGTCAAGCGCTCGGTCGAGCTGACCAGCCTCTACGACGACCTGCGCCGCTCGGGCCAGGAGCCGGCCACGCAGGTGCTCGCGCTGGAGCCGCGCCCGGTCGAGGAGGACAAGGCGGCCATCCTGGGCGTCGAGCCCGGCACCGAGATCCTCTACCTCGAACGCCTGCGCTTCGCCGCCGGCGAGCCGCTCGCCGTGCTGCACAACTGGCTGCCGCTGGGCCTGGCCCCGCTCTCGGCGGCCGACCTGGAGGGCCGCGGACTGTACGAGCTGCTGCGCGGCGCGGGCGTGCGCATGCGGGTGGCCAACCAGCGCATCGGGGCCCGCGCCGCCGGCCAGATCGAGGCCAAGCTGCTCGACGAGCGCCGCGGCGCGCCGCTGCTCACCATGATCAGAACGACGTACGACGACCAGGGCCGGGCCGTCGAGCACGGCTCACACGTCTATCGGGCCTCGCACTACTCCCTCGAGGTCACCCTCATCGAGCGCTGAGGCCGCGCGGCGCTTGAGGTAGAGCGTGGTGCCGATGCCGAACAGCACGGCCACCCCGAGCCCGACCCAGGAGAAGCCCTTCAGCCACTTCTCGGCCACCATGCCGAGATAGTAGATCACCGCGGTGGTGCCGCCCGCCCACACGATGCCGCCCAGCACGTTCGCCACGGCGAACCGCCAGTACGGCATGCGCAGCGCCCCCGCCAGCGGCCCGGCCAGGATGCGCAGCAGCGCGATGAAGCGGCCGACGAACACGGCCCAGACGCCGTACCGGTGGAAGTAGTCCTCGGCCTTGGCGACGTGACGGGGGCCGAAGTGGCGGGGGAAGCGGCGGCCCAGCCGTTCGAACAGCCGGCGGCCGCCCTTGCGCCCGATGGCGTAGCCGGCGGAGTCGCCCACGATCGCCCCCGCGCTCGCGCACACGCCGACGGCGACCGGGCTGACCACGCCCTTGGCGGACAGAATGGCGGCGCTGACCAGCACGATCTCGCCGGGCAGCGGGATGCCGAGGCTCTCCAGGCCGATCACGAGCGCGACCATCGCGCACAACCAGGCGGCGGGGATCGCTTGCAGCCATTCGTCGATATGCACGCGGCCACCCTAACCCCGCTCCCCGCCTCCTCCATCCGTCCGCCACCCGAACCGCACACCCGAGCCGCACTCCTTGGGGCCGCACTCCTTGGGGCCGCGCTCCTTGGGGCCGCGCTCCCGGCCCACACTCCCCGGCCCCCTCCCGGGGCCGCCGTCGGCGGGCCCGCCATGCGGAGGCGGGCGTGCGGAGGTGGCGGGGGCTCAGCCGAGCAGGCCGCCGAGGCGGCCCTCCAGGACGAGCAGCAGTTCGGCCAGCAGGTCGGCGAGCTGGCGTTCGCGGTCGCGGGGAAGCCCTTCCAGCAGCTCGGTCTCGTAGTCGAGCTGCTCGGGCAGCAGGCGCAGGATCAGCTCCCTGCCGCGTCCGGTCAGCGAGAGGTGGGCGACGCGCCGGTCTCGCTCGTCCACCCGCCGGGCGACCAGGCCGATCTCCTCCAGCCGCCTGACCCGCTTGGTCACCGCCGCTCCCGAGGCGAACGTCTCGCGGGCCAGCCTGCCCGGCGTCAGCTCGCCGCCGACCCTGAGCAGGGCGCACAGCAGGTCGTACTCGGGACGGCTCACCCCGGCGCGCCCGAGCGGGGCGTCGGCGGCCTGCTGCAGGAGCGCGGCGCAGCGGTTGAGCCTGCCGATGACGGCGATCGTGTCGAGGTCGGCGTCGGGAAGGACCTGCCGCCATTGCCGCAATGCCTTCGCGACGGCGTCCTCCACGTGCTGGTTCCTCTCATCGTGCCGATCTTCCGGTGGCTCCGATCGTACGCGCCGACGGCGCCGCTCCGGCCGCGGGTGGAACGATCAGGCGTACAGGATGGCGAGTCTGCGGTGACCGGCGCGCTCGGCGGCGGCGATGCGCTCATGGGGCAGCGCCCCGGTCCACCACTCGCCCGAAGCGACGTCGGCCGCTTCGCGGACCTCCACCAGCGCCGCGCGGAGCCGGTCCCGCTCCCCCGGTTCCGGCGTCCCGGCCAGCATCCGCTCCAGACGTACGAGCCCCGCCCGTACGCGCCGGGCCGCCCTCCGGTCCGGCACCAGCACGCAGGCCAGCAGCCCCGCCACCGCGCCGAGACAGGTGTCCAGCCAGCGATCGGCCACGAGCTCGGCCACCGGCCGCGTCCCGGCGAACTCCCCCATGAGGATGGCCATCGGCGTGACGAAGACGCTGCCCAGCCAGTAGTTGCGCGTGATGGCCGCCTCCGTCGCGAACTGCAACGCCAGCACGGCCACGACGAGCGCCACCGCGCCGAGCCGGGTCACGGGGGCGACCAGGGTGAACAGCCCGACGCCCAGCAGGTTGCCGACGACGCGCTGGATCGCGCGGCTCCAGGAGAGGGTGGTGTTGGCCGCGAACACGGCCGCCGCCGTCACCACCGCCCAGTACGGCCTGCCCACCCCCAACGCCATCGACCCCCACCCGGCCACAGCGGCCCCGGCGAACACCATCCCGACAACCCGCCACCGCCTCACCACCTCACCCACCACCCGCACGGCGCCACCCCCTGTCCCACGCCGCAGTACCTCGCCCGATCCACGCACCCCGCCGCCCGCTGCCCCACGCCGCACTCGGCCAGCCGCCGCCGCACGCCGCACTCCGCCGACCGCCGCCGCACGCCGCACAGCTGCGGCCGCTGCCGCACGCCGCACCCCGCCGACCGCCGCCGCACGCCGCACCCCGGCGGCCGCTGCCGCACGCCGCACTCGGCCGGCCGCTGGCGCACGTCCCGGCCTGTCCGCTCCGGTCATCGCGGACTCGTCCCGTCCAGCCGCGACGCCTTCGAGTTCGGCCTGCTCGTCCGCAGGGAGCGCGACCTCGCGTGGGGACGGCAGCGGGCGCCCTTTGCGCAGGTCGCGAGCCCAGCGGGCGAGCTCTCCGGGGGTGGCCCGCCGCACCGTACCTGAAGCGGCCGGAGCCCCACGAACCACCCGAAACCCCGGAATACCGGGCACACCTCGAACACCCGGAACACCATGAGGGCCAGGAGGGCCAGAAACACCGGGAAGGCTTGAAACATCTGAAAGGCCCGGAACGCCCGGAGTCCTCGCAGCGCACGGACCGGTCTCCCCGACAATCCCAGCGGCAGCCGACTCGGCGCGGACCAGCAGCCGGGCCAGCGCGTCACGGCGCCGAGCGGGGACGCCCGAGCGCAACAGCGTCTGCCAGGCGGCGTTGACCGCCGCCGCAGCGGCATGGCGCGCCTGGTGGACCGCGGCGGCCTCGCGCCCCTCAGGGAAGTCGCGGACCCCAGGGAAGTCGCGGGCCTCCGAGAGGTCGCAGGTCTCGGCGAGACCGCGCCCCTCGAAGAGGCCGCGGATGCCGGAGAGAGCACGCCCATCGACGAGGCCACGGGCGCCGGGGAGGCTGCGGGTGCTGAGGACGCTGCGTCCCTCCAGGAGAACGCGAGTCTCCGGGAGAGCGCGAGTCTCCGGGAGGGCGCGGGGCTCGGGGAGGGCGCGGGGCCCGGGGGCTGTACGCAGGAGGTGGGCGGTGGATTCGAGGGCGCGGGCGACGGCGATGCGTTCGGGGCCGTCGGGGCGGAGGAGGACGGGGGCCATGCCGACCGTCCAGGCGAGGAGCCCGCCGAGCAGCCCGAGGCCGACGTGGGCCGGCACGTCGCCCAGTTCCTGCGGGACGAACACCGCGCCGGCGGCGACGAACGTGAGCACGACGTTCCCCGGCGGCCCGATCCGGGTGGCGTCGCAGACCGCCTTGTGCAGCCCGGCCAGCAGGGCGGCCACCGCCACCCGGACGGCGACCGAGCCGGTGAGGGCCGAGACGACCAGCGCGACCGCCGTGCCGGACGTCATCCCCACCACCACCCAGGCCAGCGCCCTGGCACGGGCCGCGTACGGCAGGCCGTGACCGTACAGGGCGCACATCGAGCCGGCGGCGGCGTAGGGCACGAGGTCGAGCCGTCCGGCCCACAGGAGAGCGAGCAGCGGGACGGCGAGGGCGACGACGGCGCTCAGGGCGGGTTTGTGCCAGATGTCACCGACGGGCCCCAGCCGCAGCGCCGCACGCACGGGCAGCCGCGCCCGCCACCCCGCCGACGCCCCCACCCCAGACCGCAATGAACGCTCCCGCGACGGCGACGGCGAAGCAGGGGACGGCAGGGATCGGGCACGGGATCGGAGGGCTCTGGTCATCCCCAAAAGATTACCAGGTGTTTTACCTGTGAAATAAACCAGGTCGGCGACGGGATCTTGCAACCGGCGATCAAGCGGCGGTCAAGCCGTCCCGGCTAGAAAGTCCTTCGAGATCAGACGGAACGAGCCGCCCGGACGCCGGGCGGAGGACAGAACTGGGGAAGCACAGTGACCACGGGAATCTTGCTGGCTGTGGCGATCACCGCCGGGACGACGCTGCTCACGGCCGCGGTCGGCGTGCCGTTCCTGATCATGGCGAGGAACGGCCAGCGGCTCCTCGCGACCGGGATTCCCGCGCAGGCCGTGGTGGAGTCGATGGCCGACACCCACATGTCCGTCAACGACCAGCCCGTCGTCAGCTTCGGGCTGGTGGTGCAGCCGCACGAGGGCCCCGCCTACCGGGTCACCCACCGCCAGACGCTGCCGCGCATCCCCATGGGCCTGGTGGTCCCGGGCGCGGTGCTGCCCGTGAAGGTGGACCCGGCCCGGCCGGACCGGGTGCGCATCGACTGGGCGGCCTGGCGCCCCTCCCCCGCCGACGCCCCCTGGCGCCCGGCCACCCACTGACCGCCCCGCAGACCCCGCCACCGGCCGCGCCGACTGCCCCGCTGAGCACACCACCGAGCACCCCCACGGGACCCGGCCCCGGCCTGAGCACCGCGCGACCGGGAGCGGTCCTCATGCCACGGAATCGGGCGGCTGGGCCCCGCGATCGAGCGGCTAGCTCTGCCGCCCCTGGCCCCCTGCCACCCGTTCGACCTCGAAGACCAGCGCCGAGGCCGGACGCAGCGCGGGCCCCGGCAACCCCAGCTCGGCCAGCGCCGCCCCCGGCAGCCGCGCCGGCGCGAACACCCACTGCGGCAGCCCCGCGCCCTCCGGCAGCGGCCCCGCGGCGCGCACCTCGTACAGCGCGGCCGGGTCGAGCCCCGGCAGCCGCAACGGTTCCGGGCTGACGGTGACGCGGCTGGTGAGCTGGACGCAGGCGAACACGGCCTTTTCGGGCAGCACGACCCCGTGCACCAGCGTCGAGGGGTCAGGATGGTCGGCCCGCACGACCCGGCCCGCGTGCAGCACCGGCCGCAGCCGCTTGTGCAGCGCGATCCAGACGCCCAGCTCCTCCAGCTCCTGCGGACTCGCCGAGGTCAGGTCCCACTCCACGCCCATGTGGCCGAACATCGCGGTCGCCGCCCGGAAGGCGAGCGGCAGCGCGCGGCCGGTGATGTGGTCGTGGGGCGCGCCGACGTGGCAGCCCATGCGGTCCGGCGGCACCAGCAGCCCGGTCCAGCGCTGGATGGCCTGCCGGTCGAGGGCGTCGTTGCTGTCGGAGGCCCACACGCGGTCGGTGCGGGCCAGGACGCCGTAGTCGATGCGCGCGCCGCCCGATGAGCACGACTCGATCTCCAGCCCGGGGTGGCGGCGGCGCAGCTCGTCGATCAGCCGGTAGACCGCGGCCGTCTGCGCGTGCACGCCGGGCGTCCCGTCGTGGACGGGCTCGGCCAGGTCGCGGTTGTGGTCCCACTTGATGTAGTCCAGCGCGTACTCGCGGGTCAGCGTGTCCAGGCGGTCGAGGAGGTAGTCGTAGACCTCGGGCCGGGCCAGGTCGAGCACCTGCTGGTTGCGCCAGAGCGCGGGCGGACGGGCGGCGCGGGCGAGGATCCAGTCGGGGTGGGCGCGGGCCAGGTCGGAGTCGGGGTTGACCATCTCGGGCTCGAACCACAGGCCGAACTGGAGGCCCAGCTCGCGTACGTGCTCGGCCAGCGGGTGCAGGCCGCCGGGCCACACGTCCTCGTCGACGTACCAGTCGCCGAGCCCGGCTCGGTCGTGGCGGCGGTGGCGGAACCAGCCGTCGTCGAGCACGAACCGTTCGACGCCGGCGGCGGCCGCCTTGTCGGCCAGCTCGCGCAGCCGGTCGAGGCCGTGGTCGAAGTAGGTGGCCTCCCAGTTGTTCAGGGTGACCGGGCGGACCGGGAGCGGGCGGGCGGCGCGCAGGTGGTCGTGCAGACGACCCGCGGCCTCGTCCAGGCCGCTGCCGGACCAGGTGAAGTAGACCCACGGGATGGTGTAGGCGCCGTCCTGGGCGAGGGTGATCTCGCCGGGTTCGAGCAGTTCGCCGGCGGCCAGCACGGCCTGCCCCTCGACGAGCCGTTCGGCGTAGTGGACGTGGCCGCCGCTCCAGCCGGCGTGCACGGCCCACACCTCGCCGGAGCGGAACCCGAAACCGGGCGTGCCGGCGACGAGCAGGCCGGTCGCGTCGTGCCCGGTTCGGCCGCGGCGGCTCTCCCGCGACCACACCCCCTGCCCGAACTCCCTGCGCTGCGGCACCTTCTCCAGCGCCCACCGTCCGGTGAAGTCCAGCAGTTCCCCGGCCCTGGCGGGCAGCGGCAGCGCGCACGTCAACCCCTGCAGCCGGTACGGCGAGGCGGCGGTGTTGGTCACCGTGTGCCGCATCATGACGACGCCGGAGGCGTCCATCACCAGCTCGCTGAGCAGCCGCAGCCCCGCCTCGGCGTCCACGGCGGCGACGGTGACGCGGCCGCCCGTGCCCGGCTCGGCCGCCGTCTCGACGCTCTCGGCGCTCCAGCGCACCGGCCAGTGCTCACCGGCCCGGTCACCGGACAGACCCGGCCGGCCGAACCAGGACTCGTCCTGACCGGGCAGCAGCGCCGGCGCGGGGGCCAGCGACAGCAGGGCGGGCGCCAGGTCGGCCCCGGCGACCGCCCCGAGGTCGGCGCCGTAGTGCCGCACCCGCGGCAGCCCGGGGCCGGAGTCGTCGAGCACCAGGGCCGAGCCGGCGGCGGAAAGGATGACGGGGGGCACGTCACGCTCCTCTATGTCAGTAGATCAGGCGGAACGAGACGTTACCGGGCAGTACGCCCCCGCCCGCAACGCCCGTGGCGCCGGTCCCCGCGGGCTCTTCGCACGGAGGGGGCCTGCTCCGCGAGCCCGGACAGGAGGGCATGTACACTCCTCTTCGGAAACAGACCGTAGCGCTGCGTGACGATCATCGCATCCGGCGCCTTCGGCCAGGGGCGGGTCCCCGTAGTCAGCACCACCTTCCTCCGCCCGGACCGACAGCGGGGAGCCGACATGGATTCTCTTCACCTGACCACCAGCCGCCACGACACGACCGTGACCGTCTCCCTGAGCGGCGAGCTCGACATCGCCACCACCGAGGCCGTCCGCGGCCACCTGCTCGGCGTGCTGGAGGAGGCCGGGCGGGCGCGGCGACCGGACATGTCGGTGGTGATCGAGGTGGGCGGCCTGTCCTTCATCGACGCGGCCGGGCTCGGCATCCTGGTCTCCCTGCACAACCAGGCCGCCCGCGGGCACACCAGCCTGCGGCTGGCCAACGTCCCGCCCAACATGAAGCGCCTGCTGCGGATCACCGGCCTCGACGCCCACCTGACGCCCCAGTCGTGACGGTACGCCCGCCTTGAGTAGGTTGTGGGCGTGTCGATGATTCAGGTTCCTGGCCCGATCCCCGCCAGGCTGGAGGACGGGTTCGACCGCGTGCTGCGCGAGCAGCGGCTGCCCGCCGGCTTCCCCCAGGACGTGCTCGACGAGGCCGACTGGGTGGCGCAGGTGCCCAGGCTTGACGCCAAAGACCTGACCGACGTGCCGTTCGTGACCATCGACCCGCCGGGCTCGATGGACCTCGACCAGGCCCTGCACCTGGAACGGCTGCGCGACGGCTACCGCGTCTGGTACGCCATCGCCGACGTCGGGGCCTTCGTCCGGCCGGGCGGCCCGATCGACGTCGAGGCCCGGACCAGGGGTGAGACGGTGTACCTGCCGGTGGGCAGGGTGCCGCTGCATCCCAAGGTGCTGTCGGAGGGGGCGGCGAGCCTGCTGCCGGGCGCGATCCGTCCGGCCGCGGTCTGGCGCGTCGATCTCGACGCCGAGGGCCGGATCGTCGGCGCGGACGTGCAGCGCGCCCGGGTGCGCAGCCGCGAACGGCTCGACTACGCCTACGTGCAGGCGGCCGTGGACACCGGCACCGCCGACGGCACCCTGAGCCTGCTGGCCGAGATCGGCGCGCTGCGGCTGGGGCTGGAGCGGGCGCGCGGCGGCGTGACCCTGCCCACGCCCGAGCAGGAGGTCGTCCGGGACGCCGACGGCGGCTACCGGCTGGAGTTCCGCGTGCCGCTGCCCGCCGAGGCGTGGAACGCCCAGATCTCGCTGCTGACCGGCATGGCCGCCGCCTCGATGATGCTGGACGCCGAGGTCGGCATCCTGCGCGTGCTGCCCGCGGCGCAGCCGGACGACCTGGCCAAGGTGCGCAGGGTCGCGCAGGCGCTCGGCGTGCCGTGGCCCGAGGGCGCCGGTTACGGGGAGGTCGTGCACGATCTCGACCCGAAGAACCCTCAGCAGGCGGCGTTCCTGCAGGAGTCGAAGGTGCTGCTGCGCGGCGCCGGGTACGCGGCCTTCGACGGCGCGCCGCCCAAGCTGGCCGAGCACGCGGCGGTGGCGGCGCCGTACGCGCACGTCACGGCGCCGCTGCGGCGTCTGGTGGACCGGTACGCGACCGAGGTGTGCCTGGCGGTCGCGGCGGGCGAGCCGGTGCCCGCCGAGGTACGGGCCGCGCTGCCGCTGCTGCCCGACATCATGTCGGCGACCGGCCGTCGCGCGGGGGCGGTCGACCGGGCCTGCGTGGACCTGGTGGAGGCGTTCCTGCTGCGGGAGCGGATCGGCCAGTCGTTCGAGGCGATGGTGATCGACGTGGACGAGCGCCGCGGCGGCGGCCAGGTGCAGCTCGTCGAGCCGGCCGTGATCGCCCGCTGCGACGGCGTCCTGCCGCTGGGCGAGCGGGTCACCGTGCGCCTGACGCAGGCCGACCCGGCCACCCGCGAGGTCCGCTTCGCCCTGGCCTGAAACCCACCGGGCCGGGCACCCGCGGGTACGGCGAGGGCCGTGCCGCCGGGCGCCCGCGGGCACGACGAGGGGCCGCGCGCTGAACAACCTCGCGCGGCCCCCGGTGGACCTGCCCTCACCGCTTGAGCGGCGACCATCCCGCGCCGACCCCCAGCAGGTGGAGGGCGACGCACAGCAGCCCGGCCGTGGTGAGCGTGCCCGCGGTGAGCACGTTGCCGACGGCGGTGCCGGCGATGTCGAAGATCAGGGCGAGCAGGAAGAACAGGGCGGCGATGAGAGCGAACACGGGCTACCTCCCGAGCTGACCGGACCCCGGCCCGATGGGCCTGAAGGGGGATCCCTTTCCTACGTCTTGGGGATGTCCGCCGGATTCGACGGAGAAACTGCCCCGAGGGTGACGATCTGTAGCCATATGACGACACCCCCTTGACCGGTCGGTCAGTCGGCTCCGGCCGCCGTGATCTGCGGCGGGACGGGCGGCCGGTCAGTCGGCTGTGGCGCGCATGCCGTCGCACATCACGGCCGCCATCCGCCCGGCCGCGCCCCTGCCCGCGCGTGGCGTTCGGCCGCCAGGGCCCCGCGCAGCAGGTCGCGGACGTCGTCGGCGGACAGGTCGCGGCGCACGGCCCCGGCGCGCTGCGCGCGGGCCAGCAGCCGCCCGACCGCGTCGGCCAGGTCGGCCTCCAGCGCCGAGCCGGGCCGCGGCGCCGGCCCCGCGCCGCCGTCCAGCAGGTCGCACAGCGCCTGGTGGGCCGCGGCCTGCTCGGCGACCCGGCAGAACCAGCCGAAGAAGGCCCGCCCGGCGTCCTCGGCGGTGGCCAGCGCGCGGGCGTCGGCCACGAAACGTTCGGCCCGGCCCAGCAGCACGGCCTCCAGCAGCGCCTCCTCGGTGGGGAAGTGCCGGTGAACGGTGCCGACCCCGAACCCGGCGCGGCGGGCGATCTCGTCGAGGGAGATGGTCAGCCCGTCGGCGGCCAGCGCCTCCTGCGCGATCTGCAGCACCCGCTCGCGGTTGCGGCGGGCGTCGGCGCGTAACGGCCGGGCGGAGCTGTGGTCGCCCATGGGGAACCTGCCTTCGGCAAGCGGAGGGAGGGCTCCGATTCTACCGGGCGGTAGCCCGGCGTGGCGCGGCCGCCCGCCCTGGCCGGAGCCAGGAAGGGCGGCCGCGTGGGACCTGTCGCACCCGCCGCTCAGGGCGGCGTCGTCAGCCGCGGCCTGAGGCCGAACGAGCCGACGCGCTTGAGCCGGATGCGCTCCTCGCGGGGCACCGGCTCCAGCTCCACGGCTCGCGCGCCCTCCGGCACGTGACGCAGGTCGTGGGTGATGAGGATGGTCGTGCGCCCGGCCATCAGCCGCCGCAGCGGCTTCATGACCTGGGCGACGGTGGCGTCGTCCAGCCCGGTCATCGGCTCGTCGAGCACCAGGACGGGCGCGTCGCGCAGGATGGCCCTGGCGATCCCGATCCGCTGCCGCTGGCCGCCGGACAGCAGCCGGCCCCGCTGCCCGACCGGGGTGTCGTACCCCTGGGGCAGCAGCTTGACGAAGTCGTGCACGCCCGCCGCCTCGGCCGCCCTGATCACCTCGTCGAGCGAGGCGCCCGGCCGGCCGTAGGCGATGTTGTCGCGTACGGACCCCGAGAACAGCAGCGTCTCCTGGTGCAGGATCGCCACGTTGGCACGCAGCGACTCCCGCGTCAGGCCCCTGATGTCACGGCCGTCGAGCAGGATGCGCCCGCGTTCCGGGTCGTAGAACCGCAGCAGCAGCTTGGCCAGCGTCGACTTGCCGCTCCCGCTGGGCCCGGTGCAGACGATGAGCTCGCCGGGCCCGGCGGTGAACGACACATCGCGCACGGCGGGACGGGTGCGTCCCGGATAGGTGAAGCCGACGCCGTCGAACTCCACCCGTCCCTCGGCCCGGCCGGGCAGCGCCACCGCCCCCTCGGGGTCGGTGACGAGGGGCCGGACGTGCAGGACCTCGATCACCCGGTCGGATCCCGCCGCCGCCTCCGACACCGTCAGCGCGAGCTCCCCCAGGCTCTGCACGGCCGGGTAGAGCATCGCCAGGTAGGCGGCGAAGGCGAGCAGGCCGCCCAGGGTGAGCCGTCCGGAGACGATCTCCCAGGCGCCGAACCCGATGATGACGATCAGGCAGACCGTCTCGATGACCTGGACGACGGGCTGGTAGAGCCCCGACAGCCAGGCCTGGGACAGGTTGGCGCGCAGCCAGCGGCGGCCCTCGCCGTGCAGGCGCCCGGACTCGGCCCCCTGCCGGTTGTAGGCCTGGACGAGCGCCTGGTTGGCCAGGCCCTCCTCCAGCACGCTGTTCATGGCGCCGTTGCTGAGCCGCTCGCGCGCCGCCGCCGTCCTGAACCTGGCCGCGAACAGCTTCGAGACGACCAGGAACGCCGGGATCAGCGCCATCGTGACGAGGGCGAGGTCCCAGCGGATGAGGAAGGCGGCGCCGGCGAAGAACACCACGCTGGCCGCGGTGGTGAACAGTTTGACCAGGCCGGAGCCGACCAGTTCCTCGATGGCCTGGATGTCGTCGGTCAGCCGGGCCATGAGGTCACCGAGCCGCCGGTTCTCCGAGAAGTCCGGCGACAGGGTCTGGATGTGCGCGAACACGCGGTCGCGCAGGGCGAGCAGGAAACGTTCCGCGCCGTAGGCCGTGGCGTACGTCCCGACGAAGGACGTCAGCCCGGCGAAGGCGGCGAGCCCGAGCCAGGTGAAGGCGGGCGCCCAGAAGGCGTCCAGATCGCGGGTGGCGAGCACGTCGTCCGTGATGTGCCCGAACAGGCGGATCGCGGCGACCTCGCAGAGTGCCGCAAGGACGGCGAACACCACGCCACACGCGAAGAACCGGCGCAGACCTTTGGTGTCCGGCCAGAACTCGCGAAAGGTTCGACGGATGGAAACGGCAGGAGCGAGTTCACGGCCGGAGAGCGTAAGGGAGAGCCGGCGGCTGGGCCGCCGGCTCTCACGGGGTTGCTCTACCACCCCCAGCCCCACCACCTGCGGTAGCAGCAGCGACGGCGGTACCACCGGCGACGGCGGCAGCGCCAGGACTCCTGGAAGCCGGGCTGGGTCAGCTGGTTGTTAGCCATGTTTTCCTCCCCCGTATGGCTGTTCCATTCGACAAATGGGACGATACCCACGAATTCGCCGCAAATCACCAGAAGTTCTGACTTAAAGGGAGAATTGACCGGTGAATCCCGGCCACAAAGGCACTGCTGCCGGCCACTTAAATGAGCCGTAAATCGCGAAATCCGCCGATAGCGGTCACGGAACGCCCAAAGATGCTACTCAGAACTGGTTCTCACCTAATCGGAAAACCCGAAGGGCGGGCGGATCCGGCCGGATCCGCCCGCCCTTCGCGGACATTCCCGGGGCTCAGGTGAGCCCTCAAGGTGAGCCCTCAGGTGAGCGACGAGTACGCAACGACGCCGCGCCGCATGGCGTCCATCGCCTTGCCCGCGGTCTGCTTGATCTTGCTGCCCTCGGGGGCCGCGTTGCCGAGCTGGCCGAGCAGGTCCATCAGCTGCTTGATCCACCGCACGAAGTCGCCGGCCGCCAGCTCGTTGCCGGCCACGCCCTCCAGCAGCACCGCGTCGAGGCTGTGGCCCTTGGCCCACCGGAAGGCCGCCCACGCGAACCCCAGATCGGGCTCACGGATGGTGGACAGCCCGTGGTCGGACTCGATGCCCTCCAGCTCGCCCCACAGCCGGATCATCGACGACAGCGCGTCCTCGGCCCGCCCGGCCGGGATCTTGGGACGGCGCGCGTCGTCGGACTGCCGCGACTCGAACACCAGCGCCGACACGCACGCGGCCAGCTCGGCCGGTTCGAGCTCCTCCCACAGGCCGCCGCGCAGGCACTCGGCGGTCAGCAGGTCGAGCTCGGTGTAGAGGCGGCCCAGGCGGCGGCCCTCGTCGGTGACGGCCTCGCCGTCGAGGTAGCCCAGCTGCTCCAGCACCGAGCAGATGCGGTCGAAGGTGCGGGAGATGACGTGGGAGCGGCCCTCGACGCGGCGGCGCAGCCCCTCGGTCTCGCGCTGCAGCTTGTAGTAGCGCTCGGCCCAGCGGGCGTGGTCCTCCCGCTCGTCGCAGCCGTGGCAGGGGTGCTGGCGGATGCTCCGGCGCAGCTCGTTGACCTCGTCGTCGTCGACCGAGTGGTCGCGCGCCCTGGCCGGCTTGCCGAGGTCACGGTCGCCGATCTTGGCCAGCAGGGTGGAGACGAGGTTGGCGCGTTCCTTCGGCGAGCGGCCGTTGAAGTTCTTCGGGATGCGCAGCTTCTCCAGCGGCTCGACCGGCACCGGGAAGTCGGCCGGGTCGAGCTTCTTGACCTGCTTGCCGATGGTCAGCACCAGCGGGCTCGGGCCGTGGCCGCGCGGGTTGCGCCCGGGGTCGAGCACGATGGCCAGGCCCGCCCGGCGCCCGCCCGGCACCCGGATCACGTCGCCCGGCTGCAGCGCCTCCAGCGAGCGCACGGCGGCCGCGCGCCGGGCCGCGCCGCGCTGCTTGGACAGCTCGGCCTCACGGTCCGACAGACGCCGGCGCAGCGCGGCGTACTCGGGGAAGTCGCCCAGGTGGCACGTCATGGCCTCCTGGTAGCCCTCCAGGGCCTCCTCGTGCTTGCGCAGCTGCTTGGCCAGGCCCACGACCGCCCGGTCGGCCTGGAACTGCGCGAAGGACTCCTCCAGCAGCGTGCGGGCGCGCTCGCGGCCGAACTGGCCCACCAGGTTGACGGCCATGTTGTAGGACGGCTGGAAGCTGGAGCGCAGCGGGTAGGTGCGGGTGCCGGCCAGCCCGGCCACCGACAGCGGGTCCATGCCCGGCTGCCACAGCACCACCGCGTGCCCCTCGACGTCGATGCCGCGCCGCCCGGCCCGCCCGGTGAGCTGGGTGTACTCGCCCGGGGTGAGGTCGGCGTGGGTCTCGCCGTTCCACTTGTCGAGCTTCTCGATCACCACGCTGCGCGCGGGCATGTTGATGCCGAGCGCCAGCGTCTCGGTGGCGAAGACGGCCTTGACCAGGCCGCGGGTGAACAGCTCCTCGACGACCTCCTTGAAGGCCGGCAGCATGCCCGCGTGGTGGGCGGCCAGGCCGCGCTCCAGGCAGTCGCGCCACTCCAGGTAGCCCAGCACGGCCAGGTCCTCGTCGGGCAGGTGGGCGGTGCGCTCGTCGACGAGCTGCCTGATCTCGTGGCGCTCGCGGTCGGTGGTCAGCCGGATGCCGGCGTAGAGGCACTGCTGCACGGCCGCCTGGCAGCCGGCCCGCGAGAAGATGAACGTGATCGCCGGGAGCAGCCCCTCGGAGTCGAGCTTCTCGATCACCTGGACGCGGTCGGGCGGCCGCGAGCGGTGGACCTTGCCGTAGCCGCCGCGCCCGCGCCGCCCGGCCATCAGCCGCTCGGCGTCGCGCGTCACCCGCATCAGCGCGGGGTTGATGCGCGGCGTCAGGTCGTCGGTCATGAACATGTCGTAGACGCGGTTGCCGACCATCATGTGCTGCCACAGCGGCACCGGCCGGTGCTCGTCGACGATGACCGTGGTGTCGCCGCGCACCTCGCCCAGCCACTCGCCGAACTCCTCGGCGTTGCTGACCGTGGCCGACAGCGCCACCAGGCGCACCGACTCCGGCAGGTGGATGATGACCTCTTCCCACACCGCGCCGCGGAAGCGGTCGGCGAGGTAGTGGACCTCGTCCATGACGGCGAAGCCCAGCCCGGCCAGGGTGGCCGAGCCGGCGTAGAGCATGTTGCGCAGCACCTCGGTGGTCATGACCACGATGGGGGCCTCGCCGTTGACGCTGTTGTCACCCGTCAGCAGGCCGACCTTGGCCGTGCCGTAGCGCTTGACCAGGTCGTTGTACTTCTGGTTGGACAGCGCCTTGATGGGGGTGGTGTAGAAGCACTTGCGGCCCTGCTCCAGGGCCAGGTGGACGGCGAACTCGCCGACGACCGTCTTGCCCGACCCGGTGGGCGCGGCCACCAGGACGCCGTCGCCCGCCTCCAGGGCCCGGCAGGCGTCGAGCTGGAAGTCGTCGAGCTCGAAGTCGTAGAGACCGCGGAACGACCTCAGCGCCCCTCCGTCGTCTCCGTGCTTCTGACGGAAGGCCGCGTAGCGTTCCGCTGGCGTTGTCATACCCGTCAGCCTACCGAAATCGCCATTCCGGTCCGTCCCGGCGGACTCGGCCCGCGGCGAACAGCCTTCACGTCGTGGGTCAGGTGATCACGCGCAGCGCGCCGGGCTGGATCTCGCAGCTGACCGGCACCGGCCCCACGCGCTCGCCGTCGGCGTAGGCCACCACGTCGGCCGCCTCCAGCGTGACCCGGCGGGCCCGCCGCACCGACACCGCCGGGTGCCCCACGTGGGTGCCCCGGTAGACGCCGGGAAAGACGCGCAGGAACTCGCCCTTGGACACCGCGCCGACCATCATCACGTCGAGCAGGCCGTCGTCGGGCGAGGCGTCGGGGCACACGCGCATGCCGGCCCCGTAGGAGCGGGTGTTGGCCACGGCGACCATCATGGCCTCCTGCTCGACCACCTCCCCGTCGTCGAGGGTGACCCGGAACGGGATGGGCCGGAAGGCGCGCAGCTCCTCGGCCACCGCCACCAGGTAGCGGCCCCTGCCGGGCGGCCAGGTGCGCCGGTTGGCGCGTTCGTTGACGCGTGAGTCGAAGCCGCAGCAGAGCACCCCGGCGAACAGCTCCTCCGACTCCCCGGCCCGTACGCGGGCCGCGTCGACCGGCCGGGCCCGCATCCGCAGCACGGTCCTGGCCGCGGCCAGCGGGTCGCGCGCCAGCCCCAGGGCGGCGGCGAAGTCGTTGCCGGTGCCGGCCGGGATGATGCCGAGCGGCACGTCGGTGCCCGCCACGGCCTGGACGGCGAGGTGGACCAGCCCGTCGCCGCCGAAGGCGACCAGCGCGTCGGGGCGCTCGGCGACAGCGGTGCAGGCACGTTCGAGGGCGTCGGCGGCGTCGGCGCCGACGATCACCGACAGCTCGGCGCCGCCGGCCCGCAACCGGCGGGCGACGGGTTCGAGCAGTCGCAGGGTGCGTCCGCCGCGCGCGGCGGGGTTGACGAGCAGGGCGATTTGGGGGGCCACGCCCGGAACCTATCGCCTATCGGGCGCCGTCGGAATCCTCGGCGTCGGACGCGGCGTCGGACGGGGTGTCCGCCAGCGGCGAGGCCTCGTCGTCGGACAGGTGCGAGAAGTCCTCGCCCGCGGGCCTGCGGCGCTCCCGCACGTACATGAAAAGCTCGGCGAGGAAGTACAGGATGATCATCGGCGCGGCCAGCGCCATCATGGTGAGCGGGTCGCCACCGGGGGTGATGACCGCCCCGAACACGAACATCGCGAAGATCACCGTACGCCGGTGCTTCTTCACGGTCGCGTGGGACAGGACGCCGATGACGTTGAGGAAGACCAGCAGCAGCGGCAGCTCGAACGACACGCCGAAGATCATCAACATGATCAGGACGTAGTCGAGGTACTCGTCGATCGAGATCGTCGCGACGGTGTCCTCGAGCGAGAAGCTCAGCAGGATGCCGAGGCTGGTGTCCATGATGACGTAGGCCAGGCCCGCGCCGAACACGAACAGCGGGACGGCCAGGCCGAGGAACGCGATCGAGTAGCGCTTCTCGTTCCGGTAGAGGGCCGGGGTGACGAAGGCCCAGATCTGGTAGAGCCAGACCGGTGAGGCCACCACGACGCCCACCATCGCCGAGACCTTCAGGGTGATGAAGAAGGACTGGAAGATGCCGTTGTAGACCAGGCTGCAGTGGCCGTTGAGCTGGCGCGACTGCACCGTCTCGCAGTAGGGCGCGCGCAGCGCCTCCCACACCGGGTCGAACAGCATCCAGCCGACGACGATGCCCACGACCACCGCGAGAACCGAGATGAGCAGCCTGTTGCGCAGTTCGCGCAGGTGCTCCATGAGCGGCATCCGGCCCTCGGGGTCGGGGGCCGATCCGGAATCTCTCGACCGTTTGAGCAGCGCCATTCGCACGTCCAGGGGTGAAGGAGGAGGAAGGGGGGTCAGCCTTGCTTGTCGGCCTGGGCGGCGCTGGCGCGCAGGCGGGCGGCCTGCTCCTCAAGCTGGCGGGCCTGCTCCTCGGCCGAGAGCGCCGGGGCGGCGGCGGGGGCCGGGGCGGGAGCGGGGGTGATCGGCTGCGGTGCGGCCTGCTGGGCCGGAGCCGGGGCCGGCTGCGCCTGGACCGTGGTGTGGGGCGTGTCGTCGTCGTCATCGCGGAGCTTGGCGGTCTCCGACTTGAAGATGCGCAGCGACCTGCCGACGCCCCTGGCCACGTCGGGCAGCTTCTTGGCACCGAACAGCAGGACGAGCACGCCTGCGATGATCAGGAGCTCGGGAACTCCAAGGTTCGACATGAAACGTCCTTTATCAGCGAGTGCCGGTCTTCAGCCCCGATGGTACGCCCCCAGGGGCCGTGGTCTCATCCTTCCGGGGCGTCAATCTGACCTGCCCCCGCTCCAGACGCGCCTTCGCCGCGGCGACCTCCCTCTTCAGGGAACGTGCCGCGGCGGCGGCCCTGGCGCCCGCGACGCCGAGCACGGCCAGCCCGGCCAGGACCAGCCCGGCGGCCAAGAAGATCCACGTCATGGGTGCTGAGCGTACAGGGCCAGGGCCCGCTCGGCCTCCCCGCGCACGGTCTCGGCCATCGCCGGCGGGAAGACGACCCGGCCGGTGTCGCCGAGCCGCAGCGCCAGCTTGACGATCCAGTCCTCGTCACGCGCCCGCAACGAGATCTTCAGCCGTCCTTCACCGAGCTCGGTGACCTCCTCGCACGGGTAGTACTCGGCCACCCACCGCCCGGCGGCGCTGACCTCCAGCTCGACCAGCTCGTCGGTCGGCGAGGGACGGAAGACGCCGCGGGTGACGTCGATGGGCTCGGCCTCGGCCGGCGGGTCGGCCGGCACGTCGAGCACGTCGACGCCGAGCACCCGGTCGAGCCGGAACAGCCGCATCGCCTCGGCCCGGTAGCACCAGCCCTCCAGGTACGTGCGGCCGTCGACGACCACGACCCGGGTCGGGTCGACCTCGCGCGGGGTGACCTCGTCGCGCCCGGGCACGTAGTAGCGCAGCGACAGCCGGCGCCGGGCGGTGAGCCCCTCGCGCACCCGGCCGAGCGCGTCGGGGGCGGCCTCGACGTCGAAGGCGACCTGGCTGCTGACGGTGGCCGCGCCCTCGCCCGCGGCGCGCTCCAGCTTGGCCACCACGCGCGGCAGCGCGTCGCCGGCGGCCACGTCGGCCAGCTCGGGCGTGGCGGCCAGCATGCGCAGCGCGACCAGCAGCGCGCTGGCCTCGTCGATGCCGAGCCGCAGCGGCCGGGCGATGGTGTCGGCGTTGTCGATGATGATCTCGCCGCCGTCCCAGGAGACGTCGATGAGGTCGCCGGGGGTGTGGCCGGGCAGGCCGCACATCCACACCAGTTGCAGGTCGTCGATGAGCTGCTTCTCGCTCAGCCCGAACACCTCGGCGACCTCGCCGACCTGGGCCCCCGGGTGGGACATCAGGTACGGCACCAGCGCCAGCAGCCTGGGCAGCCGGTCAGCAGAACCGCTCATGCCAGGGCTCCCTTCAGTCGGCGGATGACGGCCTCGCGGGCGTCGGGCGGCCCGACCACCTCGACGTCTGCGCCGAGGCTGGCCATCCAGCCCGCGAGGCGTTCGGGATCTGCGAAGGCCAGCTCGGCCTCGTCCCAGCCGTCCTCGCGCGGGTGCACGGCCCTGGCGAGCTGGCGCAGGCCCTCGCAGGTTCCCCGGCGCACCCGGATGACGGCGACGCGCTCGTCCACGGGCTCCTCGGGGAAGCCGACCATGGCCCGCAGGTCGACCCCGTGGGGCACCTCGACGACGCCGGGGCGGCCGAGGGCGGTGACCGGACCGGCGATGCGGCTGAGCCGGAAGGCGCGCGGCGCGGCGCGGTCGCGGTCGAACCCGGCCAGGTACCAGCGCCCGCGCCGGCTGACCACGCCCCACGGCTCGACGGTGCGGGCGCGCACGGTCTCGCTGCCGGAGGCGCGGTAGTCGAAGCGCACCACGCGGCGGTCGCGCACGGCGTCCCACAGGGCGGGGAAGGCCGGGTCGCGGGTGTCGACGCGCAGTTCCAGGGCGCCGCCGCCGATCGGGCCGCCGACCGGCTCGTCGGTGGCCACGCCGGCGGCGCGCAGCTTCAGCAGCGCCCCCGAGGCGGCCTCGGCCAGGCTGGCCCGCTGCCACACCTGCGCCGCCAGGCCCAGCACGGCGGCCTCGTCGGGCTCCAGGGTGATCTCCGGCAGCTCGTAGGACTGCGGGTCGATGCGGTAGCCCGGCTCGTCCTCCCACGGGTCGCGCACGACGTCGATGGGGATGCCGATCTCGCGCAGCTCGTTCTTGTCGCGTTCGAACATGCGCTGGAACGCCTCGTCGCCGTCGCGGTCGTAGCCGGGAACCGCCTGGCGGATCTGCTCGGCCGACAGCGGGCGGCGGGTGGCGAGCAGGCAGATCACCAGATTCAGCAACCGCTCGGTCTTACGGCGCGACATCTGCCTCACTCCTCCTTCATCGACGCTACCCTGCCCCCGTGATCAGATGGCGCAAGGGCGAGGTTGTCCGGATCCGACGCGAGTGGCCGGGAGCGGTGGAGCTGGACGTCGCCGTTCCCGAAGGTGAGTGCCGGGCACTGGCCTACCCCCCGTTGGTGGGCCGCCCGGAACCCGGTGACGAGGTGCTGCTCAACACGACCGCACTCGCGATGGGTCTCGGTACGGGAGGTTACGCCATGGTGGTGGCCGTCCCGAACCGTTTGCCGCAAGATCCGGTGGGTCCGGGGCACCTGGTGAAGGCCCGCTACACGCCGCTGCAGGCCACGGTGCTGGGCGCCGACGAGCAGGACTCGCCGTTCCACGACGTCCTGAGCGAGGCCGACGACCTGGCCGGGATGCCGGTGATCGTGGCCGATCTGCACTCCGCGCTGGCCCCGATCCTGTCCGGCCTGTACGACGGCGCCCCCGGCCCGCGGGTGGCGTACGTGATGCAGGACGGCGGCGCGCTGCCCGCCTGGTTCTCGATGTCGGCGGCCCGGCTGCGGGAGACCGGCTGGCTGGCCGGGGTGGTGACGACGGGCCAGGCGTTCGGCGGCGACGTCGAGACGGTCACCGTCCACACCGGGCTGCTGGCGGCCAGGCACGTGCTGCGGGCCGACGTGGCGATCGTCACGCAGGGCCCGGGCAACCTGGGGACGGGCACCCGCTGGGGCTTCTCGGGCGTGGCGGCGGGCGAGGCGGTCAACGCCGCCGGGGTGCTGGGCGGCCGTCCGGTGGCGGCGCTGCGGGTCAGCGAGGGCGACGCGCGCGAGCGGCACGTCGGCGTCTCCCACCATTCGCTGACCGCCTACGGCCGGGTCGCGCTCTCGCCGGCCGACGTGGCGGTGCCGCAGCTGCCCGGCGCGTTCGGCGAGCGGGTGCGCGAGCAGGCCGGGCCGCTGGCGGCCCGGCACCGGCTGGTGCCGGTGCCGGTGGACGGCCTGCACGAGGCGCTGCGCGCCGCGCCCGTGAAGCTGTCCACCATGGGCAGGGGCCTGGAGGAGGACCTGCCCTACTTCCTGACCTCGGCGGCGGCGGGCAGGCTGGCGGCCTCGCTGCTGTCGTAGGAGTCCTTGTAGGTGAACGCCTCGGGGCTCGGCCCCTCGGTCCTGAGGCGTTCCAGCCGCCGCATGCCCTCGGCCAGCGACGGGATGTGCCCCTCGGGCACCCACCACATCACCATGTACGGCTCGGCCACGCGCAGGAACCACTCCCTGCGCCGGCGCAGCACGCCCAGATGGACGCTGCGATAGGTGAAGTCCCACAGGGTCTCCAGCGACTCCCACACCGAGAAGTTGATCAGCAGGTGGTCGCCGAAGTCGTGCACGACGGTGGCGGTGGGGTCGCTCTCGCTCTCCTTCATCCGCCACACGAAGCCGGGGGCCTCGTCGGCGACGGCGTTGACGGGTTCGAGCAGGGCGACGAACTCGGCGAGTTCGGGGGCGTCGATGGGCGCGCGCAGGTGCGCGACGTTGAGCTGGGCCAGATGCATGGGGCTCAGCACATCACTCTCGCGGCTTCTATGTCAATCTTCATTTGTTTTAGAAAGCGAGACGCAGCACTCCCCCGGCCGCGGATCCAGCCGCGCCCTGCCCGGGTCCTCGCCCATGCCCTCCAGCAGCCCCTGGCACAGCGCCAGGTTCATCGAGCACACCAGCAGCGGCTGCTCCTGCGACAGCAGGTGGAAGGGACAGTTGCGCAGCCGCAGCGCGCCGCCCTCGTCGTAGGGCTCGTAGCCGCGCTCGCGCAGCACCCGGTCGACGGGCTCGCCGCCGCGCCCCCTGCCGATGCGCGCGCCCGCCCGGCGGGCCGCCTGCTCGGCCTGCTCCTCCGCGCCGAGCAGCTCCACCACGTCGGCCAGCACCGCGGCGGGCGTGGCGTAGTCGCGCGGGGGCAGGCTGACCGTGCGCTCGCCCTTGGCCCTGCGGTAGACCTTGGCCGGGCGGCCGCTGCCGGGGCCCTTCCTGTCCTGGGGACGAAAGCCGCTCTCCAGCAGCCCGGCCTCGACGAGCTTGTCGAGGTGGTGGCCGGCCAGCGTCCTGGACACGCCGGCCGCCTCGGCGGCCTCGCCCCGGCCGACGTCGCCGCCGCCGGCCGTCACGGCCTCGTACAGGCTGCGGCGCACGGGGTCGTGCAGCAGGCCGAGCGCCTGCAGGTCGTCGTCACTGCTCACAGCCGGAGTCTACGGAGCCTCAGTAGGCGGCCAGGACGTCCACGACGAACACGAGGGTGTCGGAGCCCTCGATCCCGTACGCGGGATGGCCCGGCGCGCCGTAGCCGTAGGCGGGCGGGACGACCATCAGCACCCGGCTGCCGACCGGCACGCCGACCAGCGCCTTGTCCCACGCCTTGATCACGGTGCCGTCGCCGATCCGGAACGCCTTCGGCAGGCCGGTCGACCAGGTGGAGTCGAAGACCTCGCGCCGGGCCCAGATCGCGCCCTCGTACTGGGTGACCAGGAGCTGCCCGGCCCGCGCCGGGCCGCCGCTCCCCCGCCGCAGCACCTTGGCGGCGAAGGCGCGCGGCGGCGCGGTGGCCGGGATCGACACCTTCGGCCGCTCGCCGCCGGTCACCCGGACGCCGGCCAGCGACCCACCGGCCGCCTTGACCGCGGCGCCCTTGCGGTGGGCGCCCAGGATGTCCACGACGTAGACCAGGTCGTCGGCCGGGCCGACGCCGCGCGGCGGGGCGGCGCCGAAGCCCTGGTCGGGCGGGACGGCCGCGAGCACCCTGCTGCCCACCGTGCGGCCGCGCAGCGCCCTGCCGAGCCCCGGCAGCAGCGAGCCCACCGGGAAGGCCGCCGGGGCGCCCCGGTTGAAGCTGGAGTCGACCAGGCGGTTGTCGCGGCCGTCCCAGACGTGCGCGGTGTACTGGACGACCGCGACGTCGTCGTCGCCCAGCCGGTCGCCGCCGCCCGTGGTCAGCTCGTCGACCTGGAGATCGGCGGCGGGCCGGCCGGCGGGGAAGACGATCGTGGGCCGGGCGCCGAACGCGCCGCCCACCTTCAGGTCGAGTTTCTCCTCCGCCTTATGGGCGGCCTCGCCGGCCGTCGGGCCCGTGCAGGCGGCGGCCAGCAGCAGCAGCGACGCCAGCGACGGCACGATCGTACGGCGGCGCATCTGCCCTCCCACGACAAAGTAGCCCGGCGGCGAGACGCCACCGGGCCACGAGATGCTACCGCGTCGTCGGACGGCCCGTCAGGAGATCACCCGGTCAGGAGGCCGCCAGCACGTCGACCACGAACACCAGCGTGCTCTTGGCGGGGATCTTGTCCTGGGCCTGGTCGCCGTAGCCGAGGTCCGGCGGGATGCTCATCACGACCCGGCTGCCGACCGGCACCCCGGCCAGGCCCTTCTGCCAGCCCTGGATCACGTTCGCGAGCGGGAACTCGGCCGGCTCGCCGCGCTCCCAGCTGGAGTCGAACTGGCTGTCGGTGCCCCAGATCTTGCCCGTGTAGTGGACGGTCAGCGTCTGGGTGGGCTGCACCTTGGCGCCGGTGCCCTCGATGATGGTCTTGACCACCAGGTCCTTGGACGGCTTCTCGCCGGTCTTGGTGGTCAGCGTCGGAGCCTTCTCCCCACCCGGGTTGTCCACCTTGACGCCCTTGAGGGTCTGGCCGGTCTCCTTGCCCGTGGCCGCCTTCAGCGCCGGGGGCCGGGCGCCGACCACGTCGAGCACGAACACCTTCGTCGGCTCGGCGCCGGCCGTGGCCTGCCCCGCCGGGGCCGAGTCGTTGGCCAGCACGGCCAGCAGCCGGCCGCCGTGCTTGACCTTCGTGAAGCCGGTGCGCAGCACCTCCGGCAGCTGCTCGTTGACCGGGACGGTCTCGGGCTGCTTGGTGTCGTAGGAGGAGCCCTGGATCGCGTTGCCCTTGCCGTCCCAGTTGTAGACGGTCAGGTTGACGATCAGCTTGTCGCCGGTCTTGACCTCCGGGCCGGTGCCCGGCTGGATCACCTTGTAGGAGGACTTCGTCGCCGGCGAGCCGGCGGGGAAGGTCACCGTGGGCTTGACGCCCACGTTCCCGGTGACGGTGAGCCCGGCCGCGTCGGTGCCGGTGGTGGCGCCTCCGTTCGCCCCGGCGTCGGTGTCGCCGCACGCGGCGGCGACGAAGATCAAAGGCACGGCTGCCAGTACGGCCAGAGCGCGGCGCATGGACTTCCCTCGGAAAAGACGTCAGATTCGCGTCACCCTACCCGACATCGAGGTAGGGCCGAGGTAAACACCACGCCCCGGCCGTCGCCTCACATGCCGGCGATGAGCTTGTCGACGCGCTCGTCCACGCTGCGGAAGGGGTCCTTGCACAGCACCGTGCGCTGGGCCTGGTCGTTCAGCTTCAGGTGAACCCAGTCGACGGTGAAGTCGCGCCGCTTCTCCTGCGCCTTGCGGATGAACTCGCCGCGCAGGCGCGCCCTGGTGGTCTGCGGCGGCACCGACTTGGCCTCGAAGATCTTCAGGTCGGAGGCCACCCGCTCGACCGAGCCGCGCTTCTGCAGCAGGTAGAACAGGCCGCGCTTGCGGTGGACGTCGTGGTAGGCCAGGTCGAGCTGGGCCACCCTGGGCGAGGACAGCGGCAGGTCGTACTTCTTGCGGTAGCGCTCGATCAGCTGGTATTTGGTCACCCAGTCGATCTCGCGCGAGACCAGGTCGAGGTCGCCGGTCTCGACCGCGCGCAGCGTGCGCTCCCACAGCTCCAGCACCCGGCGGGTGATGGCGTCGCCGCCGCGCCGGTCGACGAAGTCCTGGGCCTTGGACAGGTACTCCTGCTGGATCTCCAGGCTGGAGGCCTCCCGGCCGTTGGCCAGGCGCACCCGGCGGCGGCCGGTCATGTCGTGGGAGACCTCGCGGATGGCCCTGATCGGGTTCTCCAGGGACAGGTCGCGCATCACCGTGCCGGCCTCGATCATGCGCAGCACCAGGTCGGTCGCGCCGACCTTGAGCAGCATCGTGGTCTCGCTCATGTTCGAGTCGCCGACGATCACGTGCAGACGGCGGAAGCGCTCGGCGTCGGCGTGCGGCTCGTCGCGGGTGTTGATGATCGGCCGGGACCGGGTGGTGGCGCTGGAGACGCCCTCCCAGATGTGCTCGGCCCGCTGCGAGACGCAGTAGACGGCGCCGCGCGGCGTCTGGAGCACCTTGCCCGCCCCGCACACGATCTGCCGGGTCACCAGGAACGGGATCAGCACGTCGGCCAGGCGGCCGAACTCGCCGTGCCGGCCCACCAGGTAGTTCTCGTGGCAGCCGTAGGAGTTGCCGGCCGAGTCGGTGTTGTTCTTGAACAGGTAGATGTCACCCGCGATGCCCTCTTCGCGCAGGCGTTTCTCGGCGTCGACGAGAAGGCCCTCAAGGATGCGCTCGCCCGCCTTGTCGTGGGTGACGAGTTCGATGACGTTGTCACACTCGGGTGTTGCGTACTCAGGATGGCTGCCCACGTCGAGGTAGAGACGTGCGCCGTTGCGGAGGAAGACGTTGCTCGATCGGCCCCAGGACACGACCCGCCGGAACAGGTAGCGCGCGACCTCGTCGGGGGACAGCCTGCGCTGTCCCCTGAACGTGCAGGTCACGCCGTACTCGTTCTCCAGCCCGAAGATGCGACGATCCATCACCTCACACTATGCCCACGGATCGGCGATCGGGAGAGATCTTCACAGGTGTTTTCCGGTGGACGTCCCATTTGCCAGATTTGCTGGGTGGGTTTTACCAGGTCCGCGCCCGCCCCCGCGAAGCGCGGAGCCGGTATCACGGGGTGTAGATCTCCTGCACCTTGACGATCTTGCCCTTGTGCACCGTGATGAGCGACGGCTGCCGCTGCTTGTCGTGCCGCTTGACCAGGACGGACGCGGGGCAGCGCTTGGCGCCCAGGCCGGTGTTGCGGTCGACGGTCATGGCCGCCATCACCGGCTTGCAGCCGTAGGCCGACAGGAAGACGACGTCCTTGGCGATCGGGGAGGCGTAGGCCGTCACGTCGCCCTCGGGCGGGCCGACGAAGTAGCCCTCGGTGGTCTTGGACCGCTTCCACTTGATGGGCTCGTACTCGGCGACGCCGTCGCGCACGTCGGTGATCCAGCCGCGCAGGATGCCGCTGTGGCGGGAGTGGATGCCCTTGGTGAAGTCGTGGCCGGGGTCGGCCTGGAAGCTCGTGCCGAAGATCGCGGGCTTCTTGTACGCCGGGTATGCGGTGGCGGCCTGGCTCGCCGTGGCGGTGACGGTGGCGGTCGTGGCCGCGTGGGCGGCGACGCCGGAGGCCAGCAGCGCGGCGGCGGCGGTGCCGCCGGCGAGGAGGGTGCGCATCGTTGTGTTCACGCTTGCTGAGATCCCACCTCGCGCCCCTGGGTTCACCGCCATGCCGGTGATACAGGTCACACAGCGCGGGCCCTGTCGCGGGCGGTGAGCTCAAGGGAGAGGGCGAGGGCCGTCATGGTGG
>NZ_JBSGCE010000084.1:0-31076 GCF_053601695.1 Nonomuraea sp. NPDC004702
CAGCCGGAGGCCGTTGAAGTACCAGCGCAGGCTGGTGGCCAGGTCTCCGGCGGGCACCCCGTCGTCGATCATCTGCTGGGTGAGGCCGGGGAACAGCTCGTCCAGGATCTGCTGGCCGCGGGCCAGCAGGGCGTGGGCGTGGCAGCCGTGCGGCACGCCCCGGCGCGGGCCCGCCGCGCCGGTCAGCGTGTCCCGGTCCACCAGCAGGACCTCGGCGCAGTGCTCGGCGAGCACGCGCGCGGCCAGCAGCCCCGCCATGCCTCCGCCGAGCACCACCGCGCGCTGTGCGACGTGAGCGGCCATCTCAGTCACGCGGGCTGTTCTGGTAGGCGGCCAGCTTCCACTGCCCGTCGCGGCGGACGGCCAGCCAGGAGGCGCGGACCGCGCGCTCGGGGGCGACCTCGCTCTCGCCGGCCGCCAGCACGCCGCCCTCGGTGGTCAGCAGGCAGACGTCCTCCGCCAGGAAACGCAGGTCGATGGGCTGCCCGGTGACCTGGGTGCCCTGGTACGGCCCGGCGAAGGCGTGGGTCATGAAGGCGCGGATCTCGGCCTGGCCCTTGCGGTACACGCCGGGCAGGATCATGGAGCCGTCCTCGGTGAAGACGGCGGCGAACGCCTCGGCGTCGTGGGCGGCCCAGGCGGCGATGATCTGCTGCGGCAGGGCGGCGACGGCGAGGGTCTGGTCGGGGGCGGACACGGTGGTCATGGCGATCTCCTTCAGATGTAGAGGGTGTCGGGTTCGAGGCCGCACAGAATCCGCCCGTACAGCTCGGCGTTGGTGTTGGGGTGCATGAGGGCGTGCTGGTTGACGGCGTGCACGTCGCGGGCGATGCGCTGGATGGGCACGTCGCTGTAGATGGAGGAGCCGCCGCTGGCGGTGGCCAGGATGTCGACGGCCTCCTTGGCCAGGCGGCAGACGGCGCCCATGTCGGCGCGGGCGCGTACGCGCTCCTCGATCGTCCACTGGGCGGAGTCGGCGTCCTTGGCGTCCACGGTGGCGGACAGGCGGTGGGCGTGGAACTCGGCCTGGTCGATCTTGAAGGTGGCCTCGGCGACCTGGAGGTGGGTCAGCGGGGCGGCGCTCTGGCTGGCGTACCCGGTGTAGGTGATCTTGCGGTCGGGCAGCCGCTCGAAGAAGACCTCGCGGGCGGCCTTGGCCAGGCCGAGCACGGTCCCGACCGAGGAGGCGGCGGCCACCGGCAGCAGCGGCGAGCGGTAGATCGGGGAGCCGGCGTTGGCGCCGTCGGCGTGCTGTCCCTGGAGGATCGCGCCCAGCGGCATGACCCGGGCGGCCGGGACGAACAGGTCCTGGGCCACGGTGCTGACGCTGCCGGTGCCGCGCAGGCCGGAGGTGTGCCAGTCGTCGATGACGGTCAGGTCGCTCATCGGCACCAGCGCCATGACCGGCTCGGGCTCGCTGTCCGGGCCGACGACGACGGCCACGATCTCCTGCCAGTGGCTGTGGTGGGCGCCGCTGACGAAGCCCCACTTGCCGTTGACCACGATGCCGCCCTCGGCGCGCACGGCCATCGCCGTGGGGCTGAGCGTGCCGCAGATGCGCACGTCGGGGGTGGCGAACACCTCGTCCTGGACGGCCTCGGGGAAGTGGGCGGCCATCCAGGTCGGGATCCAGTAGACCGAGGCCGTCCACGCCGCGGCGCCGTCGGCGCGGCCCAGCTCGGCGGCGACCTCGACCAGGGTGCGCGTGTCCGCCTCGAAACCGCCGTAGCGGCGCGGCGTCCGCAGCCTGAAGACGCCGGCCTCGGCCAGCGCCCCGATCGTCTCCTCGTGCAGCCTGCGGTTCTCCTCCGCCCAGGCCGCGTTCCTGCGCAGGACAGGGCCTGCCTCCGTCGCGCGGCGGACGAGGTCTTCCCGCGCCGGAGCACCTGTCATCAACACCATGTCCTCCCGGGACGTCAGTCGAGACACTGCTCCCTGAACGTCCCATTCGCCGGTTGACGGGCGCATCTTCCGGCGTGCGGGATTGCCGGGCACGCACGGAGATGCGAAGGTCACCGGCGCCGGGCGAGCCTTGAGGGAAAACCCGAGACGAAGGGTTCGCGCAGCATGACAGCCGTCACCCACGCCCCCATGGCTCCGCCCGAGCCCGGGCTCACCCCCGACGAGATCGTCGCCAGGGCCGAGGCCATGGTGCCCGCCCTGGTCGAGCGCCAGGCCGAGACGGAGCGGCGCACCTACTACGCCCCCGACACCCACGAGGCGTTCGCCAGGGCGGGCTTCTACCGCATCCTGGTCCCCCGCCGCTTCGGCGGCTACGAGTTCGGCGTGGAGACCTTCATGCGGGTGTCGATGACGCTCGCGCGGGGCTGCCCGTCCACCGGCTGGATGTACTCCTTCGGCTCGGCGCACACGCTGGCGGTGGCCACGCTGTTCGGCGAGCGGGCCCAGAGCGAGCTGTTCGCCTGCGGGGACTTCGTCTGCCCGGCCACGGTCGCGCCCGGCGGCTCCGCCCGTCCGGACGGCGAGGGCGGGTGGCTCCTCGACGGCACCTGGAGCTACTGCTCGGGAGCCCCGTACGCCACCCACTTCATGGGCCACGTCGTCGTGGACGGGCAGCCGATGTTGTTCGTCGCGCCGCGCGACCAGTGGCGCCGGCTGGACGACTGGGGCGGCCAGCTCGGCCTGAAGGGCAGCGGCTCGCACAGCATCGCCATGGAGGGCGGCCGCGTCCCCGGCCACCTCACGCTACCGATCCACCTCAGCCAGGCCGTCGTCACCGGCGGGACCCCGGGCCGGGACCTGCACGGCAACCCCGAGTACGGCGGCGGCCCGCTCAGCGTCATGCTGCTCGGCAGCGCGGCCGTCGTGCTCGGCATGGCCCAGGGCGCCCTGGACGCCTACGAGGAGCTGATGCGGACCAGGACGACCATCTTCCCGCCGTTCACCACCCGCGCCGAGGACCCCGACTACCAGTTCTGGTACGGCGAGGCCGCCGGCATGCTCACCGCCGCCGAGGCGGCCATGACGAACGCCGTCCAGCAGTGGAGCCGGACCTGCGCGGCGGGCCCGGAGGCGTTCACCAGGGAGCGGGACGTGCGGCTGGCCACCGTCAGCCGCGAGGTCGCCCGGCTGGCCTGGCGGGCCGTGGAGGGCTGCCTGTTCCCGACGGCCGGTTCCAGCGCGGTCAGGGACGGCCAGCGCATGGAGCGGATCTGGCGGGACATGTCCACCACGCACAGCCACGCCGGGTTCGCGATCTACCTGGCGGCCCTGGCCAACCGGGAGCTGTCCCGCGCCCGGTTCGGCCTGGACTGACCCTCCGGACGGCGAAGGCGGGCCCGGTGAACCGGGCCCGCCTTCTCGTGCGCTCGGTCTCGTGCGCTCGGCTCAGTCCACCAGGACGGGCTCCTGGTCCGGCTGGTGGTGGCCGTCGTGCACCCCGGCGAAGGGCGCCACGCCGCGCAGCCGGACCAGCGCGAGCACGGCCAGCACGGCGCACAGGGCCGCGCTCGCCCAGGCGACCGCGTGCAGCCCGGCGGTGAACGCCTCGCGGGCCGCGCCGAGCAGCGCCGCGCCCTGGTCGGCGGGCAGCTGCCCGGCCACGGTGACCGCACCGGTGATGCCGTCCTGGGCGAGCGCCGGGGTGCCCGCGGGCGGGGCGAACGTGCCCCGGTAGACCGCGGTGCCGAGGCTGCCCAGGGTCGCGACGCCGAGCGCGACGCCGAACTCGCCGCCGGTGGCCACCAGCGAGGCGGCCGAACCGGCCTGCTCCGGCGGGCTGGTGCTCATCGCCACCTGGTTGATCATGCCGCCGACCGGCCCGACGCCGAAGTAGCACACGCCCAGGAAGACGATCAGCGCGGTCACCGCGCCCACGACGACCTGGGTGAGCAGGAGCTGCCCGACGACCGCGATCACCATGCCGCCGCCCAGCAGGTACGCCGGCCGCACCCGGGTGGCCAGCCGCGGGGTGAGGTTGATCGAGACGATGAGCGCGACGGCCGGGCCCAGCAGCCACAGCCCCGCCTCCAGCGGCGACATGCCCTCGACCGTCTGCAGGAACAGCGCGACCTCCATGCCGGTCCCGGTCTGCAGCGCCCCGCACAGCAATCCGATCAGCACCGCGGCGGTGAACGCGCGGTGGCGGAACAGCCGCACGTCCAGCAGCGGGTGGGCCAGCGCGCGCTGGCGGTGCACGAACACCGCCCCCACGAGCAGCCCGGCGGCGACCGCGACGGCCGGACCGGCGCCCCAGCCGTCGCGGGCGACCGCCTTGAGCCCGTAGATCAGCGGCAGGATCGCCGCCAGTGACAGCACGACGCTGACCAGGTCGATCCGGCCGCCGGCGGGATCGCGGAACTCCGGCAGCAGCGGGGCCGCGGCCAGCAGCAGGAGCATGACCGGCACGCCCATCAGGAAGACCGACCCCCACCAGAAGCGCTCCAGCAGCGCGCCGCCGACCACCGGGCCGAGCGCGATGCCCAGCATGAACGCCGTGCCCCAGGCGGCCATGGCCAGGCCGAACTGGCGGGGGTCGCGGAACATGACGCCGATCAGCGACAGCGTCGAGGGCAGCAGCGTGGCCCCGGCGACGCCGAGCAGCGCGCGGGCCACGATCAGCATCTCGGGGCTGGTGGAGAAGGCGGCCAGGAGCGACAGCAGGCCGAAGGCCGCGCCTCCGGCCAGCAGCAGCCGCCGGCGGCCGATCCGGTCGCCGAGCGAGCCCATGGTGACCAGGAACCCGGCGGTCATGAAGCCGTAGATGTCGGTGATCCACAGTTGCTGGGTGGCGTCCGCGCCCAGGTCGGCGCTGAGGTGCGGCAAGGCCAGGAACAGCACGCTGATGTCCAGGGCCACGAGCATCGTGGGCAGGAACAGCGCCACCAGCCCGAGCCACTCTTTCCGCCCCGCGCGCGGGGCGCCGTCGTCGGTCACGTCCTCACTCCTTGTTCCCTGGGTTCATGTGGTCAGCTCGATCCGCGTGTGGTCGCCGACCACGAGACGGTGGTCGCTGCGGCCGGGGGCGACGGTGGTGTAGCGCCCGATGAGCGAGCCGCGCAGGCCGCTGGCGGCCACGATGGAGGCGCCGTCGAGCACGATGGAGTCGGACAGGCGGGTGGAGCGCACCACGCAGTCGCGTCCGATGGAGGTGCCGGGCCCGATGTGGCTGTCCACGATCAGGGTGTCCGGGCCGATGATCGCCGGTCCCTCGACGACGGAGGCGACCACCCGCGCGCCGGGGCCGAGCACGACGTCGCCGCGTACCAGGCTGGCGGCGTCCACGTGGCCGGCGATGTCGCGGGAGAGCCGGGCCAGCAGCCGCCGGTTGCACTCCAGGACGTCATCGACGCGGCCGGCGTCGCTCCAGTAGCCGCGGTAGAGGCTCGCCCTGACCTCCTGGCCGGACGTCAGCAGCCACTGGACGGCGTCGGTGATCTCCAGCTCGCCCCGGCGTCCGGGGACGATGCGGTCCACCGCCTCGTGGACGGCCGGGGTGAAGAAGTAGACGCCGGTCATGACCAGGTCGCTGCGCGGCCGTTCCGGCTTCTCCACCACCCGCAGCACCGCGCCGGTCTCGTCGGTCTCGACGACGCCGAACGGCCGCGGGTCGGCCACCCGGTGCACCACGATCTGGGCGGCCGGGCGCAACGCGTGGAACTCCTCGGCGATCGGGCCGATGCCGTCGGCCAGGACGCAGTCGCCGAGGTACATGACGAAGTCGTCGCCGCCGAGGAAGGGTCGCGCCAGTTTGACGCAGTGGGCCAGCCCCAGCGGGCGGAGCTGGCGGATGTAGGTGACGCGCGTCCCGAACCGCGAGCCGTCGCCGACGACCTCGGCGATCTGCGCCTCCCTGTCGCCGACCACGAGGCCGATCTCGGTCACGCCGAGCGCGCGCAGGCTCTCCAGCACGTGCTCCAGGACCGGTTTGTTGGCGATCGGGATGAGCTGCTTCGGCATGGAGTGGCTCAAGGGACGCATGCGGGTGCCCGACCCGCCGGACAGCACCAGAGCCTTCATGCTCGCCAGAATCCCAACGACGGGCCCCCGCGGGCATCTCTGACAGTGCGGGATGACGGCGAAGCAGGGCTTGTCAGCCGATGCCCTCCACCAGCCCGGCGGCCGAGGACAGGTTGTCGCGCAGCCGCTGACCGGCCCGTTCGTCGACCGTGTCGGCCAGTTCGTGCACCCGCGACAGCGCCCGTTCGGCCGCGCTGGCGTCGCCGAGGGCGACCAGCACCTCGCTCAGCATCGTGAGCGTCTGCGCCTCGAACAGCGGCGCGCGCATCTGGCGGAACAGCGTGACCGCCTTGCGCAGGCGGCCGATCGCGTCGCCGGGCTCGTTCGCGGTGACGGCCAGCTCGCCCAGCCCGGCCAGGGCGTGCGCCTCGGCCAGGCGGTGGCGGGCGGTCTCGGCCACGGCCAGCGCCCGGCGCAGCATGTCGCCCGCCTCGCGCAGGCGTCCCCTGCGCAGGTGGGCGATGCCGAGGCCGTGCAGGGCGAAGGACTCGCCGACGGTGTCGCCGATCTCCTCCACCAGCGTGAGCGCCTCCTCGAACGCGCCGGCCGCCAGCGCGAACTCCTCGGCCTGCAGGTGCACCCGGCCCATCCGGTGCAGGATCTGGGAGATGATGCGCCGGCTGCCGCCGCTCTTGCCGCGGACCAGCGCCTCGGCCAGCATGATCTTGGCGTCGTCGATGTCGCCGCACTCCGACCGGATGGCGGCCAGGTTGTCCAGCGTGTGCGCGGCCGAGATCTGGTCGCCGATGTCGGTGAAGATGGCCAGCGCCTGTTCCAGGTGCGTCGCGGCGGCGTCCAGCTGGCCGTTCATGCGTTCCAGGAACGCCAGGTTCCGCCGGGAGCGGGCGATCTGCACGACGTTGCCGGTCTTCTCGAACAGCGTCAGGGCCGCCTCGAAGTCGCGTCTGGCCTCGCCGAAGTGCTGCTCGGTCTGGGCCAGCGTGCCGCGCACGCACAACATCTCGGCCTGGCCGCGCTCGTCCCCCGCCCGGCGGGCGGCCTCCAGGGCGATCTCCTGGATCTCGCGCCAGTCGTCGAGGTAGACGTGCAGCTCGAAGAAGGGCTCGGCGTTCATCGCGGTGCGCCAGCACAGCTCCACGAACCCGGCCTGGGCGGCCTGGCGGATGCCGGCCAGCAGCACGTGGCGCTCGCGTTCGAACCAGCCGATCGGGTCGGCGACCAGCCGCTCGACCAGCTCGGCCGGGAGCGGCGAGTCGGGGCCGGGCCGCAGGTGGGGGCCTGCGGGCGGGCCGTACTCGCGGGTCCTGGCGGTCTCGGTGAGGCGGTGCAGCGCGTCGAGCACGCGGGCCAGCGCCGCGCTGCGCTCGGCGGGCGGCTCCTCGGCGGCCAGGCGTTCGTGGGCGTAGACGCGGATGAGGTCGTGGAAGCGGTACTGGACGTTGACGTTCCTGCCGACCCCGGCGACCTCGATGAGCTGGGCGTCGACCAGGTCGTCGAAGAGGTCCTGGGCGTCGGCCAGCGGCCGGTCGAGCAGGGCGGCGCCGGTCCAGGCGGAGAAGATGTGCGAGTGCAGGATCGCCAGCCGGCGGAACAGGCGGCGGGCGTGCTCGGTGAGCGCGTCGTAGGTGAGCGACAGGCTGGCCCTGATGCCCATGTCGCCGTGCTTGAGCTCGTCGAGCCGGCGGGCCTCGTCGCCGAGCCGGTCCACGAGCTGTTCCACGGCCCAGTGGGGGCGCGAGGCCAGGCGGGCGCCGGCGATGCGCAGCGCGAGGGGCAGGAAGCAGCACAGCTCGGCCAGGGCGGCGGCCGACTCCGGCTCGGCCCGTACGCGCTCGGCCCCGGCGATGCGGGACAGCAGCTCGACGGACTGGGCGGCGTCGAAGAGGTCGACGTCCACGTGGGTGGCGCCGGCCAGCCCGCCGAGCCGGGTCCGGCTGGTGGTGATGACGGCCGAGGTCGGGCTGCCGGGTAACAGCGGCAGCACCTGGCTCTCGGCGGCGGCGTCGTCGAGCACGATCAGCATCCTGCGGTCGGCCAGCAGCATGCGGTACAGCTCGGCCCGCTCGCCGAGGGTGTCGGGCAGCGCCGTCCCCTGCACGCCGCAGGCCCGCAGGAACCGGTCGAGCACCTGCATCGGGTGGACCGGGCGGGAGACGCCGCCGTGCAGGTCGGCGAAGAGCTGGCCGTCGGGGAAGTGCGCGGCGACGCTGTGCGCGGCGTGCACGGCGATCGTGGTCTTGCCGATCCCGGCCCGCCCGGCGACCGCGATGACGGGCACGGCGAAGCGGCCGTCCCCGGCCAGGGGGACGGTCACCCGCTGCCTGATGACATCGAGCTGGGCCTGCCGCCCGATGAAGTCGGCGATGTCGGAGGGCAGCATGCCGGGCACCGCGGGCGGACGGGCGGGCGGCTCGGCCGGGGCCGCCGCGGGCGGCGGCTGCGCCTCCAGGCTCTCGTCGGAGGTGAGGATGGCCGATTCGAGCTGCTGGAGCCGTTCGTTGGGCTCGATGCCCAGCTCCTCGACGATGACCCGCCGGGCGTCGCGGTAGACCTGGAGCGCCTCGGCCTGCCGTCCTGAGCGGTAGAGGGCGACCATGAGCTGGGCGGCCAGTCCCTCCCTGAGCGGGTGTTCCTGGACCAGCGCGGCCAGCTCGCCGACGAGCTCGTGGTGGCGGCCGAGGTCCAGTTCGAGCTGCACGCAGTCCTCGTTGGCGGTGACGCGCTGCTCGGCGACCCCGCTGGCCAGCGCCTGCACGGCCCTGCTGTCGATGCCGTCGAAAGCCGGGCCGCGCCACAACGCCAGCGCCTCGCGGTAGTACTGGATGGCCTCGGGGAAGGAACGTCCGTCCCGAGCCTTGCGGGCCCGGCTCACAAGGCTCTCGAAACGGCGTGCGTCGATCGCGTCGGCGGGGGCGCGCAACATGTAGCCCTGCCGGGTGGTGACGATCATCTCGGGGTGGCCGTGGGCGCTGAACAGGCGCCTGAGCGCGGAGATGCAGATCTGCACCTGTGCGCGCGACGTGGCCGGGGGGTCCTCGTCGTAGATCGCCTCGACGAGGCGGTCCAGTGTGACCGAGTGATTGGCGTTCAGGATCAGGACGGCGAGGACGATCTGCTGCCGCGCCCCGCCAAGATCGAGCTGTCTCTCGCTCGCAGTTACCTCGAGCGCACCCAACACGCGAAACTCCACCCGCATCCCCTCAAACAAATCATCGCCCTCGGTCAAAGATCTTTCCCGAAGCGACCGGAATCCGGGCGTGATTGCCATGATGAGCGGCGTAACTGGTGCTTACCCCTCAAAAGTTTCTGCCATGGTTTGGGTGGATGGTACAACGCCCTTGGGTATGTGGCCAGTTTTGGAGCGTTTCAGGGTGATCCGTGTTGCCTGTCACCGTCAGCGCTGAAAGGCGCCCTCGATCAGGCCCCACGGCCAGTCCATGGTGCCGTTGACGGTGTCGTGCTGGCCGGCGGACGGAACGGCGTGCGCGGGGGCCGGCGCGGCGGCGATGGCGGCGAAGCCGGCCAGCGCGGCGAGCAGCAGCGCGAGGGTGAGGCGGACGCGGGCGGTGACGGTGGTGGTCGCGGTCATTTCGATCTACCTCCGGGTGATTACCGCGGTCTTCGCCGCGGCTTCGGAAATGACGCTCACACGGTGCGCAATTCGCGCTTTATCCATCTTCTTTTCGCCGGGCATCAGCGCACGTTGGACGCTGTGCGCACCCGTCTCCGCACCCGCCGGCGATAGCGGCGATAGCGCGAAATAAGGCGGCCGCCTCTTTTCGCGATCGGCGGCGATCGGACGGCGATAGCGCGGCGATAGCGGCCGGAGGTCCGGCGGATAGGCGGCGGCGCGAGCCTTGGGCGCGAGCCCGGGCGGCGCGACCTGTCGTCGTCCGGGTGGCCATGTGCGCGGACGGCCCGCGCGGACCACTCGGAGAGGTTCGATGGGAATAGCGGTGCAAGCCCAGGACGCGGTCTACGGCCGGGGGGCGGCCGACCTGCACGTACGCCTGGACCATGACGCCGACGGGCAATGGGTGCTCGAAGCCGAGACCCGTACGGACCAGGACGGATCGGTCAGCGAGTGGGCCGACCGCCCGCTCGACCGCGGCCTGTACCGCATCGTGTTCGCCACCGACCCGTACTTCGTCGGGCTCGGGCTGCGGCCGGCGTATCCGGAGATCGTCGTCACCTTCCGCATGGTGGACGAGACCGCCGTGAACCACATCGTCGTGCTGATCTCGCCGCATTTCTCGACCGTCTATTTCGGATCGCTCAGCTGAGGGACAGTGAGGCCGGACATGAAGATCAGCCGCTATCGACCCTTCCCCCGGATGCCGCTCGGCGACCGCGCCTGGCCGGACGCCGTGCTCACCGCGCCGCCGCGCTGGTTGTCCACCGACCTGCGGGACGGCAACCAGGCGCTGCCCAGGCCCATGGACCCCGGCCGCAAGCTGGTGCTGTTCGACCTGCTGGTGGGCATGGGCTACAAGGAGATCGAGGTCGGCTTCCCGGCGGCGAGCCAGGACGACTACGACTTCGTCCGGCTCCTGGTCGAGCGCGACCGCATCCCGGACGACGTGTGCGTGACCGTGCTGACCCAGGCGCGCGACGAGCTGATCGAGCGCACGGTGGAGAGCGTGAGCGGGGCGCCCGGGGCGACGATCCACCTCTACAACGCGACCTCGCCGCTGGCGCGGCGGCTGGTGTTCGGGATGAACCGGGACGAGTGCAAGGACCTGGCGGTCCAAGGAACCCGATTGGTCATGAAATATGCCGATAAATTACTCGAAGAGGGTGATGTTCGGTTTCAGTACTCGCCTGAGCATTTCCACGACACCGAGCCGGACTTCGCGCTGGAGGTCTGCGCGGCCGTCATGGACGTCTGGCAGCCCGGCCCCGACCGGCCGATCATCCTGAACTTCCCGACGACGGTCGAGCGCTCGACGCCCAACGTGTTCGCCGACCAGATCGAGTGGCTGCACCGCAACCTGCCGCACCGCGAGCACGTCTGCCTGTCGGTGCACACGCACAACGACCGCGGCACCGGGGTCGCGGCGGCCGAGCTGGCGATGCTGGCCGGCGCCCAGCGCGTCGAGGGCTGCCTGTTCGGCAACGGCGAGCGGGCGGGCAACGTCTGCCTGGTCACGCTGGGCCTGAACCTGGCCACCCAGGGCGTCGACCCCGGCGTCGACTTCTCCGAGCTCGACCGGGTGCGCCGCGTCGTCGAGGAGTGCACCGGGCTCGCGGTGCCGCCGCGCCACCCGTACGGGGGCGACCTGGTGTTCACCGCCTTCTCCGGCGGGCACCAGGACGCGATCAAGAAGGCGTTCGACGCCATGGACCGGGAGGCGGCACGTACCGGGAACGACCCTGCGGAGCTGCCGTGGGAGGTGCCGTACCTGCCGGTGGACCCGCGGGACCTGGGGCGCACGTACGAGGCGGTGGTCCGGGTCACCAGCCAGTCGGGCAAGGCGGGACCGGCGTACCTGCTGAACGCCCGGTACGGGATCACGCTGCCGCGCGGGCTGCAGATCGAGCTGGGCCGGGCCGTCCAGGCGATGGCGGAGGCCGGGCAGGGCGAGGTCGAGCCGGAGCGGATCAGGCGGCTGTTCGAGCAGGAGTACCTGACCCCCGGCGGCCCCGGCGACTCCGGCGGCCTGCCCGGCGATCTCGCCGGGACGGTGGCCACGCTGCACGTCGACGGCGGCGCGTACGGGCGGGCCCGATCCGACACGGCGGCGGCGCTGCGCGCGGCGCTGGAGGCCGAAGGCGTCCGGGTCCGGGCCGTGCACCACCTCGACGGCGCGGCCGGCGCCGCCGGCGGCGAGGTGACCGTCTACGCCCGGTGCGGCCTGGACGGCGGCACGGCGTGGGGCGCCGGCGCCGCGCCCGACGCGGTAGCCGCGGCCCTGGCCGCCGTGGGCACGGCCGTGGCCCGCGCCCGCCGCGCGGACCCGCCGGCCGCCGCACCCGCCTCCCCCGCCCCCGACCCTGCCCTCGACCCTGCCCCCGACCCTGCCCTCGACCTGGCCCCCGACCTGGCCCTTCCCGAGCCCGGACGCCGGCGCGCGGCCAGGAACCGGCGGCTGATGGCGGGACGATAGAGATCGAATACCACCCCGGCCTAGCGTGAGCGCAACACGACATGTGGGGAGACGGCCATGACTCTCATCGAACGGCAGGAGGAGATGTCCTGCCTGGAGTCGCTCGTCGCCAACGCCATCCTCGGCCGTGGACGGGTCGCGCTGGTCAGCGGGCCCGCCGGGACGGGCAAGAGCGCGCTGCTGCGCGCGTTGTCCGAGCAGGCCATAGAGCTGGGCGCGCTCGCGGTGACGGCGACAGGATCGCGCATGGAGCAGGACCTGCAGCTGGGCCTGCTCCGCCAGCTCATCCAGGACGCCCCCTTGGTCGAGGAGGAGCGCGAGCGCTCGGAGAAGCTGCTGGCGGAGGGCGTGCGGACCGCGACCGCGGCGCACGCCGACGCCGAGCGGCTGCTCGACCCGCAGGTCGTGCACGCCCTCGTCACGGTGCTGCTCGACCTGTCCGAACGCTGCCCGCTGGTGGTCGTCGTGGACGACGTGCACCACGCCGACCGCACCTCCCTGCTCTGCCTGGCCTACCTGGCGCGGCGGGTGCGCAACGCCCGGATCGTGGCGGTGTTCGCGCTCAACGACCGGCAGGGCACGGACGGGCCGCTGGAGACCGACCTGCTGCGGCTGCCGCACTGCCTGCGCCTGCAGCTCGCCCCGCTCTCCCGCAGGGGCGTGGCCGCGCTGGTGGCGGGCCAGGTGGGGCTCAGCGCGACCGAGCGGTTCGCCGACGAGTGGCACACGATCAGCGGCGGCAACCCGCTGCTGGCCGGCGAGCTGGCCGCCGACTACCGCCAGCACCTGCGGGCCGTGGAGGAGCCGCCGCGCGAGCTGGTCGTCGGCGACCGGTTCGTCCGGGCGGTCGAGACGTGCCTGCGGCGCAGCCACCCGCGTACTGTCCGGGTGGCGCAGGGCCTGGCCATCCTCGGCGAGGCCGACGGGCTGGCCGAGATGCTCGAACTGCCCGCCGTGGACGTCAGCAGGGAGCTGCTCACGATCGGCGCGACCGGCCTGCTGCGCGGCGGCGGCTACCGGCACGAGGCGGTGCGCTCGGCGGTGCTGGCCGGCATGGACCTGTCCGAGCGCAAGGAGCTGTACCGCCGCGCCGCCGAGCTGGCCTACACGCGCGGCGTGCGGCCCGGCGTGGTCGCCGACCGCCTGCTCCAGGCCGCCAGGGTCGAGGCGCCGTGGGTGGTGCCGACGCTGGAGGAGGCCGCGCTGGCCGCGCTGCGCAAGGGCGAGGTGGAGTCGGCGGTGGCCTACCTGAAGCTGGCCTGGCGCGAGTGCACCGACGAGCTCCAGCGCTCCAAGCTGATGACCATGCTCGTCCGCGCGGAGTGGCGGATCAACCCGGCCACCCCCGCCGGGCACCTGGACCAGCTCACCGAGGCGCTGCAGAAGGGCAGCCTGCACGGCAGCGACGCCGTCGTGCTGGCCCGCGCGCTGCTGTGGCACGGCCGCTTCGAGGACGCCCGCGACGTGCTGGAGCAGCTCAACCAGGAGGCGTCGGCGTCCGACCACGCGACGCTGGCCGAGCTGGTCGTGGCGCAGCTCTGGCTGCGGGTGACCTGTCCGCCGCTGGCCGCGTACGTGGCCAACCCGCCGCGCGAGCACATCCTGGCCGGGATGGTGTCGGTCGCCGTCAACCGGCGGCTGGAGTCCACGCTCGCGCTGGCCGAGGTGCTCACCCACGGCCCGCGCGAGCACAACCTCGACGCCGTCGAGCGGATTTTGGAGGGCGAGCGGCTGGACGAGATGTCCCTGGACGTCGTGGAGAACTCGCTGCTGGCCCTCACCTACGCCGGGCGCTGCGAGCGCGCGGCGCCGCTGTGCGACCTGTTCGGCGACGAGGCGGCGGCAAGGCAGGCGCCGAGCCGCCGGGCCCGGCTGGCGGCCATCCGGGCCGAGATCGCGATCCGCCAGGGCGACATGCCCGCGGCCGAGCGGCACGCCCGCATCGCGCTGGACACGATCCCGATGAGCAGCTGGGGCGTGGCCATCGGCGGCCCGCTGGCCAGCCTGGTCATCGCGCTGACCGCGATGGGCCGGCACGAGGCCGTGCGCGACCCGCTGGACCGGCCGGTCGCCGAGGCCATGTTCCAGACCCGCTACGGCCTGCACTACCTGTACGCCCGCGGCCGCTACAACCTGGCCGGCGAGTCGTTCGTGGCCGCCCTGCACGACTTCCTGCGCTGCGGCGAGCTGGTGACGGCCTGGGGCCTGAACAACCCGGCGCTGATCCCCTGGCAGGCCGACGCGGCCGAGGCGTGCCTGCGGATGGGCCAGACCGAGGAGGCCAGGGAGCTGATCAAGGCCCACCTGGACGGCTGCGGCCCCGGCGCCTACCGGGGACGCGGCATCGGGATGCGGCTCAAGGCGGCCGTCTCCGAGCCGGCCCGCCGTCCGGCGCTGCTGCGCCAGGCGGTGGAGTACCTCCAGCTCGCCGGCGACCGGTACGAGCTGGCCAGGGCCCTGTTCGACCTGGTGGAGGCGTACGAGGCGCTGGGCGAGTTCCGGCGGGCCCGCACGGTGGCCGGACGGGCGCAGGCGGCGGCCCTGGAGTGCGGGGCCGAGCCGATGATCGGCGCGCTCAGCCGGGCGGCGGACGCGGACGGCGCGCCGTCCCCCCTGCCGGGCGACCTGATCGGCGTGCTGAGCGTCGGCGAGCGCCGGGTCGCCGCGCTGGCGGCGGCCGGTTACAGCAACCGCGAGATCGCGGCCAAGCTCTACATCACGATCAGCACCGTCGAGCAGCACCTGACCCGCACCTACCGCAAGCTGAACATCCGCCGCCGGGCCGACCTCCCGCTCGTGGTGGAGTTCGACGACACCGCCCAATCCTGACCGCCCGATCCTGACCCGGGCCGACCCGGTCCGGCGAGCCTTCCGCCGCCGGACCGGGTTCACCCGTGCTCACCTGTGCTCCCGGTGGGCACCGGGCATGCAGGAAGTTGCGGCCGCGCGGGCCCGCGGGCGAGCGTCGAAGGCATGGAACTCACCGTGGTGCGGGGGCAGGCGACCCCCGAGGAACTCGAAGCGGTCGTCGCGGCGGTCTTCCGCCGCCTGGCCGAGGCGGCCGAGCGCGAGGCGTCGGCGTGGTCGGACCCGTCCGTGTTGGTGCGCAGCCCGCTGCCTGGCGGGGGCGGCGACTGGCGGCTGGCGGCCTGGGCGAGCTGACCCGGGTCTTCACGGTACTGGAGGAGGAGCACACCATGTCGTCTCTGCTCGGTTCGCTGCGCCGGCTCGTGCTGGCGCCATCCCTGGCCGACGTGACCTTCGGCGCACGCGGCTTCCCCGTCGTCCCCTCGGCGCTCACCGGCCGTCTGGAGGCGATCCCGCAGGCCGTCGTGTGCGGCTTCGAGTGGGGCATCGACGTCCGCGACCAGTGGGAGATCGAGCGCCGGCTGTCCCTGGTGGACGTCGAGCAGCGCGGCTTCGCCTACGAGGGCGCGACGATGGCCTTCACCGTGCTGGACGCCATGGGCGGCGGGCGCGGGCGGCGTACCCGGGACCTGCTCATGGGCCCGGGGCAGCCGCACATCTTCCTGGCCTACATCGGCATCGGCTTCGCCATGGCCCGGCTGCCGCGGGTGTTGTGGAAGAAGGTGCTGCCCGACCTGGACGGCACCCCGTACCACCCGGTGATGAGCTGGCTGGCCGTGGACGGGTACGGCTTCGACCTGGCCTACTTCCACACCCGCCGGTACGTGGACGGGCAGCAGGTGCCGGCCCCCTACCCCTGGCAGGGCAACGCGGCCTACTTCCCGCGCGCCGTGGACCAGGGCGTCGGCCGGGCGTTGTGGTTCATCCACGGCGGCAGGCCGGGCGACGTGGCCGCGGCGGTGCGCGCGTTCGCCGCGGGGCGGCAGGCGGACCTGTGGAGCGGGGTCGGGCTGGCGGCCACGTTCGCCGGGTGCGCGGCGGGCGCGGCGGCGGTGCTGCGCGAGGAGGCCGGGGAGCACCGGGGCGAGCTGGCCCAGGGCTCGGTGTTCGCGACCAAGGCCCGGCACTACTCGGGGTTCGTCCCGGAGCATTCGGCGGCCACCGGCGCGGTGCTGACCGGGCTCGACGTCGCCGGCGCGGTCGCGCTGGCCGACGACGGCGAAGTCGCCGCGGGCACGTCGGAACGCGTCCCGGATTACGAGCTGTGGCGCGGCAGGGTGCGCGCGCATTTCGCGACCGAGGCCGAGCTCCCGGCCCGCTGAGCGTTTCCCGGAATAAGCACGTCATTCGCTTTCGCACGCCCAAAAATGAGCCTCCGAGCTGAGCAAACCCGAAGTTGTCCGGCCACCGGGCGGCATGTGTCAATGAAATTGGATTGTTCGGGCTATAAGCGGCGGAGGCTCAATTGGCAAGCGCATTGCGGTCACTGAGACGCAGAATTCTGGTGCCGGACGTCGGCGAGACGAAAGTCGAAACGCGCGGCTTCTGGGTGAAGAACGCGGCGTCCACCGAATTACTGGAGACGGTCGGCGAATACTTTCTCGCCGGTTACGCCCACGCCGTGGAGTCACGCACCGTCGCCGAGGCCGAGGACCGGCTCGAAGAGGTGCCCGCCCGCTTCCGCGGCTTCGCCTACGAGGGCGCGGGCATGGGCTTCGCCATCCTGGACTGCATGACCTTCGGCGACCTGCGCCGGGTCAACGCCTGCCTCCAGGGACGCGGGCACCACCACAACTACATGATCTACGTGGGGATCGGCTGGGCCATGGCCCGGCTCCCCCGCTTCCTGTGGCCCAAGCCCCGCCTGCTGGACCCGCTGCTGCTGTGGCTGGTCCACGACGGGTACGGCTTCCACCAGGCCTACTTCCACACCGACCGGTACGTGCACCAGCAGGTGCGCGAACCCCGCTTCTCCTGGCCGGCCGGCCAGGAGGACTACGCGGCCCACGCCCTCGACCAGGGCATCGGCCGCGCCCTGTGGTTCGTCGCCGGCACCAGCGCCGAGCGGGCGGTCACGCTGCTCGAACGGTTCCCCGAGTCCCGCCACGCCGACCTCTACGCCGGCCTCGGCCTGGCCGCCACCTACGCGGGCGGCGCCGACGACGCCGAGCTGCGGTGGCTGCGCGAGCGCGCCGGAGCGCACCGGGGGCCGCTGGCCCAGGGCAGCGTGTTCGCCGCCGAGGCCAGGATCCGCGCCGGGCTGCTCTTCCCGCACACCGAGTCGGCCGTGGGCGTTCTCTGCGGCACCACGGCGGAGCAGGCGGCCGAGGTGAGCCGCGTGACCCGCCCCACCGCGACAGCACAGGACTCGCCGCCCGCCTATGAGGCGTGGCGCCGGCGTATCGCCGAGACGTTCGTCTTCCATGGAGGTGTTCCCTCGTGAGCTCGGTAGCCGCGTGGTTGCGCAAGCAGGCGGCCGGAGTCGCCGCACTCGCGCTGATGATCGCCGTCTTCGCGATCGGCCACCCGACCTTCGCCTCCGACGCGACCAAGGCCGAGATGGCCGGCGCGTACGGCTTCAAGTCCCTGGCGATCGCGATGCCGGGCGGCGGCCCGGCCAAGACCGTCCGCAAGGTGAACCAGGCCTACAAGCACATCGACGCCTGGATCTCCTCGGTGGGGGCCGCGATCGCGCTGAACGACCTCGACGGCAACGGCAGGGACGACGACCTGGTGATCGTGGACCCGCGTACCGACCAGGTGGTCGTCACCCCGGCGCCGGTCGAGGGCGGCGGCGAGCGGTACCGGCCGTTCGCGCTGTCGCTCGGCTCGCTGCCGGTCACCGACGCGATGGCGCCCATGGGCGCGGTGCCCGCCGACTACAACGACGACGGCCGCACGGACCTGCTGGTCTACTGGTGGGGCCGCACGCCCACGCTGCACCTGCAGCGGCCGACCGCGGCCCGGTTCGAGGCCGCCGCCTTCGACGCGGCCGAGCTGGTGCCCAACGCGGGCGGCGCGAAGTACACCGGCGAGGTGTGGAACAGCAACGTCGCGACCGTCGCCGACTTCGACGGTGACGGCAGGCAGGACATCTTCGTCGGCAACTACTTCCCCGACGGCAGCCCGGTGCTCGACAGCCGCGTGGACGGCGGCGTGCAGATGAACCACTCGCTGTCCAAGGCCGTCAACGGTGGCCGGGACTACTTCTTCCGCGGCACCGGCAACGGCGGCTTCACCCGCCTGGACGGCGTGCTGCCGCCGGACGTCTCCACCGGCTGGGAGCTCGGCGCGACCAGCGCCGACCTGGACGGCGACGGCCTGCCCGAGCTGCTGCTGAACAACGACTTCGGGCCCGACCACCTGCTCTACAACACCTCCTCCCCCGGCAGGATCACGTTCTCCCCCACCGTCGGGACGCACGAGATCGGCGTGCCGAAGTCGAAGGTGCTCGGCGAGGACTCCTTCAAGGGCATGGGCTCGGACGCCGGCGACCTCAACCACGACGGCGTCCTGGACTTCTTCGTCAGCAACATCACCACCCCGTACGGCATCCAGGAGAGCAACTTCACGTTCCTGTCCACCGTCAAGACCCAGGCCGAGCTGCGCGAGAAGCTGCGGCAGGGCAAGGCGCCGTGGAAGGACCTCAGCGCCGAGCTGCGCACCGCCTGGTCCGGCTGGGGCTGGGACCCGAAGATCGAGGACTTCGACAACGACGGTGAGAACGAGATCGTCCAGGCGACCGGGTTCGTCAAGGGCGACGTCAACCGCTGGCCGCCGCTGCAGGAGCTGGCCGCCGCCAACGACGGCGTGACCAGCAACCCCAAGTCGTGGCCGAACGTCACCGAGGGCGGCGACATCGCCGGCGCGCAGACGCTGGCCTTCTTCGCCAAGGGCCCCGACGGCCGCTACGCCAACCTGTCGGAGCAGCTCGGCCTGGCCGTGCCCGTGCCGACGCGCGGCATCGCGACCGGGGACGTCAACGGCGACGGCCTGATCGACTTCGCGGTGGCCCGCCAGTGGGAGGCCCCCGCCTTCTACCTCAACACCAGCCGGTCGGCCGGCTCGTTCCTCGGGCTGCGCCTGCTGCACGACACCCCCTCCGCGGCCGGCCCGCTGCCCGCCGCCGGATCGCCGGTGATCGGCGCGACGGTGACCGCCACCACGCCCGACGGCCGCTCCTTCATGGGCCGCGTGGACGGCGGCAGCGGCCACTCCGGCAAGCGCGCGCACGCGGTGCACATCGGCCTCGGCGCGAACGTCACCGGCCCCGTGCGGGTCAAGCTGAACTGGCGCGACCGCGCCGGACAGCGGCACCAGCAGGAGCTCACGCTCACCCCCGGCTGGCACACCCTCCAGCTCGGCTCGCAAGCGAAGGAGAAGTGACGGCATGGCCGACAAGACGATCACCCCGCCACGTCACGATCCCAAAGTGATCACGGCGCTGCGCCGGTTCGCGATCTCGATCACCATCTTCAACATCCTCGGCTACACCGTGCTGGGCTTCGAGCAGCCGTGGTCGTGGCCGTTCGTGGCGCTGGCCACCGGCTACACCGTGGAGATCATCCTTGAGGTGATCGGCGCCCGTCAGGAGGGCCGCGCGCCGCGCTTCCTCGGCAACGGGCCGCGCGGGCTGATGGAGTTCCTCTATCCCGCGCACATCACCTCCATCGCGCTCAACATGCTGATCTACGTCAACGACCAGGTGCTGGTCATGATGTTCGGCGTGACCGTCGCGGTGGGCGCCAAGTGGGTGCTCAAGGCGCCGGTGCGCGGGCGGATGCGGCACTTCATGAACCCGTCCAACTTCGGCATCGCGATCATCCTGCTGCTGCTGCCGTGGGCCAGCATCGCGCCGCCGTACCACTTCACGGAGAACGTCGACAACCCGATCGACTGGATCATCCCGGGGATCATCATCATCGGCGGGACCATGATCAACGGGAAGCTGACCGGCCGCATGTGGCTGATCGGCGGATGGGTGAGTGTCTTCGCCCTCCAGGCCGTGGTGCGCGGGCTGATCATCGACGACATCTCCATCCTCGGCGGGCTGTCGATGATGACCGGGGTGGCGTTCATCCTGTTCACCAACTACATGATCACCGACCCGGGCACGAGCCCGTCCAGACCGCTGTCCCAGGTCGCCTTCGGCGGCGGCGTGGCCGTGGTGTACGGCCTGCTCATGGGGATGAACATCCCGTACGGGATCTTCTTCGCCACGGCGGCGGTCTGCCTGATCCGCGGCGGCTTCCTGTGGGCGCTGCACATCGTGAACAAGGCGCGCGAGCTCGACGCCGCCAGGGTCAGCGCAGCCGCCGCCCAGGCGCTGCAGCACGCGCGGGAAGAGGTCGCGAAGGCATGACGAGGATCGCGATCGTCGGCATGGCCTGCCGGTACCCGGACGCCGCCTCTCCCCGGGAGCTGTGGGAGAACGCGGTGGCCGGCCGCCGGGCCTTCCGCCGGCTCCCGGACGAGCGCATGCGGCTGGAGGACTACTGGGACCCCGATCCCGCAGCGCCGGACCGCTTCTACGCCAAGACCGCCGCGGTCATCGAGGGCTACGCCTTCGACCGGGTGGCACACAAGATCGCCGGCAGCACGTACCGGTCGACCGACCTGGCCCACTGGCTGGCCCTGGACATGGCCGGCCGGGCCCTGGCCGACGCCGGGTTCGCCGGCGGCGAGGGGCTGCCACGCGAGCGCACCGGCGTCGTCGTGGGCAACACGCTCACCGGCGAGTTCACCCGCGCGAACGTGCTGCGGCTGCGCTGGCCGTACGTGCGGCGCACCCTGGCCGCGGCCCTGAAGGAGCAGGGCTGGGACGACGAGCGCCTGGCCGCGTTCCTGGCCGACTACGAGGTGGCCTACAAGAGCCCCTTCCCGCCGGTGGACGAGGACACGCTGGCCGGCGGGCTGTCCAACACGATCGCCGGGCGCATCTGCAACCATTTCGACCTCAACGGCGGCGGCTACACCGTGGACGGCGCCTGCTCCTCGTCCCTGCTGTCGGTGGTGACGGCCGGCAAGGCGCTGGCCGACCACGACGTGGACGTGGCCGTCGCGGGCGGCGTGGACCTGTCCATCGACCCGTTCGAGGTGATCGGGTTCGCCAAGACCGGCGCGCTGGCCAAGAGCGACTTCCGCCTCTACGACCGGCACTCCAACGGCTTCTGGCCCGGCGAGGGCTGCGGCATCGTCGTGCTGATGCGCGAGGAGGACGCGCTGGCCGCCGGGCGGCGGATCTACGCCACGATCGCCGGCTGGGGCGTCTCCTCCGACGGCAAGGGCGGGATCACCCGTCCGGAGGTGAGCGGCTACCTGCTCGCGATGCGCCGCGCGTACGACAAGGCCGGGTTCGGCCCCGAGACCGTCGAGCTGTTCGAGGGCCACGGGACGGGCACGGCGCTCGGCGACGCGACCGAGCTCACGGCCCTGTCGCGGGCCAGGGCCACGGCCGCGCGGCCGGCCGCGGTCGGCTCGATCAAGGGCATGATCGGCCACGCCAAGGCGGCGGCGGGCGTGGCGGGCCTGATCAAGGCGGCCATGGCCGTGCACGAGCAGGTGCTGCCGCCGACCATCGGATGCGTCGACCCGCACCAGGTGCTCACCGACGAGGGCGCCACGCTGCGGGTGCTGCGCACGGCCGAGCCGTGGCCGCAGGGCGCGCCGCTGCGCGCGGCGGTGACCGCCATGGGCTTCGGCGGCATCAACACGCACGTGGTGCTGGAGAACACCGGCCCGCGCCGGCGGGTGTCCAGCCGCGTCAAGGCGCTGGCCGCCGCGTCCCAGGACGCGGAGCTGTTCCTGCTGGACGGCGGCACCTGGGACGAGCTGCGCGGCCTGGTGTCGGAGCTGCTCGACTTCGTGCCCAAGGTGTCCTACGGCCAGCTCGCCGACCTGGCCGCCACGCTGCGCGGGCGGCTGCGCGGCCTGCCGTTCCGTGCGGCCGTGGTGGTCTCCTCGCCCGACGACGCCGTACGGCAGCTCACCCGCGTGCTGACGGCGCTGGAGTCCGGCGAGAACGCGCTGTCCACCCCAGACGGCAAGGCGTTCCTCGGCCGCGCGGCGGCGCGGCCGCGGATCGGCTTCCTCTTCCCCGGGCAGGGCTCGGGCCGCGGGACCGACGGCGGCGCGCTGGCCAGGCGCTTCGCCGACGTCGCCGAGGTGTACGCCACGGCGGCGCTGCCCGCCGACGGCGACATGGCGGCCACCGAGGTCGCCCAGCCGCGCATCGTCACCGGCTCGATGGCGGGCCTGCGCGCGCTGTCGCTGCTCGGCATCGAGGCGGACGCGGCCGTCGGGCACAGCCTGGGCGAGCTGTCGGCCCTGCACTGGGCGGGCGCGATGGACGAGGACGCGCTGCTGCGCGTGGCGACCAAGCGCGGCCGGGCGATGCGGGAGCGCAGCGAGCCGGGCACGATGGCCGGCGTGCGGGCCGCGCCGGAGACCGTGCTGGAGCTGACCGGCGACCTGCCGGTGGTGATCGCCGGGTACAACGGGCCGCTCCAGACCGTCGTCGCCGGGCCGGTGGCGGCGGTGGAGGAGGCCGGCCGCCGGGCCGAGCGCGCCGGGCTCACCTGGACCAGGCTGAACGTCTCGCACGCCTTCCACTCGCCGCTGGTCGCCCCGGCGGCCGAGGCGCTGGCCGGATACCTGGCCGAGGAGCGGTTCGGGCCGGTCGCCCGGCGGGTCGTCTCCACCGTCACCGGGGACGACCTGGCCGCCGGGACCGACGTCCCGGCGCTGCTGCACCGGCAGATCACCGCGCCCGTGCTGTTCGCCCAGGCGCTGGCCGCCGTGGCCGCGGACGCGGACCTGCTGGTCGAGGTGGGCCCCGGCCGGGTGCTCAGCAGGCTGGCGGCCGAGCTGACCGACGTGCCGGCCGTCGCGCTGGACACCGACAGCGAGTCGCTGGCCGGGCTGCTCGGCGTGGCCGGCGCCGCGCACGTGGCGGGCGTGCCCGTCGCCTGCGAGGAGCTGTTCCACGGGCGGCTGGTCAAGCCGCTGGAGATCGGCGCGGCGTTCTCGTTCTTCACCAGCCCGGCCGAGCAGGCGCCGCAGGTGCGCGTCAAGGCCGCCGCCCCGCAGCCGGCGGAGCGGGCGGCCGAGCCGGACGGCGGCGCGAACGGCGGGACGGCGGCCAAGCCCGGCGAGTCGACGGTCGAGCTGCTGCGGCGGCTGGCCGCCGAACGCGCCGAGCTGCCGCTGGAGATGGTGACCGAGGACAGCAAGCCGCTGGACGAGCTGCACCTCAGCTCGGTCACCGTCATGCACATCATCGACCAGGCCACCCAGCATCTGGGCGTGCCCGCGGGCATGGCGCCGGCCAACGTCGCCACCGCGACGCTCCAGGAGCTGGGCGAGGCCCTGGACCGGCTGGCCGCGCAGCCGCGCGCGCAGTCGGCCCGGGGCGTGGCGGGCGCGGCGCCGTGGGTGCGCCCGTTCGCCGTGGACCTGGACGAGCAGCCGCTGCCCCGGCGGACGGCCGAGGAGCGCGCGGGGTCGTGGCAGGTGTTCGCGCCCGCCGGTGCGTCCCTGGCGGGGCCGCTGCGCGAGGCACTCGAAGGGGAGAAGATCGGTTCCGGTGTCCTGGTGTGCCTACCCGCGCGGTGCGCGGCCGACGACCTGGAGCAGGCGCTGCTCGGCGCCAAGGCGGCGCTGGCCGGCGGGCCGGGCACCCGGCTCGTCCTGGTCCAGCACGGCCGGGGCGCGGCGGGGCTGGCCAAGACGTTCCACCTGGAGAGCGGCCTGCCCACCACGGTCGTGCACCTGCCGCAGGACGCGCCGCAGGCCGCCGCCTGGGTAGCGGCTGAGGCGGCGGCCACGACGGCGTTCTGCGAGGTGCACTACGACGCCGCCGGCGTGCGGCGGGTGCCGACGCTGCGGGCGCTGCCGTACCGGCAGGAGCGGGCGGAGGAGCCGCTGACCGGCTCCGACGTGCTGCTGGTGACCGGCGGCGGCAAGGGCATCACGGCCGAGTGCGCCATGGCCATGGCGGGTGGGGCGAAGGTGGCCGTGCTCGGCCGCTCCGACCCCGCCCAGGACGAGGAGCTGGCCGCGAACCTGCGGCGCATGGCCGCGACCGGGCTCACCGTCCACTACGCCAGGGCCGACGTCACCGACGCCGCCCAGGTGCGGGCGGCCGTGGCCGCGGCCGAGCAGGCGCTCGGGCCGGTGACCGCCGTCCTGCACGGCGCCGGGCGCAACGAGCCCGAGGGCATCGCCGGGCTGGACATGGACGCCTTCCGCCGCACGTTCGCCCCCAAGGTGGACGGCCTGCGCAACGTGCTGGAGGCGGTCGAGCCCGGACGGCTGCGGCTGCTGGTGACGTTCGGCAGCATCATCGGCCGGGCGGGCCTGCACGGCGAGGGCCACTACGCGACCGCCAACGAGTGGCTGGCCGACCTGACCCGCGAGGCGGGCGAGTTGCACCCGGGCTGCCGGGCGATCTGCATGGAGTGGTCGGTCTGGTCCGAGGTCGGCATGGGCGAGCGGCTGTCGGTCGTGGACCGGCTGGTCGAGCAGGGCATCACGCCGATCCCGGTGGACCGGGGCGTGGAGATCATGCGCCGCCTGGTGAGCGACCCCGACGCGCCCGGCGTCGTGGTGATCAGCGGGCGCACCGAGGGCATCCACACCGTGCGCCGGGAGGAGCCGGAGCTGCCGCTGCTGCGCTTCGTCGGCGCGCCGCTGGTCCGCTACCACGGCGTGGAGCTGGTCAGCGAGGTCGAGGTGAACGCCGGGACCGACCTGTACCTGGCCGATCACCTGCTGGACGGCAACCTGCTGTTCCCGGCGGTGTTCGGGCTGGAGGCCATGGCTCAGGTGGCGTACGCGGCCACCGGCCGTCCCGGGGCGCCCGTCGTGGAGCAGGCGGAGTTCGTCCGGCCGATCATCGTGCCGCCCGACGGGAGCACCACGCTCCGGGTGGCGGCGACGGTCACCGGGCACGACACGGTCGCGGTCGCCATCCGCAGCCAGGAGACCGGCTTCGACGTCGACCACTTCACGGCCGTGCTGCGCCTGGACGCCGGCGCCCCGCCCGCCGGTACGCCCGAGCAGTCCGGCGACGAGCTGCCGCCGGTCGCGCTGGACCCCGACACCCAGCTCTACGGCGAGGTGCTCTTCCAGGGCAGGCGTTTCCAGCGGCTGCGCCGCTACCACCGGGCCGCGGCCCGCGAGGTGGACGCCGACCTCCAGGTGGCGCAGGAGTGCGACTGGTTCGCCGGGTTCCTCCCGCCGGACCTGCTCCTGGGCGACCCCGGCATGCGGGACGCGCTGATGCACGGCAACCAGGTGTGCGTGCCCGACGCCACCCTGCTGCCGACCGGCATCGAACGCGTGCACCCGGCCGGGGCCGCGCTGTCCGGCGCGGACGAGGTGCGCTACTGCGCCTCCGAGCGGTCCAGGGACGGCGACGCCTACGTCTACGACGTCGCGGTCCGGACGAAGGACGGCGAGGTCGTCGAACGCTGGGAGGGGCTGCGGTTGCAGGCCGTGCGGAAGAAGGGCGGGGCCGGTCCGTGGGCGGCGCCGCTGCTCGGCCCGTACCTGGAGCGCACGCTGGAGGACCTGACGGGCGCGCGGGTCGCGGTCGTCGTGGAGCCGGGCGAGGGCACCGGCGACCTGGCCGTGGCCCGGCTCGGAATGGCAGAAGGCGTGCGGACGGTGTCGGCGCACGTGCCGGGACTGACGGTGTGCGTGGCCGCCCCAGGGCCGCTGTCCTGCGCCGTCGAGCCCGTCACCCCCGCCGGGCCCGGCGACCCGGGCGACCGGGACGACGGACGGGACGCGCTCGCCGGCGAGATCGCCGCAGCCTCCGGGGAGGACGCGGACACCGCCCGCGCCCGCGCCCGCGCCGCACTCGCCTGCCTGCGCACCACGGGCACGGAAGGGGGAACGGAAGGGGGCACGGCGGCGGGCACGGACGCGCCGCTCGCGGTCACCCGGGCCGCGGCCGACGGATGGGTGGTCCTGACCGGCGGCGGCGCGGCCGTGGCCACGCTCGCCACCCGGGTGCACGGCCTGCCCGCCCCCGTCGTCGTCGCGATCCGCACCGAAGGGCGGTCCTAGCCCATGGGCACCTACTACGAGTACCTGCACACGGTCGGCTTCGAGGAGACCAACCTCGTCGGCAACGTCTACTACGTCAACTACCTGCGCTGGCAGGGACGCTGCCGGGAGATGTTCCTCATGGAACGGGCCCGCGACGTGCTCGCCGACCTGCAGGACGACCTCAAGCTGTTCACCCTCAAGGTCGACTGCGAGTTCTTCGCGGAGATCACGGCCTTCGACCAGCTGTCCATCCGGATGCGCCTGATCGAGCTGGCGCAGACGCAGATCGAGTTCGGCTTCGACTACGTCCGGGTCACCCCGGGCGCGCCCGAGGTCCTCGTCGCCCGCGGCAGGCAGCGAGTGGCCTGCATGCGGGGGCCGAACACCAAGACCGCGCCGGCGAGGGTCCCCGAGCCCCTGGTCAGGGCGCTCGAACCGTACCTGGCCTAGAACCCGGACCCAGGAGGTCACCGTGCAACTCCACTCATCGGCCCCGGCGCCGCAGGTCGCGGACGCCAAGGCGCTGCGCGACGCGTTCGGGGCGTTCGCCACCGGCGTCACCGTGATCACCACCGGCGGCGAGGTGCCGCACGCCATGACGGCCAACTCCTTCACCTCGGTCTCGCTCGACCCGCCGCTGCTGCTGGTGTGCGTCGGCAAGGGCGCGGTGATGCACCAGTGCATCACCGCGGCCACGTCGTTCGGGGTGTCGGTGCTGGCCGGGCACCAGGAGGCCGAGGCGCGGCACTTCGCCGACCGCTACCGGCCGCTCGGCCTGGCCCAGTTCGCCGACGTCGAGGTGACGCCGGGCGAGGTCACCGGGGTGCCGCTCATCGCGGGCGCGGCGGCCCGTTTCGAGTGCCGGGTCTGGCGCGCCTACGACGGCGGCGATCACACGATCTTCGTCGGCGAGGTGCTGTCCCTGAGCCGGCGGGACGACTGCGACGGCCTGCTGGTCTACCGGGGCCGTTTCGGCGAGACCTCCCCCGCCCTTCAGGGGGTGTCGGCGTGACCACACTGGGCACCCGCCCGGTGGCGCTGGGCGGCCGCGTGCCGCCCGGCCCGCCGCCCTGGGCGGCGCCCGTCCTGTACCGGCGGCTGGTCGGCGACCGGCTCGCGCTGCTGTCGAAGGCGACCGCCCGGTACGGCGACGCGGTGCGCATGACGATCGGCCCGAAGAGCATCTACCTGTTCAACCATCCCGATCACGCCAAGCACGTCCTGGCCGACAACAGCGGCAACTACCTCAAGGGCATCGGCCTGGCCGAGGCCCGGCGGGTGATCGGCGACGGGCTGCTGACCAGCGACGGCGAGCGGTGGCGGCAGCAGCGCAGGACCATCCAGCCGCTGTTCCAGAACAAGCGGCTGGCCCAGCAGGACACCGTGCTGGCCGAGGAGGCCGGCCGCCTGGTCGAGCGGCTGCGGGCCCGGGTGGGCGGCGGGCCCGTGGACGTGGCCGGGGAGATGACCGGCCTGGCGCTCGGGGTGCTCGGCCGCACCCTGCTCGACGCCGACCTCGGCGCGCACGGCTCGATCGGGCACGCCTTCGAGGGCGTCCAGGACCAGGCCATGTTCGAGATGGTGACGCTGGCCATGGTGCCGTTGTGGCTGCCGCTGCCGCTGCACCTGCGGTTCCGCCGGTCCCGGCGGGAGTTGTACCGTGTCGTGGACCTGCTGGTGGCCGAGCGGCTGGCGAACCCGACCGGCGGCGGCGACCTGCTGTCCCTGCTGATCGAGTCCACCGGGCTGCGGAAGGACCCGCGGGCCGCCCGGCAGCGCCTGCGCGAGGAGCTGGTCACGGTGCTGCTGGCCGGGCACGAGACCACCGCCAGCACCCTGTCGTGGGCCTTCCACCTGCTGGACCGGCATCCGGAGGTGCGCGAGCGGGTGCGGGCGGAGGCCGTCTCGGTGCTGGGCGACCGGCCGCCGGTGTACGAGGACCTGCGCAGGCTGACCTACACGGCGGCGGTGCTGGAGGAGGTCATGCGGCTGTACCCGCCGGTGTGGGCGCTGACCCGGGTGGCGCGGGAGGACGACGAGGTGGGCGGGTACCGGGTCCCGGCGGGGGCGGACGTGCTCATCAGCCCGTACACGCTGCACCGGCATCCGGCGTACTGGCGGGAGCCGGACGCGTTCCGTCCCGAGCGGTTCGAGCCGGGCGCGCCCGCCGACCGGCCGCGGTACGCCTACATCCCCTTCGGCGCGGGCCCGCGCTTCTGCGTGGGCAACCACCTGGGGATGATGGAGGCCACGTTCGTGCTGGCGATGGTCACCCGGGAGCTGCGGCTGACCGGGCTGCCCGGCCGGCGGGCGGTCCCGGAGGCCATGTTGTCGCTGCGGGTGCGCGGCGGCCTGCCGATGACGGTGAGCCCGGCCTAGAGACCGGAGGTCACGCAAGGGCCCGCGGACGTCGTCCGCGGGCCCTTCCGCACGTGCCGCCCCCTCCTGTCAGGTGTGGGTGTCGGTCCAGGCGAGCAGGTCGCGCAGGGCGAGCAGGACGGGCGGGTCGAGCGCGTTCATGGGACGCAGCCGCAGGTCGGTGCGCTCGCTGCCGCCGCCGCCCACCTCGATCGGCCCGATCCGCGCGATGCACGTCGCGGCGTCACCCTGGGGCGGGTGGTGCACGGCGTCCTCGCGGGACTCGGCCACGGACTGGGCGATCAGGTACCAGCTGCCCTTGGGCACGTTCTCCAGCACGTACGGGCCGGGCCGGTCGATCAGGGTGAAGCTCGCCGGTCTGCCCTCCAGGATCTGGCCGGGGAACACGCCGGCGAACACCGGCCGGTCGGCCAGCGGCGAGGTCACGACGCCGTGCAGGGTCGCCGCCGGGCCGCCGAACGCGCGCTCGCCGCCGGCCAGGTCCGCCGCCGTGACGCTCAGGAACTGCCGGTACCTGCTCGGCGACAGGCCCACGCTGTGGGTGAAGCGCGAGCTGAAGGTGCCCACGCTGGAGTAGCCGACCTGGTGGCTGATGTGCGTGATGCTGAGCGAGGTGGACACGAGCAGGCGTTTGGCCTCGCGCAGCCGCACCGCGGACAGGAACCGTCCAGGGGACAGCCCGGTCACGCGCTGGAAGACGCGCGAGAAGTGGAACTTGCTGAACATCGCGGTCCGCGCCATGTCGTCAATGGTGAGCTGCTCGCCGTGGTTCTCCTGCATGCTCTCGATGACCCGCAGGACCGCTCGTTCGATGACGTCGTCCATATGGTCTCCCGGAACCCGGAAGCCCTCGGGCGCGCGTCCCCCGTCGATTCTCCGGCCGGAGAATTCCCGGGGGGCGCGACGATTCCTCGGCGCTCCGGATGCATTGCCTTTCGGTTGCCACCTGGTACACGCTCTCGGGCGCGCAGTACGCTGCATGACAAATCGCCCTTTTTTAGGAAATCTTCGGAAATCTCGGCAATTTCTCTGAGAATGCGATTTTTATCGGGCCCATTCGCGGCGGGGGGCCGGCAGCAGTTGCCTGAGCGCCCGGCCGTCGCGGTGGTGCGGACGCCGCTCGTGCGGGTAGCCGAGCGAGACCTCCTCGAAGCGCACCCCGTCGTGCCAGCTCGTGCCCGGGATGTGCAGGTGGCCGTAGACGACCGCGGCGGCCCGGAAGCGCAGGTGCCAGTCGGCCGTCTGCTCGGTGCCGCACCACTGCGCCAGCGCCTGGTGCCGCAGCACGCGGGTGGGGGCGCGCAGCAGCGGGAAGTGGTTGACCAGGACCGTGGGCAGGGCCGGGTCGAGCGCGTCCAGCCGCAGCTCGCTCTCGCGCACCCGGGCCCGGCACCACGCCTGCCTGCTGGGATAGGGCTCGGGATGCAGCAGGAACTCGTCCCTGCACACCACCCCCTGTTCGCGGGCCAGGCCGAGCGCCTGCTCCCGGGTGGTGCCGGGCGGGCGGAAGCTGTAGTCGTACAGCAGGAACAGCGGGACGACGGCCACCGGGCCGCCCTCCCCCGTCCAGACCGCGTACGGATCCTCGGGCGTGAGCACGCCGAGACGCCGGCAGATCTGCACCAGGCGCCGGTAGCGCTCCTCGCCGCGCAGGCCGGGGTCGCCGGGCGTGGTCCACAGCTCGTGGTTGCCCGGGGCCCACACCACCTTGGCGAAGCGCTCGGCGAGCAGGCCGAGCGTGCGCTCGAAGGCGTCCAGCCGCTCGGCGACGTCCCCCGCCACCAGCAGCCAGTCGTCCTCGGTGCGCGGGCGCAGCTCCTCGACGGCCGCCCAGTTCTCGGGAAATCCGACGTGGAGGTCGCTGATCGCCAGTAATGCCGCACCGGAGGCGCTCACGCCGCGAGCGTATGCGCGCGAGAACGACCGGGAAGCGCGCGGCGAGAAGAACAGGGGTCCCGTAGGGGCGAATAGGGGGTGGCGGCGGAGCCTTTGTGGATAAGGGCGCGGGGGCGTCCGTTAGGGGTTGTTGCGGCGCACCGCGCATTCAATTCTGAGCATGCCGAAGAAAGCGGAAATTGCACGGCCGTGTTCCGGGGGTGAGGGTGATGGCCGATGTACGGGGGCAGGAATTCGCTGATTTCGCGCGGGAGGCCAGGCCCATGCTGCGCCGGGTGGCCTTCCGGCTCTCCGACGACTGGCACGAGGCCGACGACCTCGTCCAGCGCACCCTGCTGGCGCTGCACCGGCACTGGGACGGCCTCGACCGGCGCGACCGCGCCGAGGCGTACGCGCGGCAGATCATGCGGCGGCTGCTCATCAGCGACCGCAGGTCGCTGCGCTGGTCGCGGGAGGTGCTCAGCGGCGCGCCGCCCGACGCGGCCGCGGCGCTGGACCCCTACGACCTGGTGGGCGAGCGCATCGTGCTGATGGGCGCGCTGGCCAGGCTCGGGCCGCGGCAGCGGGCGACGATCTTCTTCCGGTTCTGGGAGGGGCGCAGCGCCGAGGACACGGCCCGGGTCATGGGCAACGAGTCCTCCACGGTCCGCAGCCAGACCGTCAGGGCGCTGAGCACCCTGCGGGCCGCGCTGGCGCGCACCGACCCCGCCGACCGTACCGACCGAAAGCCGACCTGAACGAGGGAGTACCCATGGGTCCACTGCTCTACGAGACGAGGGTGGAGACGCTGGAGGCGCTCGCGGACACCATCGTGCCCGGCCCCAAGCGCGG
>NZ_JBSGCE010000085.1:0-30188 GCF_053601695.1 Nonomuraea sp. NPDC004702
GTGCACGAGGAACAACATCTGCGCCCACGTCCAGGGGTCGGCGCGGTGCGCGTCGCCCCACAGCAGCAGCGCCGCTCGCCGGCGCCGACCTCGCCCCGGTCGTGCCGCGGCCGAGCAAGGTCGTCTGCGTGGGGCTGAACTACCAGAACCACATCAAGGAGATGGGCCGCGACCTGCCCGAGTACCCGACGCTCTTCGCCAAGTTCGCCGACACCCTGATCGGCGCCGCGGACGACATCCGGCGTCCGGCGGAGACCGACCAGTTCGACTGGGAGGCCGAGCTGGCCGTGGTCATCGGCCGGCCGGTGCGGCGGGCGGACGAGGAGCAGGCGATCGCCGCGATCGCGGGGTTCACCGTGCTCAACGACGTCACCTGCCGGGACTGGCAGTTCCGGACCCGGGAGTGGCTGCAGGGCAAGAACTGGGACTCCACCACCCCGATCGGCCCGTTCCTGGTCACCGCGGACGAGACCGGCCCGCGGCCGGCGCTCGACGTCCGCTGCGAGGTCGACGGCCGGGTGATGCAGTCGGACAACACCGGCGACCTGCTCTTCGACCCGGTCCACCTGGTCCGCTACGTCTCGACGATGGTCCGGCTCAACCCGGGCGACGTGATCGCGACCGGCACGCCGGGCGGCGTCGGCCACGCGCGCAAGCCGCCGGTCTTCCTGCGCGGCGGCGAGCTCGTCGTGACCGAGATCGAGGGGCTGGGCAGGCTGGAGAACCGCGTCGTCGGCGAGGGCGCGTGATGGCGCGCGACCTCGCCACCACGCTCGCGTGGGTCGAGACGGGGACCGGGCTGTGCGCGTCGGCCATCGCCGGTCTGTCCGAGCGGGAGTACGACGCCGCGTCGGCCCTGCCCGGCTGGACGCGCAAGCACGTCGTGGCGCACCTGGCGGCGAACGCCGAGGCGATCGGCAACCTGGTCCGCTGGGCGCGCACCGGCGAGCCGACCCCGATGTACGCCTCCCCGCAGGCGCGCGCCGCCGGGATCGAGCGGGGCGCCCTGCTGGACGCCGGCGAGCTGGCCCGGTGGTTCACCGCGTCGGCCGCGACCCTGGCCACCGCCATGGCGGCACTGCCCGAGGAGGCGTGGCGGGCCGAGGTGGTGACCGCGCAGGGACGGACCGTGCCGGCGAGCGAGATCCCCTGGATGCGCAGCCGGGAGGTCATGGTGCACGCGGTGGACCTGGCCACCGGGCTCACCTTCGCTGACCTTCCCGACGGTTTCCTGCGGGAGCTGCGGGAGGACATCCGCGCCAAGCGCGGCCCCGGCGCGGTGCCCGACGTCGAGGGGTCGCTGCCCGACGTGACCGCCTACCTGGCCGGACGCCCGGCGGGCGGAGTGACCGCCGCCGGCGGCGGACGCCCACCGACCCTGCCTCCGTGGCTGTGACGAGCCTCCGTGGCTGTGACGAGAAGGAAGATCCTATGGGCACCCTCCCCTCCACCCGTGCCGACGTGATCGTCGTCGGGGGCGGCATCGGCGGTCTGTCCGCCGCCCTCGCCCTGGTCCGCCAGGGCCTGCGGGTCCGGGTGTACGAGCAGGCTTCGGCGTTCGGCGAGGTCGGCGCGGGCCTGCAGCTCGCCCCGAACTGCACCCGCATCCTGGACCGCTACGGCCTGCTGGCCGAGGCGTCCGCGCTCGGCGTGCTGCCCGAGACCATGGTCATGAAGGATGCCCTGGACGCCACCGAGCTGACCCGGCTCGACCTGCGCGACGTCGAACGCCGCTACGGGTACCCCTACCTGGTGATCCACCGCAGCGACCTGCACGGCATCCTGCTGCGCGCCTGCGAGCGGGCGGGCGTCGAGCTGCTCACCGACGCCCGTTGCACGTGGTACGAGAACGTCGAGGGCGGCGCCCGCGTGCGGTTCGCCGACGGCGTCGTGGACGAGGCGGACGTGGTGATCGCCGCCGACGGCCTGCACTCGATCGCCCGCGAACTGCTGGTCCAGGACGAGCCGGTGAACTCCGGATACGTCGCCTACCGCTGCGCGGTGCCGTTCGAGCAGGTCGCCGGCAACGACGTCCAGGACAAGGACGTCGTCGTGTACGTCGGGCCGCGCTGCCACTTCGTGCAGTACCCGCTGCGGGGCGCGGAGACGTTCAACCAGGTCGCCGTGTTCGAGTCGCCGAAGGCGCTGGCCGGCCAGGACGACTGGGGCACCCCCGACGAGCTGGACGCGGCGTTCGCGGGGACCTGCGACCAGGTCCAGCGGGGCCTGCCGCTGATGTGGCGCGACCGGTGGTGGCGGATGTTCGACCGCGACCCGATCATGACCTGGGTCACCGGGCGGATCGCGCTGCTCGGCGACGCCGCGCACCCGCCGCTGCAGTACATGGCGCAGGGCGCGATCATGGCGATCGAGGACGGCTGGGTGCTCGGTGAGCACGTCGCCGCCCAGCGCGCCGCGGGCGGACCGGTCGTGGACTGGGACCGGGCGCTGGCCGCCTACGAGGCGGTACGGCCCGAGCACTGCCGCCGGGTGGTCGGCACGGCCCGGGCGTGGGGCGCGTTGTGGCACCTGGAGGGCGTCCGGAGACTGCAGCGCAACGCCCTGCTGCGGGAGCGCGACGTCCACGACTACTCGTTCGTCGACTGGATCTTCGGCCCGACGGCCCTGACCCCCGAGGACGAGCCGGAGATGTTCCGCCCGATCCCCCTCGACTCCGCCCCGCTGTGAGGCGTCAGGTCGCCAGGCCCCGGCGGTAGGCGTAGACCACCGCCTGCACGCGGTCCCGCAGGCCGAGTTTGGCCAGGATGCGTGACACGTACGTCTTGACGGTCTCGTGGCTGATCACCAGCGTGGCGGCGATCTCGCTGTTGGACCGGCCGTCGGCGATCAGACGCAGCACCTCCAGCTCGCGCGGGGTCAGCGCGGTCTCCCCGGACGGCGGCTCGGCCGGGCGGATGCGGGCCGCGTACCGGCCGACCAGCTGGCGCGTCACCTCGGGGGCCAGCAGCGCGGCGCCCGAGGCGACGGTGCGGATGCCGTGCAGGAGCTGCGCCGGCGGGGCGTCCTTGAGCAGGAAGCCGCTGGCCCCCGCGCGCAGCGCCTCGTAGACGTACTCGTCGAGGTTGAACGTGGTCACCACGAGCACCTTGACCGGGTCGTCGACCCCGGCGCCGGCCAGCAGCCGGGTGGCCTCGATGCCGCCGAGCACCGGCATGCGCACGTCCATGACGACGAGGTCGGGCCTCAGTCGGCGGGCGAGGTCCACCGCGGCGCGGCCGTCGCCGCACTCCCCCACGACCTCCAGGTCCGGCTGGGCGTCGATGATCGTCGCGAAGCCGGTGCGGATGAGCGCCTGGTCGTCGCAGACCAGGACCCGGATCGGCGCACTCACGACGGGCCGCCCGCGGGGACGCGGGCCCGCACCACGAAGGCGCCGCCCGCCTGCCGGCCGGCGCTGAACTCGCCGCCGAGGGCGTCCACCCGCTCGCGGAGCCCGGCCAGGCCCCGCCCGCTCCCGCCGGGAGCGGCGGCCCGGGAGCCGGGCCCGTGGGTGCTGACCACCACGCTGATCTCCTTCTCGCCGTGACGCACCCGGACCGCGGTGGGGCTGCCGTGGGCGTGTTTCAGGGCGTTCGTCAGGGCCTCCTGGACGACCCTGTAGGCGACGAACTCGGCGCTGCCCGCCGGTTCCGCCCGGCTGCCCTCCTCGGCGAACTCCACCGGCTGCCCCGCCCGGCGGGTCCGCTCCACGAGGGTGTGCAGGTCGGCGGCGGACGGCAGGCCGTCGGGGTCGTGATCGGCCTTGAGCAGGTCGAGCATGTGCCGCAGGTCGGCGATGGCCCGGCGGCCGGTGTCGGTGACGGCGTTCAGCGTCGCGTCGAGCCGTTCCGGGACGGCGGTCAGGTAACGGGCGGCCTCGGCCTGCACCACCATCGCCGTCACGTGGTGCGTCACGACGTCGTGCAGCTCGCGGGCGATCCGGGTGCGTTCGGCGGCGCGGGTGGCCTCGGCGACGTGGCGGCGGCGTTCCTCCTCGGCGGCCCGGGTCGAACGCAGCCAGGCCCCGATGCCCCAGGTGAGGGCCAGTGCCAGGTAGAACACCACGTACCCCTCGACCCGCTCGTCCGCGCCGAGCCGGTCGAGCGCGAGGGCCAGCGGCACGTACGCCAGCGACAGGAGGACCACGGTGACGCGCCGGAAACGCTCCAGATGGGCGCCCGCGCTGATGAGCGCGACGGGCAGCACGTTGCTCGCGAACAGATGGTAGGCGCGCAGCTGGTCGAGGGCGAAGCCGAGCGACACCAGCACGAGGCACACCGCCGGCCACCGCCGCCGGACGGCGAGCGGCAGGCACTCCAGGGCGATCGCCACCAGGGCCACCCCGTCGAAGGGACGGGCGGGCAGGTCGCCCACCTGCGTGCCCTTGTCGTGGAGGCCCGGCAGGAGCGACGCGACGGCCACCAGCAGCCCGAACGGCAGATCCCGGACCACGACGTCGCACCGTCGCCACACCTCCGTGGCCCGCCGTAGATCGATCACCGGGCGAGCGTAGCGGGACCACGGGCGTGCGGGCGCCGATAAGCCTGCTTTGTCCCCCGTGCGAGCTACCGGGGAATGTCCACCGTGCGGTGACGATCCCGGCGCCGCCCGGTCCGTAACGTTGCGGGGCGGCCACGGCGTTCCGCCGGCCTTTTCCCGTTCGTATCCCCGCCGTGCGCATCGCCTCCGCGGCGGCCGGCTCACTGGAGGACCTCATGCTCGCCAAGATCAGGACACCCGTCGCGGCCGTGCTGTGCTGCGTCGGTCTCGGCGCGGGGGTGGCCGGCTGCGACGGCGACGCGATGGAGAACTGGGACCCCTTCGCCGCCTCCACGCCCTCCGCGTCCTCCGCGTCCTCCGCGCCGATCTCCGGCACCGAGAAGATCTCGGTGGCGGGACGGTCGGTGAACGTGTCCTGCTCGGGCGCGCCGGTCGAGGGCGAGCCGGTCGTCGTCCTGATGCACGGCGGCGGCGACGGGCTGGACAAGATGGCGTCCCTGCAGAAGACGTTGAGCGGCAAGCACCGGGTCTGCTCCTACGACCGGCTCGGCGCGGGCAAGAGCGACCAGCCGGACGGTCCGCAGGACCTCGCCGCCAGCGGCCGGATCCTGACCGGCGTGCTCGACCGCGTCGCCGGGAAGGCCCCGGTCGTCCTGGCCGGTCACTCGCTGGGCGGGCTGATCGCCGCCCGGTACGCCCCCGACCACCAGGACAGGGTCAAGGGCCTGGTCCTGCTGGACGCCACCCCGCCCACCATGATGAACGACATCGAGAAGGCGATCCCGAAGTCCGCCGAGGGCCCGGCCGCCGAGCTGCGCGCGCAGAACCTGGCGATCTTCCAGGGGCAGAACCCGGAGAAGCTGGTCATCCCCGACGGCCCGGTCCGCTCCGCCGGTGACATCCCGGTCGAGGTCGTCCGGCACGGCAAGCCGTACCTGGAGGCCCTGCCCGAGTACGGGCCGCGCCTGGAGCGGGCGTGGGCGGCGGGCCAGCGCAAGTGGCTGGCGCTGTCCGGCCGCAGCAAACTGAGCACGGCCGCGGGCAGCGAGCACTACATCTACGTGGACGAGCCCGGCGTCGCCGTCGAGGCCGTCGACCGCGTCGCCGGGCAGGCGCGGGACCGGTGATCCGGCGGGTCGCGGGGATCTGATAGAAGGCTGGATCATGACAGCAGCGTTCATCAGGTTCGTCCCCGACGATGTCGACGACCTGGTCGCCTTCCTGACCGGCGAGGACTGGCCCTTCCACGACGGACGGCCGGAGGCCGAGGCCGTCCGGCGGCGGGCCGCCGACGGTCACTACGACGACGCCGACGAACGCACCTTCTGGGTGGTCTCCGAGGGCGAGCGGGCGGGGTTGATCAGGTTGCAGGACCTCGCCGACGAAGGACCGGTCTTCGACCTGCGCATCAGGGCCGCCCACCGGGGGCGCGGGCTCGGCGGCCAAGCGGTGCGCTGGCTGACCGGCCACCTGTTCACCGAGCTGCCGGGGATCACCCGGATCGAGGGCACCACCCGGCAGGACAACCTGGCCATGCGTGCCGTCTTCCGCGGCGCGGGCTTCGTGAAGGAGGCGCACTACCGCAGGGCCTGGCCGGGACGCGACGGACGCCTGTACGACTCGGTCGCCTACGCGATCCTGCGCTCGGACTGGGAGACCGGCGAGATCACGCCGGTGGCGTGGGAGGACGAGCCCCGCCCCTGACGGTCACGGCGGACGGTCGCGAGACGCCGCCGTCGTGCTCGCCGAACGAGCGGCGGTAGGCGGCGGGCGTGGTGTGCACCAGGGAGTGGAAGCGTCTGCGCAGGTTGGCGGCCGAGGACAGGCCGACCCTGGCCGCGATCGTCTCCACGGGGAGGTCGGTCTCCTCCAGCAGGGCCCGCGCCGCCGTGACGCGCTGCTGGAGCAGCCATCGGCCGGGGCTGACGCCGAGCTGGCCGGCGAACCTGCGGGCGAGGGTCCGCGGGGAGACCCCGGCCCGTGCGGCGAGGTCGTCGAGGGTGAGGGGTTCGTCCAGGCGTTCGGCGGCCCAGTCGAGGAGCGGCGCGAGCGACTCCGGCCGGCGGTCCGTGACGGGCGCGGTGCTGTACTGGAGCTGGCCGCCCTCGCGGTGCGGCGGCATGACCATGTGGCGGGCGATGTGCGCGGCGTAGGCCGCGCCGTGGTCGGCGCGGGCCAGGTGCAGGCACAGGTCGATGCCGGCGGCGGTGCCGGCGCTGGTGGCGAGGTCGCCCAGGTCGATGTACAGCGTGTCGGGTTCGACCTGTACGTCGGGAAAGCGGTCCGCGAGCTCGGCGGCGAGCCGCCAGTGGGTGGTCGCCCTGCGGTGATCGAGCAGTCCGGTCCCGGCGAGCAGGAAGGTTCCCGAGCAGATTGCGACGATCCTGGCGCCTCGCCGGTGGGCCCGCCGGATCGCGTCGATCACGGCGGGCGGCGCCGGGTCGTCGCGGCGGTGCCATCCGGGGATCACCACCGTGTCGGCGGCCTCCAGCGCGGACAGGCCCGCGCCGACCGCCATGTCGTACCCGGCCAGGGTCGGCACGGCGCCCGGACGTTCGGCGCACACCTGGAACGAGTAGCGGGCGGGCAGGCCCGGCCGGCGCACGCCGAAGACCTCCGCCGCGCACGCCAGCTCGAACGTGGACTGCGGCGGCAGGACCAGCGCCACCACTCGCTGAACGGTCATGGCAGGAAAGTACCGCCACACGTCAATCCAGACACTGGGCGGGGGACGGCGTCCGCCGCGACGATGGGCTCATGACGCAAGATGCGAACGACGTCCAGATCCTGCACGTCGACGAGGTGGAAGCCGTCGAGGTCGTCCCCGGGATCGTCCGGCGGCGGCTGCCCGCCACCGACCGGGCCCGCGGCTGGATGTACGACTTCGCCCCGGGCACCGAGTGGCCCGAGGTGGACGTGCACGACGGCGAGGAACGCTACTACGTGATCTCGGGCGAGTTCATCGACCGGGGGCACCGGCTCGGGCCGGGCAGTTACGTCGTGTTCGCGCCGGGCAGCACGCATCGCCCGCGCACCGAGACGGGCGCCCGCATGCTGGGCATCAGCATCCTCACCCCGTAGGGACGCCGCAGGCCGGGGACCGGCGGGCGGCGTCGGTCACGCGGGCGGCGGGCAGCGTCAGTCACGCGGGCGGCGGACGCGGGGAACGGGCTGGCCGCGGCGGGCGGCCTCGGCCTCCAGCCGCTTCCGCAGCAGCCTGCCCTGGCCGAGGAACGAACGGCTGCGCTCCCGGCGGCTCCCCGCCAGGCTCCAGTCGTTGAGCGCCCGCTCGACCCGCACGCTCAGCCGGTCGCCCGCGCCGGTGGCCCGCCCGAGCAGCACGACGTTCTCCTGCCACTCCATGGCCGGGCCGTGCCGGTGGAAGGTCAGGCACACCGGCCCGTCGGCCGCCTGGACGCCCGCGGGCAGCCGCAGGTCGAAGCCCTCCTCGGTGCGTACGGCCGAGCGGGTGGGCACGGCCAGCGGCATGCCGTCGGCCACCATGGTGACGACGGGCTCGCCCAGGCGGGCGGCGCGGCCGGCGAACGGCCGCCAGTCCGCCGGCGGGGCCGACCGGCTCGGCAGCCGGGGGCCGGTGGGGGCGGGATCGGAGGCGGGCGCGGCGACGTCCGCAGGCCCCGTCCAGATCTCGGGCGTCCTGGACAGGTCGCCCTCGGGCCACCAGACGATCCGCTCGGGGGTGACCTCCACCCAGATGCGGGCGAAGTACCAGCCCAGCCGCCTCACCAGGAACCACGGCATCCCGGCGAACCCGGCGCCGGTCTTGGCCAGCGACTCGCGGACGTACCGGTCGGTGCCGGCCTGCAGGTCCGCGTCGCGCACGGTCGCCCGGCCCTGCACCAGGACGACGGGCGCCCGGTCCGGCCCGCCCTCCGCGCCGGAGCACAGCAGCGCGACGCGCGGGTCCCGGCGGGCGCGCTCGGCCTTGTCCGGGTAGGTGAGCCCGGTGCTGACGTCGAGCGTGCCGCCCGCGCCGGCGTACGGCGTGACGGGCCAGGTGACGGGGCGGCCGTCGCGGGTGAGCGAGGCGTACGCGCAGACCAGGGCGCGGCCGAAGACCTCGGCCGCCCGGCGCGGCGAGACGGTGGGTGCGGACGCGGTCATCACGGCTCCAGGATCAGGTCGGCGGGGGTGGTGCCGTACAGGCGGGTGAAACGCCGCCGGTAGGCCGGCCACCAGAACAGGCGGAACATCAGCCGGGCCACGACCGGCAGGTCCGCGTACGACGCCGCGAGCAGGCGGGCGTCGGCGCTGGAGGCGAGCCAGCCGAGGATGACGGGGACCCGGCGGCGGCCGAAGTCGTCCATCGCCTGACGCCGGTCGGCCTCGACGTCGGCGGGGGTGAGGTGGGCGAGCATGAGCGGCACGGCGACCCGCTCCTCGTGGTCGAGGTGCTCGTTGACGAGCTCGTGCAGCCGCCGCAGGACGGGCGCGCGCCCGGCCAGGGGCGCCCCGCGGTCGGCGGCGGCCTCGATCAGCGGGTCGAGCAGGGAGTGCTCGGACTCCAGCTCGGCCAGCGCGTCCGCCGCCTGCGGGGCGCGGCCGGTGAGCTTGGGCCACAGGGTGGCGTCCTCGTGCGTGTGGTGGGCGTGCAGCATGTCCAGCACGAGCGCGAGCTGCTCCGTCAGCAGCTCCTCGTGCGCGTCGTCACGCGGGTCGCCGCACGCCTCGGCCAGGCGGCCGAACTCGGCGCGGAAACCGGCGTGCATCATCAGGAAGCCGGTCAGGTGTTCTGGTGTGATCATCAGTCTGTTCCCTCACGTGTCGGGAACAGCGTGCGCGCCGGGCCTCTACGTGCACTTGGCGAGCGCTTGGCGGGCCCTTGTCAGCCAGTAGGCCGCACCGGCCCGCTCCAGCTGGCGCACCGCCTCGCGCAGGTGGGCCCGGGCCCCCTCGCGGTCACCGAGCGCCAGCAGCGCCTCGCCCAGGTGGCCGTCGTACGCGCCGTCGACGGTGGTGCAGGCGCCGTTCACGTGCAGCAGCCCGGCGAACGGGCGGAACGCGTCGTAGACCTCCCGGACGACGTCCGCCTCGCCGAGCCGGATCGCCGCGTGCAGCCGGCACATGGCGGCCATCGCCCAGTGGTAGTCGCGCGGCGGCATGGGCGTCTCGCGCAGGATCCGCCGGGCGCGCTCGGGCTCGCCCAGCTCCGCCAGCGCGTACGCCAGGGCGTAGGCGGGCCCCGCCAGGCCGGTGTGCCGGGCCATCTCCTCGATCCAGGCCGCCTCCTCGCCCAGGCGGTCCTCCTGGATGATCGTCTCGGCCCGTCCGCCGAGCATGCTGAGCTCGAAGTAGGCCAGGTCGGCGAACGACAACATCGCCCTGACGGGCTCGAAGTGCCGGGCCGGGTCGGGGACGCCCTGGAACAGGTCGAGCCCCACGTGCGCCACCGCGGCCTGCAGCGCCAGCGTGGGACTGTGCAGGTCGCGCAGCAGCGTGCCGATCTCCGCCAGCAGGTCGCGGGCCTGCGGCACCCTGCCGTGCTCCACGTGGTGGCCGACGAGGTGCAGCTGCGCGATCACCCTGAGCTGGGGCGACAGGTCCGGCTCGGCCAGCAGGCGGCGGGCGGTCCCGGCGCGCTGCTCGACGAAGTCCTGTCCCTGCAGCGCGATGAGCCGCAGGTGCAGGACGCGCCGCAGCAGGGCGGGGTCGTCCAGGCGCTCGGCCGCCGCCACGGCCCGCTCGGAGACCGCGCCGACCTCGTCCTCGCGGCCGGTCTGGGCGAGCACGACGGCCCTGACGGCCTGCGCCGTCGCCCAGGCCGGGGTGGACGGCGGCAGCTCGCGCGCGGCCCGGTCCGCCGCGTCGCGTACGGCGGCCACGTCGACGCCGTATCGGAAGGGCACCCAGATGCCGTGGCCCATCGCGATGTCGGCGGCTCTGACGGCTTTGTCCAGGTCGTCGCCGGCCATGGCGAGCGCCTGCTCGACCGCCTCGTACCCCTCGTCGAACCGGCCGGCGGCGTAGCGGCTCTCCGCCAGCCCGACGGCCAGCTCGAACCGCTCGGCCGCGCTCGCGCCGGCCGGCTCGGCGGCCGCCAGCGCCTCCTGCCAGGACACGGCCGCGTCGTCGGGCGCGTGCCGTCGCCGGGCCGCCCGTGCCGCGCGGGCCGCGTAGTCCATCGCCATGCGGGCGGGCTCCGCGCCCAGCTCCGCCGCCGCCAGCCAGTGCCGCGCGATCACCGCCGCGCGGTCGTCGCGGTCGTCGCGGTCGCCGTGCACGGCGGTGAGGGCGGCCGCCACCTGCTCGTGCACCCGCGCCCGCCACAGCCGCGACCGGCGCGACAACAACGCGTCGGTCACCAGGGCGTGCGCGAACTCGTAGCCGCCCAGCCGGTACGACGACTCCCGGACCAGCCCCGCGCCGAGCGCCGCGTCGAGCGACGGCAGCAGGTCGCCGACCGTGCCGCCGGCGACCCGGGCCAGGACGACCGCCTCGAACTCGTCGCCCATCACGGCGGCCAGCTCCAGCACGCGGGACGCCTCCTCCCCCAGGCCCGCCACCCGGTGCAGCACGACGTCCAGGACGCCCTGCGGCAGCCCGTCGCCCGCGCGGGCCAGCTCGGCGAGGAAGAACGGGTTCCCGGCGGTGCGCCGGCGCAGCTCCTCGGCCCCGTGGCCGCCCGGATCGCGGCCGGACAGCTCCTTGACCAGCGCGCGGACCTCCTCGGCGGCGAGCCCGTCCAGCCCGAGCCGGCGCGCGCCGAGCCGGGACAGCGCCGACAGCGTGGCGGTGAGCGCCGACGCCTCGTGCCGCCGGAAGGTCGCCACCAGCAGCAGGCCCGGCCGGGCGGTGGCGGCCACGTGGACCAGCAGCCGCAGCGTGGCGTCGTCGGCCGCGTGCAGATCCTCCAGCACGACGACCGCCGGGCCGACCGCGGCCAGGAACGTGCCGACGGCCTCGAAGAACCGCAGCCGCGCCCCCTGCGCGTCGGACGCCGGGACCGCCTGCGCGCCGCCCGACAGGAACGTGCCGACCTCGCCGGGCAGGGCCGCCCACGGGGCCGCGGCGGCGAGGTCGCGCAGGACGCGTTCCCAGGGCCACAGCGCGGGCGCGGTCTCGTGGTCGGGGCTCGCCCCCCAGCCGACCGGCACGCCGGCGGTCGCGCGGAACCGCCTCAGCAGGCTCGTCTTGCCGACGCCCGGCTCGCCGTCCACCAGCACCACCTGCCCGGCGGCGGACGCCGCCCCGGCCGCCTCGGTCAGGAACGCGAGCGCGCTCTCCCGGCCGACGAACACCGGCTGGTCCGGCGCGGGCTCGCCGGCGCCGGGCGCCGCCGCGCGCACCGGCGTCCGCGGCGGAGCGTGTGGCGGGGCGGGCGGCGTGGACGGCGGCGGGGTGGCGGGACGGCCGGAGGGTAACAGCGCGGCGTCCTGGCGCAGCACCGCGGCTTCGAGCTCGCGCAGCCGCGGACCCGGGTCGATGCCCAGTTCCCCGGCGAGCACGTCGCGCACCCCGCGCAGGCATTCCAGGGCCGCCGCCTGCCGGCCGGCGCGGTAGTGGGCCAGCACCAGCAGTTCCCAGGCCCGCTCGCGCAGCGGATGCTCGCGGACGAACGGGTCCAGCCGCGCGACCACGTCCGTGTGGCGGCCCAGGTCCAGCAGGGCCGCGGCCAGCGCCTCCACCGCGTCCAGCCGTACCTGCTCCAGGCGGCCGATCTCCGGTTGCGCCCACTCCTGGGCGCGCACGTCCGCGTACGGGTCGCCGCGCCACAGGCCGAGCGCCTCGGCGAGGTCGGCCGCCGCCTGCTCGTGCCGTCCCGCGGCCAGGTGGGCGGAGCCGGCCGACACGAGCGTGCCGAAGTCCGTCGTGTCGAGGGCGAGCCTGCCGGTCATCAGGCCGTAGCCGTCGGCGGCGCTGACCAGGACGGCCGGGGCCGCGCCCGGCCGCCGGTCGGGCTCCAGCCGGCGGCGCAGGTTGGAGACGTACACCTGCAGGCTGCCCTGGACGCTCGGCGGCGGGTCGCCGGCCCACAGCCGGTCGGCCAGCAGGTCGGCGGGGAGCACGCGACCGGCGTGCATCGCGAGGAGGGCGAGCAGGGCCCGCTGCTTGGGCGGCCCGACCGGTACGGCCTGCCCGGCCACGACGAGTTCCATGGGCCCGAGGACGTTCAGCCGCACGCGCCCATGGTAGGGGCCGCCTTTCAACCGGTCCAGACGCGACATTCACGACGCCGACCGGCCGACCCGGCACGCCATACCGGGCCCGGCCCGGCATGGCTTGCCGGGCCCGCGCCGACCATGACGGCACCGGCCCAGGCCGGGGCGACCCGACCATGACGGCACCGGCCCAGGCCGGGGCGACCCGGCCTTGACGGCGCCGGCTCAGGCCGGGGTGGGCTGGTCGAGTGCGGCGAGCTTGGCCGGGTCGACGACGATGTGGATGCCGGTGATCCGGCCGCCGGTGACGGTGAAGGCGATGGCGGACAGCGGGGTCCCGTCGGCGCGCCAGGACAGGTGGCCGGGGAGCCCGTCCACCAGCACGGGCCGCTGCCCGGCGACCTCGCCGGAGAACATGCGGGCTCCGGCGGCGACGGCGGTGGCGCCGAGGGTGACGACCACGCCGCCGGGGGTGTCCACGGTCAGCTTCACGTCCGGGTCGAGGACCCGCAGGAGCGCCTCGAAGTCGCCGCCGAGCGCGGCGGCGCGGAAGGCGTCCACGGCCTCCCGGTGCTCGCGCCCGGGGCCCGCCGCCCGGTCCGTGGACCGGACCTTGCGGCGGGCGCGGCTGGCGATCATCTTGGCGGCGTCGGCCGACCTGCCCAGGATGTGGCCGATCTCCTGGAACGGGACCCCGAACAGGTCGTGCAGGACGAACGCCAGCCGCTCGCTCGGGGTGAGCGAGTCGAGCACCACGAGGAGGGCGAGGCCGACCGAGTCGGCCAGCGCCGCCTGCTCGTCCGGCGTGGGCTCGTCGTCGGGCGTCACCAGGAGGTCCGTGAACTCCTGCCCGTACGCCGTCTCGGGATGGGCCTGGCGGGATCGCAGCAGGTCCAGGCTGATGCGGCCGACCACGGTGGTCAGCCAGCCCGCCAGGTTGCCGATGGCCGACACGTCCTGACGGACCAGCCGCATCCAGGCTTCCTGGACCACGTCCTCGGCGTCGGCGTGCGAGCCCAGCACGCGGTAGGCGACGGCGCGCAGCCGGTCGCGCTGGGCCTCGAACACCTCGGCCACCGGGCCGGACGGGTGCACGGTCACGGCCTGCGCTGCTGACGGAGGGAGATCCGGTTGCCGTCCGGGTCCACCGCCTCGGCGCGGACGCCGAACGGGTAGTCCACGGGCTCGGACTCCTCGAAGGTGACGCCCCGCCCGCGCATGACCTCGAAGTCCTTGCGCAGGTCGTCGGATTCCAGGATCAGCGGGCCCGGCGCGCCGTTCCCGCCCGCGACGCCCGGCTGCCCGGCGGCCGGCGCATAGGACCACAGGAGGATCTGGACCGGGCTGCCGGGCACGCCGACGGTGAGGAAACGGCCGTCGGGCCCCCGGACGTCGATGCGCTTGTCCAGGCCGAGCCCCGCGGTGTAGAACTCCAGCGCGCGGTCCTGGTCGGTGACGTAGACCGTGGTGTACATGATGGTGGTCAGCATCCTGCTCTCGATTCACTCGTGGGTCTGACGACCGTTCGTTCTCGGTCGTCACCCCCATGACGAGTGGCGGCGGGAAAAGGTAACACGGCCGGTCCGGCCCGGCGGATTCCCGGCTTTACGGAACATGAAAACTCGTTCACGATCACTGCGAGGGGGTGCAGGCTCGATCAGAAGGGGGCCCTATGCGGCCTGGCAGACGATCCTTGGGAGCGGTTGGCCTCACCCTCGGATTCCTCACTCTGGCGTTGTTCCTCGCCGCGCTGGCGATCGGCCCGACCGGGAGGACGGCTCTGGCCTCCGTCCCGGCGGCGCACGACGTCGCGCACGCGGCCGTCCCGGCGGCGGCTGTCTCCGGGGCGGCTGTCGCGGCTGTCTCAGGGACGGCCGACGACGCGCCGCCGACCCGCCCCGGCGGGCTGCGGCCGTGCCCGGTGCCGTTCGCCGCCAACCCGACCGGCTACGCGTCCATCTGCTGGGCAGCCTCCTCCGACGACACGGGCGTCGCCGGGTACGACCTGTACCGCCTGGACCCGGACGGATTCGTCCTCGCAAGCAGCACGACCAGCACGATCGGCGGCTTCTCCGGCGAGCTGAACCGCCTCTACACGATGTACGTCGTGGCCAGGGACCTGGCGGGGCACCTCAGCCCGCCGTCCGCCCTGATCACGGTGCCGGCGACGCTCGGGATGACCCCGACCAGCTCGCCGACCCCGCTGCCGGGCGACCACGTGCCTCCGTCCAGGCCCACCGGGCTGCGCGACGCCTGCCTGCAGGACTACCCGGGCGTCACGTTCTGCTGGCAGCCGTCGACCGACAACGTGGCGGTGACGGCGTACGACGTGTACCGGGAGACGGCGACGGCGTACAGCAGGGTCGGCACGGTCCTTCCGCCGAGCCTGAACTTCGCCGAACCCGGCCTGGTCGTCGGGCAGCGTTACACGTACGTCGTGGTCGCCGAGGACGCGGGCGGCAACGTCAGTGTGCCGTCCGACCCGCTGTCCGCACTGGCCAGGGAGGGGCTGCCGTCGCCCACCCCGTCGTCGGGCGCGCCGTGCACGGTGACGTACCGGGCCACGACGGGAGGGCCGCGGCTGGACGCCGAGCTCGTCGTGCGCAACACCGGCACGGCCCCGGTCGACGGGTGGACGCTGACGGTCGACTACCCGGCGGCGGCCGTCGTGCGTCTCGTCTCGGGCTGGTCCGCGAACTGGACCCAGGCCGGTGCGGGGGTGGCCGGCGTGAACAAGCAGTGGAACAAGGTCATCGGGGTCGGCTCACAGACCCAGGTCGGGTTCACCGCCACGTACGGCGGCGGCGCGCCGCCTTCGCCGGCGAGCTTCGCACTCAACGGCAAGACCTGCGCGACGGGCTGACGTTCCGGCTCGTAACCGCTCGGCGGGGACGACCACGACGACCCGCAGCCCTGCCCCGCCGAGTCCGACCGGCTCAACCGTCCACCTCCCGAGCCCGACCGGCCGTCGTGGCGAGCGCGACTGGCCCGGCCCGTCCGACCGGCTCGTCCGACCGGTCTGGCCCGTGGCGAGCGCGAGCTCCCGGTGGCGGGGGTGGGCCGCTTCAGGCGCGTAGGGCGTCGAGGAGGCGGGACAGCGCCGCCTGGGTGTCGGCCAGCCCGTCCGGGGCGGACTGCGCCAGCCACAGCGCGGCCTCGTTCATCGCCCCGGACAGCAGGCGGGCCAGCGGCGCGACCGGCTGGGCCGGGATGGCGCCGGCCGCGACGAGCGCGGCCAGCGCCTCGGTCAGGTGCCGGACGCTGGTGGCCTCGTCGATCGCCCGCCACTCGTTCCAGCCGAGCACGGCGGGGCCGTCGATCAGCATGATCCGCTGCACGTCGGGATCGGCCCCGGCCGCGACGAACGCCGCGCAGCCCGCCTTGAGCTGCGCCCACGGGTCGTCCTCGGCGTCGGCCGCCGCGGCCACCCGGTCGGCCACCTCGCGCTGCACCTGCTCCAGCACGGCCCGGAAGAGGTCGGGCTTGCCCTCGAAGTGGTGGTAGAGGGCGCCTTTGGTGACGCCGGACTCGCTGACGATCTCCGCCAGCCCCACCCCGGCATAGCCCCTGGTCGCGAACAGGCGCCGCGCCGTGGCGAGCAACGTGCGGCGGGTGCGTTCCTTCTGCTCCGTCCTGGTCACTGCGTCCCCTTTGACATACCGACGGTATCCCAAATAGTGTACGCCCACATACCGTTGGTACGTGAAACTGATGAGGAGGAACGCATGGAGCTGAGCAGCGTGTATCCGGTGGTGTGCACGGCCGACCTGGCCGCGTCGAAGGACTTCTACGTCCGGTTGTTCGGATATGAGGTGACCTTCGAGGCCGACTGGTACGTGAGCCTGCGCCGCGGACCGTACGAGCTGGCCCTGCTCGACCACCGCCACCCGACGCTGCCCGCCGCCTACCGCCGTCCGGTCGCGGGGCTGCTGATCAACTTCGAGGTCGCCGACGTCGACGCCGAGTGGGAGCGTCTGGTCGGGCGCGAAGGGCTGACCCCTGAGCTGGAGCTGCGCGACGAGGACTTCGGCCAGCGGCACTTCATCGTCGCCGACCCCAACGGCGTCCTCGTGGACGTGATCACGCCGATCCCGCCCTCGCGGGAGTACGCGTCCCAGTACGCGCCCGAGTGACACCGGCGCCGGGCGCTGGACCCGTCGTACGCGTACGTGAATCATGAAGGGGTGCGTACGGGTTTCGCCCATGAGGCGACGATCGTCATGGAAGCGGACGGCGATGTGCGCGCCCCCGGCGCGGCGATCACCGTGGCGTTGTGCGGGCATTGGGAGCACGAGCCGCCCTGCCCGATCGCGACGCACCACACGACCGCCGACCGGCAGGGCGACGTCGTCCGGGTGCGGGTCCTGTTCGCGGCTGAGGCGGCGGCCGAGGCCGCCGTGCGGGCCCGCATCGACGCCGCGCTGGCGCGAGGGACGCTCGACGGCCCGGACGGGGTCACCACACGATGGCAGCTCCTGGACACCCGGCCCGGCCGCCCGCGCGCGGCCGAACTGCCGCACCTCGAACGTCTCCGGCGCGGCTGAAGCTCGCCGAATTACGGCGGCGGTCACGGCTCCGCGGCCCTCCGGATCGGTCCCGACAAGTACGCTGACCGCTGTTTCGCGCGACAGTGAAGGAGCACCGATGACCGCCGATCCGACGATGGCCAGGATCGGCCAAGGGGTGGACTTACACCACCACCAAGGCCGGCCCGACGCCGCTCGCGAATTGTTCGCCCAGATCTGGGACGACATCGGCGGCGAGCAGGGCGATCCGCTGCACGTCTGCGTTCTCGCGCACTCGATGGCCGACGTCCAGGACGACGTGCGCCAGGAGCTGATGTGGGACCTGCGCGCGCTCGCCGCCGCCGACCAGGTCACCGACGAACAGGTGGCACAGGCCGGGGTGGCGCTCCCGGTGGTGGCGCTGTACCCGTCGCTGCACCTGAACCTGGGCGAGTGCTACCGCAAGCTGGGCGATCTCGACCGCGCCCGCGACCACCTCGACCAGGCCCGAGCCGGGATCGACGCCCTGGCCGACGACGGATACGGCCGACTCATCAGAGGCGGCCTGGACCGTCTGGCCGGCCTACTGAATTCCAACAATTCTTCTGTCACCCCACCCACGAAACCCTGAACCGATTTTCCCGGCACCATTTCGCACCAGAGCAATTCCCCCGAACACCCAGAGCCCCTTCGGTGAATTCCTCAACAACGCGCTCCAATTCCCGAACGACAACGGCGCCCAATTACTTGAGACCACCACCCCACCCGCGGCGGCCCAGCGACCCGGCGGCCCAATGGCCCGGCGGTCCGGCGGCGAGGGCCTGGGAGCCCAGGGAGTACGGGGAGCCTGAGCGGCACGGGAGTCCGGGCGGCACGGGAGCCTGAGCGGCGCGGGAGTCCGGGGGGCGCGGGAGCCTGAGCGGCGCGGGAGTCCGGGGGGCGCGGGAGTCCGGGCAGCCCAGGAGTCCGGGCAGCCCAGGAGCGGGCAGACCGGGAGCGGACGCCTCCAGAGCGGACAGCCAGGAGCGAACGGGCCGGGAGCCGGGGCCGGAGAGCGGGGACCAAGGAGCGGGGAACTGGGGCCAGGAAGCTGGGGCCGGGAGCTCTGAGCTCGGAGCCGGGGACCTGCCATGCCTCCAGACCGCCCGGCGGGCCGAAGGTGTGCGCGGCCACGTCAGGCGCGGCGAGAGTAGGAGCAGCAAAGGCACGCCAACCAGACACACCTCCACCAGTTCCCGGCAGAGCGACCGCCCCCTATCCGACACGCTCGGACGGCGACGAACAGGCCCGCCCCGGCCGCCCCAGACGACAACACCAGGACGGCCTGGGCCGACTCGGACGACAACACCAGGACGGTCCCAGCGGACTCGGACGACAACACCCCGGCCACCCCAGCCGACTCAGACGACAATGGCCAGGCCCCCGGCCCCCGCCGATCGGAGATGAGCAGGACCGCACTGCCAGCTCGGACGACGATGAACAAAGCTGCCCTGCCAGCCCGGACAGCGACGAGCGAGACGGCGTGGCCGCCCGCCCGCCGAACAGCTCCAGACCGACCACCGGACCGCGCGCTGGGCCGCCCTCCCAGACCACCCGCCGCGCTGCCCACCAGACCGGCCGTCAGCCTGCCCCCCAGGCGGGACCCACGAAGTCGGCCAACCCGGCGGCGACCACGCGCCAGCCCCCAAGAAACCTGGTCAGGTACCCACCGCGCTGCAACCCACTAAAGGCCAGCTCGGAGGCATGGCCGCCTCCTCCAGAGGACTCAGCACGCCAAAGCCCGGCGCACCCCAGCAACGGCTCATCGACGTCGCTGTCGAACACGGCAACGCTCGGCCCGGCCACGCCACCCACCCCCACCTCACTCCATCCCACTGTCCGGCCGCACCGTCCCACCCCGACATCCCCGCCCCGCCATATGGTCGCCACGCCGTCCAACGTCCCCGCCCCGCCATACCGCTCGATCGCCGTCGGGCCGCACCGCGCCGCCCAACCACACGCCTCGCCGCCTCTCCCTGCCGCGCCCTCCTATCGCACTGCCCACCCCTTGCCTGCCACCCGACCACGCCCCCACCTGTGCCGCGCCACCCAACGTCCCAGGCCAGCCCCGCCGTACCGGCCGATCGCGCTACCGGACCACACCGCCGCCCCACCCCGTCATACGGTCGCCACCCCGTCCAACGTCCCCGCCATACCGCTCGATCGCCGTCGGGCCGCACCGCGCCGCCCAACCGCGCCCCGCCGCGCCCCCCTGTCGCGCTGCCCACCCACCCCCTTGCCTGCCACCCGACCACGCCCTCCTCACCTGTGCCGCGCCGCCCAACGTCCCAGGCCCGCCGTACCGCTCGATCGCGCCGTCGGGCCGCACCGCCCAACCGCTCGACCGGCCGCACGCCCCGCCGCCTGGACTCTGCCGCATCGCGTCCTGCGGCGGGCGAGCCCGGCGGTGTCCACCGAGTCGTCCCTCGCCGCCCGACGTCCCCGCCGTACCGCGTGACCGCACCGCCACCGCGCCACCAGCCGGGCACCCCGCTGCCTCATCTTGCCGCGCCACCCGGCCATGCCGCCCGCCCGCTCTCTGCCAGCGCCCCCTCGCACCACCACCCGGCCGCGACGCTCCGCCGCAGGCTTCCTCCGCCCAATTTCCGACCTCGTTCACGCCGATCACCGGCCCGGTCGGACCCGAGCCGCCATGAACCCTCGGACGCCCCCAGCACGCACGCCCTTTCCTGAGGAGGCTCGGCGCCTGAGGCCCTCATCGGCGCCACACCTCCACCACGCCAACGCATCCGCACCGGCACACGACGGAGCCCATCGGCAGGCCCAAAACAGGGAACGCCCCCCACAGAACGGACGTTCTTCCGCCGGCCGGGATCACGAATTCGCCACCCGGAGATCAGCCACTACACACGGTCACAGAATCCCCCGGAGTTTGACCGGAAACCCTTACGCGACGTCATTCAGGCTGACGGCCAACTCCGCCCCGGAAAGCACTCGACAAAGCGATCATGCGGATTATGCTTCATCGCGCAATTTGTACGTATTTGCCGCCAATCGCGGTGGGTTTTACGGGGAGACACCATGACCGACGACGTGAAAGGCCCGGGGGCCGGCGCACGCGTTCACGAGGCCATATCCATCCAAACCAGGAAAAGTCCTGACAGCATCGCCGTCATAGCCGGCACCACCCGCCTCACCTACGCCGAGCTGGACCGCAGGGCCAACGGCATCGCCCACACGCTGCTCGACCGCGGCATCGGACGCGGCCACCACGTCGGCGTCTGCCTGGAACAGGGCGAATGGCTGCTCCCGGCGCTACTCGGCGTGTGGAAGGCGGGCGCGGCCTACGTGCCGCTCGACCCCGCCTACCCCGCCGAGCGCTTACGGTTCATGGCCGCGAACGCCGAGGTCACCGCCGTGCTCTCCACGACGGCGCTGGCCCCGACGGCCGCCCTCACCGGGGCGGAGGTCGTCCACGTCGACGACGTCGCGCCGCGCGAGGACGCGCCCGGCGTCGCGGGAGACGCCGCCGACGCCGCGTACGTGATCTACACCTCCGGCTCCACCGGGACGCCCAAGGGCGTGGTCGTGGAGCACCGCAACACCATGAACTTCCTGACCTGGGGCGCGTCGGCGTACACCGCCGAGGAGCTGGGCGGCATGCTGGCCAGCGCGTCGATCTGCTTCGACGCCTCGGTCATGCTGCTGTTCGTCCCGCTCGTCGCCGGCGGCACGGTGATCATGGCGGAGAACCTGCTGGCGCTGCCGTCCCTGCCCGCCCGCGACGAGGTGACGACCGTGTTCGGCGTCCCGTCCGCGCTGTCGGTGCTGCTGCGCGACCCGCTGCCAGCCGGGGTGCGGACGGTGGTGTCGGGCGGCGAGCCGCTGACCGCCGCGCTGATCCGCCAGATCTACGCCAACCCGAACGTCCGGCGCGTCCTCAACATGTACGGCCCGACGGAGTGCAGCACCGCCTGCACCTTCTTCGAGGCGGGACGCGACTTCGACGGTGAGCCGCCGCTCGGCGAGCCGCTGGCCGGCGCCGTGCTGTCGGTGCGCGACGCGCAGGGCCTGCCCGTCCGGGACGGCGAGCTGGGCGAGTTGTGGATCGGCGGCCCCGTGGTGGCCCGCGGATACCTGGGGGTGGACTCCCCCGCGTTCGGCTCCGGCCCGGACGGCGGCCGCGTCTACCGCAGCGGCGACCTGGTCCGCCGGGTGGACGGCGAGCTGCGCTACGCGGGCCGGGCCGACGACCAGGTCAAGATCCGCGGCATCCGGGTCGAGCTCGGCGAGGTGGAGGCCGTGCTGGGCGGCCACCCCGCGGTGCGGCGGGCCGTGGTGCTCGCGCAGACCGGCGAGGACGGGGCCGCCCACCTGGTCGGCCATGTCGCCGCGACCGACGTGAGCGAGCCCGAGCTGCGCGAGTGGCTGGGCGACCGGCTGCCCGGCCACCTGGTCCCGGCCCGGATCGGGATCAGCGAGACCCTGCCGCTGGCCCCCAGCGGGAAGGTGGACCGCGCCGCCCTGCCCAGGCTCGGCTCCACGCGGCTGGTCGCCGCCGCGCCGGTCGCGCCGAGGACCGACGACGAGCGCCTGGTGGCCGACGTCATCGCCGAGGTGCTCGGCCTGGACGGGATCGGCGTGCTGGACCGCTTCGCCGACCTCGGCGGGCACTCCCTGGCCGCGGTCAAGGTGGTGAACGAGCTGTCGCGCCGGCTGGGGCACACCGTGCCGCCGGCGGCGTTCCTGACCGAGCCCACGGCGGCCGGGCTGGCGTCCCGGCTGCGCGAGACCGTCCAGGAGCCGGTGCGGCGGGACGGCGGCCGGAGCACTTACCCGCTGACCGGCATGCAGCGCGAGTTCTGGACCCTGCGGCAGCTCCATCCGGGCAAGCCGGTCACCACCGTGTCGGTCCGGCTGCGGGTGAGCGGCCTGCGGGACGCGGCGCCGCTGCGGGCGGCGCTGGACGCCGTCGTGGCCCGGCACGAGGTGCTGCGCAGCACCGTCGCCGTGGGCGAGGACGGCGTGCCGTACGCCGTGACGCATCCGCCGGTTCCGGTGCCGTTCGCCGAGCACGGGCCCGAGGCCGACCCGGAGCGGGTGGCCAGGCGCGCGGGCGCGTACGTGTTCGACGTGGCGGACGAGGTGCCGCTGGTCCGGGCCGAGCTGTGCTGGACCGGCGAGGCGGCGGCCGAGCTCGTGGTCGTGACCGATCACCTCGCCTTCGACGGCGGCTCGGTCGGCATCCTGATGGACGAGCTGGCCGCCGGGCTGGCCGGACGGCCGGTGGCCGGGCCCGCCGTCCAGGTCGGCGACGTGGCCGTGCGCGAGCAGGAGGGGCATCCGGAGCTGCCGCGGCTGCGCGAGTTCTGGCAGCGGGAGCTGTCGGGCGCGCCGGTGACGCCTCCGGCGCCCGCCGACCTGACGGCGGCGCGGGTGACCAGGCCGCTGCCGGAGGAGTTCGTGGCCGGCGTGTCCGCCCTGGCCAGGCGGTGCGGCGCGACCCCGTTCGCGGTCTACCTGGCCGGGCTCGCCCTGGCCGGCGCCGAACCGGACACGCTGATCGGCGCGGTCGCGGCGCGCCGCGCCGGCGCCGAGCTCGCCGGGGTCGTCGGCCCGCTGGTCGACACCGTGCCGGTACGGCTGCGGACCGGTGACGCCGCGACCTTCCGCGACCTGGTGCGCCAGGCCGCGGACGCCACCACGCGGGCGCTGATCCACCAGGAGCTCCCGCCCGCCGAGCTGCCCCGCGCCGCCGTGCTGCTGGCCATGCAGCACAGCGAGGTCCCCGTGCGCGTGGACGGTCTGGAACTGCTCACCGAGCTCGGTTCGGGAGCCGCCGGCCACGAGCTCAGCGTGCTGGTCAACCGCACGGCGTCCGGCGGCGAGCTGCACCTGGAGTACGCCACCGCCCTGCTCGGCCGGGACCGCGCCGAGGCGTACGTGGACCGCCTGATCGCGCTGCTCCGGCACGCCATGACGGACCCCGGCCGCGAGCTGGAGCTCGTCACCCCGGACGAGCGGGCCGCGCTGCTGGCGCTGGCCGCCGGGCCGGACCTGCCGCGACCGCTGCCGACCGTGCCGCGGTCGATCGCGGCCCACACCACGGGGACGGCCGTGGTCGGCCCCGACGGCACGTCGCTGAGCTTCGCCGACCTGAACGACTGGGCCGACCGGGCGGCGGCGACGCTGCTGGAGCGCGGCGTGGCGCCCGGGGACGTCGTCGGCGTCTGCCTGCCGCGCGACCAGCTGATGCCCGCCGTCCTGCTGGCGGTGTGGCGGGCGGGCGCGGCGTATCTGCCGATGGATCCCGAGCACCCGGCCGAGCGGCTGCGCCTGCTGGCCGAGGACGCCGGGGCCGGCGTCGTGCTCGCCAGGGGCGGCGTGCCGGGGCTCGACGTCCTGGACCTCGACCGGCTGGAGCTCGACGGCCGCGCCGAGCTGCCCGAGGTCCGGCCCGGCGACCTGGCGTACGTGATGTACACCTCCGGCTCGACCGGCACGCCCAAGGGCGTCGAGGTCACCCACGCGAACCTGGCCGCCCTGGTGGCGGGCACGGCGGCCGCGCTGCGCCTGGGCCCGGACGACGTGCAGCCGGCCGTGGCGCCGCTGACGTTCGACGCCGCGGCCTCCGAGCTGTGGACGGTCCTGACCTGCGGCGGGACCAGCGTGGTGGTGGACAGGGCCACCGCCAGGGACGGTCACGCGCTGGCCGAGGCGGCCGCCAAGGCCACGGTGCTCGACCTGGTGCCGACGGCGTACCGGATGCTGATCGAGGCCGGCTGGACGGGCGACGCGGAGCTGCGCGCGGTCACCGGCGGCGAGGCGCTGGACCCGGGCCTGGCCGCGGAGATCCTGGCGCGGGCCGGCGAGTTGTGGAACGCCTACGGCCCCACCGAGGCCACCGTCACCTCGACCATGCACCGCGTGTCCGCCGGCGAGCCCGGCCCGGTGCCGATCGGCTCGCCGATGCCCGGTGAGCGGGCCTACGTCGTCGACTCGCGGCTGCGGCTGCTGCCGCCGGGCGCGGTGGGCGAACTGCTGCTGGGCGGCGCGGGCGTGGCCCGGGGATACCGGAACCGTCCGGGCTTGTCCGGATTCGTGGAGGATCCCTTCGTCCCCGGCGGCAGGTGTTACCGGACGGGGGACCTCGCGCGCTGGCGGCCCGACGGGACGCTGGAGTTCCACGGCCGCCGCGACCACCAGGTGAAGGTCCGCGGCTACCGCATCGAGCTGGGCGAGGTCGAGGCCGTGCTGCACGAGGTGGCCCGGGGCGCGGTGACCGTGTCCGGCACGGGCGCCCAGGCCCACCTGGTCGGCTACGTCACGCCCGAGACGGCCGATCCGGCGGCGGTGGAGCGACATCTGCGCGCCCGGCTGCCCGACCACATGGTGCCGCGGCGGTGGGTGGCGCTGGCCGCGCTGCCCACCCTGTCCAGCGGCAAGGTGGACCGGGACGCCCTGCCCGAGCCCGGCGACGACCCGCAGGCCGAACGGGTCGCGCCCGCCTCCGACGCCGAGATCATGGTCGCCTCGATCTGGGCGGCGGTGCTCGGTCGTCCGGCCGTCTGGGCCGACGACGACTTCTTCGCCCTGGGCGGCAGCTCCTTCGCCGCCACCCGCGTGGCCGGACGGCTCCGCGAGGTCCTGCGGCTCGCCGTGCCGGTGCGGCTGCTCTTCGACCGTCCGGTGCTCGCCGACTTCGCCGCCGGCCTGGAAGAGCTGCTGCTCGCCGACCTGACGGACGGGGTGGAGGCATGACCGAGGTGCAGCGCGACCGGGTCGCCGACCTGCTCCGGTCCCGTCTCGCGGCGGCGCGGGCCGCGGCCGAGACCCTTGAGGAAGCCGCTCCGGCGGGCATCCCGGCACTGTCGGCCGCGGACATGCCGCTGTCCCCGCTCCAGGAGCGGCTGTGGTTCCTGGCCCAGCTGGAGCCGGACTCCCCCGCCTACAACGTGCCGCAGGCGCTGCGGCTGCGCGGGCCGGTGGACCTCGACGCCCTCACCGGCGCGCTGGCCGACGTCGGTGAGCGGCACTGGGTGCTGCGCGGCGTCGTCGAGGGCCGGCGGGTGCGGCCGGCCGCCGCCGTGCCCGTCAGCGTGGTGGAGGTGACCCCCGGGTCGCTGGAGCGGGAGCTGCGGGCCGAGGCCTGGCGGCCCTTCCGGCTGGACGCCGAGCCGCCCATGCGGGCCACGGTGTTCCGGCTCGGCGCCGACGACCACGTGCTCGTGCTGGTCCTGCACCACATCGTCACCGACGCCTGGTCGGAGCAGGTGCTGCTGCGCGACCTGTCGGCGCTGTACGCGGCCCGGCTCGGCGCCGGCCCCCGTCCGGAGCCCCCGGCCCTGCAGTACGCCGACGTCGCCGCCTGGGAGGCCGGCCAGAACGCGCACGAGACGGCCGGCGAGACCGACCTGGACTGGTGGACGCGGCGGCTGACCGGGCTGGCCCCGGTGCTCGACCTGCCCACCGACCGGCCCCGTCCCGCCGTGCCGGCCTGGAGTGGGCGCACGGTCGGCTTCGAGGTGCACGGGGAGCTGGCGGCCAAGGTGCGGGCCACCGCCGGGACGACGCCGTTCATGGTCTTCCTGGCCGGGTTGCAGGCGCTGCTGGGCCGGTTGGCCGGCAGCGACGACATCGCGGTGGGCGTCCCGCACGCCGGGCGGCACCATCCCGACACCGAGGGCGTGGTGGGCTGCTTCCTCAACACCCTGGTGCTGCGTACCGACGTCGGCGGCGACCCCACCGGGCGCGAGCTGCTGGCCCGGGCCCGCACGACCGCTCTGGACGCCTTCGCCCACAGCCGCACGCCGTTCGAGCGGATCGTGGAGCGGTTGCAGCCGGAGCGGAACCTGTCGGTCACCCCGCTGTTCCAGGTGATGCTGAACGTGTACGACAGCGTCACCCCGATGAGCCTGCCCGGGGTCGAGGTCGTGGCCGAGCGGCTGACGTCGCCGACGGCCAAGTTCGATCTCAACCTGACGCTGGAGGATCGCGGGGACGGGTTCGACGGCGTGCTCGAATTCCGCACGGACCTGTTCGACGAGGCGACCGTCCGCAGGCTGGTGGACTGGTACCTCACCCTGCTCGGCGGGATGTTGTCCGACCTGGACGCGCCGGTCGGGGCGGTGCCGCTGGAGCCGGTGACCGGGCCCGTCCTGGCCGGTCCCGCGCCCGTGGACGCCCCCGGCCAGGCCGTGCACCACCTGATCGAACAGTGGGTGGACTCCACCCCGGACGCGCCCGCCGTGGTCGGCGCGGATCGCAGCCTGTCCTATGCCGAGCTGGAGTCCTCCGCCAACCGCATCGCGCACTGGCTGATCGAGGCCGGGGTGCGCGCGGACGAACCGGTCGGCGTGCTGCTGGAGTCCGGGGCTTCCCTGGCGTGCGCGTTGTTCGGCATCCAGAAATCGGGCGGCGGATATCTGCCGATGGATCCGACCTATCCGGCGGCACGGATCGCGACCATGCTCGACGCCGCCGGAGTCCGGGCCGTGGTCACGATGTCGGAGTTCACCGACCGCCTCGGCCCGGACGTGCGGGTCCTGGAACTGGACCGACTGCCCGACCTGCCCGCCGAGCGACCCCGCGTGGACGTCCGGCCCGAGCACCTGCACCACGTCATCTTCACCTCCGGCTCCACCGGAACCCCCAAGGCCGTCGCCGCCGAGCACCGCAACGTGCTCAGCTACCTCAACGGGATGCTCCCCCGCATCGACGCCCCCGGCGGCTCGTTCGCCGTGGTCTCCACACCCGCCGCCGACTTCGGCCTGACCTGCGTGTTCGGGGCACTCACCACCGGCGGAACCGTCCACCTGCTGCCACGCGAGACCGCGATGGACCCGGCCGCGTTCGCCGACTACCTGACCCACCACCAGGTGGACGTCGTCAAATGCGTCCCCAGCCACCTCGAACTCCTGGCCTCCGGCGGCGACCTGGCGGCCGTCCTACCAGGCAGACTGCTCATCCTCGCCGGCGAAGCCTGCCCCTGGGACCTCGTCGAACGAGCCCGGAACGCCAGACCCGGCCTGCGCATCCAGAGCCACTACGGCCACACCGAATCCACCATGATCTGCCTGGTCTGCGAGACCGACCAGATCCCCGCGGAACGCCGGACCGGGATCGTCCCGCTGGGCCGTCCCCTGCCGGGCGTCTACGGCCATCTGGTGGACTCGCGGCTGCGGCCGGTCCCGCCGGGTGTCCCGGGTGAGCTGGTCGTCGGGGGTCCCGGCGTCACCCGCGGCTACATCGGGCTGCCCGAACTGACCGCCGAACGCTTCGTCGCGGACCCGCTGACCGGCGACGAGCGTTGCTACCGCAGCGGCGACCTGCTCCGCCTCACCGCCGACGGACGGATCGAGTTCCGCGGCCGGGTCGACGACCAGGTCAAGGTCCGCGGCTACCGGGTCGAACTCGGCGAAGTGGTCACCGCCCTGCGAGCCCTCCCCCAGGTCTCCGAAGCCGTCGTCCTCCCGATCGGTGAGGGCAAGGCCAGGCAGCTGGCCGCCTGGGTCACCCCCGCGTCGGCGAACGTCCCGGCGGTCCGGTCGGCGCTGCGCGAACGGCTGCCCGACTACATGGTCCCGGCCCACATCGTCACCCTCGACCACCTGCCCCTCAACCCCAACGGCAAGATCGACCGAGCCGCCCTCCCCGAACCGCAGCAGGAGGCGGCGGCCTTCGTGCCGCCGAGCACGGCCGCCGAGCGACTGGTGGCCCAGGCGTGGGCCGAAGTGCTCGACGTGGACCAGGTGGGGGCGAACGACGACTTCTTCACGCTGGGCGGCCACTCCTTCGCCGCCACCCGGGTGGCGGGCCGCCTGCGCGAGCAGCTCGGCGTCGCCGTACCGGTGCGGCTGCTCTTCGAGCACTCCGTGCTCGCCGACCTGGCCGCCGCGCTCCCCCGCCCCGCCTCGGCGGCGGTGGCGCGACGCGAGCGCGTGGAGGGCCCGGCGCCGCTGTCCGGCGCCCAGGCCAGGCTCTGGTTCCTGGCCCAGCTGGAGCCGGACGGGACGGCCTACAACGTCCCGATGACCCTGCGGTTACGCGGGCCGCTGCAGGCGGACGCGCTGCTGGGCGCGGTCAGGGACCTGGCCGAGCGGCACGAGGTGCTGCGCAGCGTGATCGTCGCCACCGGCGCCGAACCGGTCCTGGAGGTACGGCCGGCCGCGGAGGTGCCGGTGACCACCGTGACCATCGACCGTTCCCAGGTCGACCGGGCGGTGGCCGAGCAGCTGGCCACGCCGTTCGCGCTGGACCGGGAGCCGCCGATGCGGGCGGTCCTGTTCGTGGTGGACGACGCGGAGCACGTGCTCTCCCTCACCTTCCACCACATCGCCACGGACGCCTGGACGCGCGGCCTCCTGCAGTCGGAGCTGTCGGCGCTGTACGCCGCCCGGCTGGGACTGCGCCCGCCGCCGGGCCCGCCGCCCGCCCAGTACGCGGAGGTGGCGCCCGTCCCGGCCCTGGCCGATCTGGACTGGTGGGCGGAACGGCTGCGGGGGCTGCCGCCGGTGCTCGACCTGCCGACGGATCGTCCTCGGCCCGCGGTGGCCGACCCGGCGGGGGCGTCGCTGGAGGTGGAGCTGCCGGCGGAGCTGGCGGCCAAGGTGCGGTCGGCGCCGGGCATGACGCCGTTCATGGTGCTGCTGGCCGGGTTGCAGGCGCTGCTGGCCCGGCTGTCGGCGAGCGCGGACATCGCGGTCGGCGTGCCGGTCAGCGGGCGGGACCATCCCGACACCGAGGGCGTGGTGGGCTGCTTCATCAACACCGTCGTGGTCCGCACCGACCTGGGCGGCGACCCGACCGGCCGGGAGCTGCTGGACCGGGTCAGGGAGGCCGCGCTGGGGGCGCTCGCCCACGCGGGAGCGCCGTTCGACCGGGTGGTGGACCGGCTGCGGCCCGAACGCAACCTGGCCGCCACCCCGCTGTTCCAGGTGATGCTCAACTACATCCCCGACCAGGGACGTCCCGAGCTGCCCGGCCTGGAGGCGACCTCCATCGAGCTCCCCGAGCGGACGGCGAAGTTCGACCTGGACCTGTACGTGCTCGACAGCGGTCCAGGATCGCCGCTGCGCGGGGGCTTCGGCTACCGCACGGACCTGTTCGACGAGGCGACCGTCCGCAGGCTGGTGGACTGGTACCTCACCCTGCTGGACGGGATGTTGTCCGACCTGGACGCGCCGGTCGGGGCGGTGCCGCTGGAGCCGGTGACCGGGCCCGTCCTGGCCGGTCCCATGCCTACGGACGCACCCGGCCAGGCCGTGCACCACCTGATCGAACAGTGGGTGGACACCACCCCCGACGCGCCCGCCGTGGTCGGCGCCGACCGCAGCCTCACCTACTCCGAACTGGAGTCCTCCGCCAACCGCATCGCGCACTGGCTGCTCCAAGCCGGAGTACGCGCGGACGAGGCCGTCGGCGTGCTGCTGGAGCCCGGCGCCTCCTTGGCGTGCGCGTTGTTCGGCATCCAGAAGTCCGGCGGGGGATATCTGCCGATGGATCCGACCTATCCGGCGGCACGCATCGCGACCATGCTCCACGCGGCCGGGGTGCGAGCCGTGGTCACGGTGTCGGAGTTCACCGACCGCCTCGGCCCGGACGTACGGGTCCTGGAACTGGACCGACTGCCCGACCTCCCGGAGACCAGGCCGGAAAGCGCGGTGCGACCAGAGCACCTGCACCACGTGATCTTCACGTCGGGCTCCACAGGCACTCCCAAGGCGGTCGCCGCCGAGCACCGCAACGTGCTCAGCTACCTCACCGGGATGCTCCCCCGCATCGACGCCCCCGGCGGGTCGTTCGCCGTGGTCTCCACGCCCGCCGCCGACTTCGGCCTGACCTGCGTGTTCGGCGCGCTGACCACCGGCGGGACGGTGCACCTGGTGCCGCGCGAGACCGCGATGGACCCGGCCGCGTTCGCCGCATACCTGGCCGAGCACCGGGTGGACGTCGTCAAGTGCGTGCCGAGCCACCTGGAGCTGCTGGCCTCGGGCGGTGACCTGGCCGCCGTGCTGCCGCGCCGGCTGCTGATCCTGGCGGGCGAGGCGTGCCCGTGGGACCT
>NZ_JBSGCE010000086.1:0-29689 GCF_053601695.1 Nonomuraea sp. NPDC004702
CTCGACCCGGCCAGCGTGGCCCTGTCCCTGGCGACCATCCTGCCGGTCGTCTACGGGCTCAAGGAGGTCGACCCGGCGTGCTACCGTGCGTGACATAAGCCCCGGGATCGCCTCCGCGCGCAAGCAGCCCGGGGCACAGCTGTCTCCGCGGTCATGTCGCGCCCGGCTCCAGGCGCGAGAACGCGGCAAGACTAGCATGATCATCTTTCGGTTGCCGGACTTCGCCGGACGCGTCACGAGCCTCCGCCCTGCCCAGCGGAACCCGGGGTGACGTGGCCAGCACCGTAAGAATCGGCGCCGGCAGCGCTGGGGCTCGAACGAGCCGGCCCGCCGACCGCCTCCAGCGCGGCCAGTCCCCGGTGCGCGATGGACAGCTGTTACAGGCGACGCGGTGCCGCGGCGGGCTCTTCCTCCAGCTCTTCATCCACCTCGGCAAGGCCCGCCGATTCTCGCTCAGCCGTCGACCGGGACCGGATGCGCGGGCGGGCCATCGTCGAGGAGGTCGGCGAACAAGTGCGGCAGTCCAGCAGGTCGCAGCAGATCGTTGCGGATGTAGGGGGCCTTGGTCCCCAGTTCATGGCCGGGCGAAGGCGTTCTCGAGGTCCAGCATGTCGGCGGCGATTCCGTGATCTCGAGCGGTCCGCCAACTGGAGATCAACGAGGAATACAGGCCTTCGCGGCACGGCATCGCGCCCTCGCCGGCGGTAGAGCGGCGGGCCGTGGCCCGCTCGCGTACCTGTGGGTCAGGGATCTCGGGATCCTGTTCGTTTGCTCCCACGAAGGGATGGCTCCTTCCCCACCCTCAGCACAGAGTTTGTACCTGTTTGCTACCCGCCCATTTTGACAGGGAGGGTTCGAGGGCGGAATCCCGTTGCCTCGCGCGATGAGTCGCTGGAGCCAGCTCCCTTCCTCGATCAGCTCTTTCGCCAGAGTGGTTGTCGATCTTGCAGCGTCCCCTAATCTCTTCGTCAAGCCTCCGATCGCTGTCCGTCCAGCGTTCATGGTGGGTGTCCTCCGCGACCGTCGAGCGCATGAGCCGCACGGCTCATGCTCGCCAAAAAGATCGTCCCGTACATGCCCCGTACTGGGCGAGCCCGAGCGCCGGTCCGCGACGATGGGGTGGCGAGCGGGCTACGCGTCATTCAGCGCCTGAGGCACGGCCTGCCGGCAAGATGCCGCTGAGACTCCGGTACTGCCCACGGTCGGCACGGCGCTCGTACGGGGCCGTTCCGCTGTCGGCGACATCGAAGCGGACCGCGTCCACGAAAAGGACGCCTCAAATCCGCGACTAGGAACATCCTTTTCCCCAGAGATGGCCAAGCTGTGGTGAGATGTTTTCTTTCCGCAACAGCCGCACCGGCTGATTTCGTTGGGGGAATCCTGAATGGGCTTGTCTCAAGGCGCGGTTCAGCTTCCAGCCGCCCACCTCTCCGTGCGCGTCCCGTGGAACGACACGGACTGGACAGGCCGCGTGTGCCGCAGTCCGCAGACCAATCACTCGTGCACCGTCCTGCCCAGGATCAATCAGCGAAGGGACCCGGACGTTGAGGAGAGGCTGAGTGGCAAGCCGTGGCAAGACCTGGAGGAAGACGCTCTTCCGCCGTGCGCTCTCGAACGTGGTGGTTTCATGCGCGGCTACGACTCCTTCGTCACCAGAGAGCACCCTTATGCCGGGGGGTGGCTGGCCTCCCATGCTCACTTCGCCGCGACCCAGCTGCGGCTACGTCCCCACAGCGTCGAGGCCACGCCGTTTCGGTGGATGATGCGGAGCGAAGCCGCGGAGATCGCCCAGAGGTGGGGAATCGAGTTCGACCCCGCCTTGGAGAAGAAGATTGACGCGCTCATGAACAGGCCGACTCCTTGGCTCCAGGACCACCGGAACCAACTCGCCGTGCTTGACTCCTTCTTCTCCGCGATTCAGCCGGATAAATCCCTCATCTTTCTGTACGCGAAGGATGTTCCGCTGATCCAAGACAGAAAGCCGGGTACCCGCGTACTGGTGGGCGCCGGTTTGGTCAACCGCGTCTTCGGTAGCACGGAGTGGCAGTACTCTCGTCCCGGCATGCTTCGCTCGGTGGAATGGGAACGGTCCATCGAGCATTCGATCCGGGCGCCCGGTTTCGGTAACGGTTTCCTTCTCCCCTATCAGAGGCTCCTCGCCGACAAGAAACTGGCCGGCGAGGACCTGTCGGCCTTCGCCGCGCGGACGCCCGAGGAGAGCTTCGAGGAGTTCTCATACGTCTCCGAACTCGTAGGACACGACAGCGCCCTCGCGGCGCTCGTTGAGCTCTCACGGGCGGTGGAACGCATGCGTGAGGTCGTTGGCGGCCCATGGGGGCTGATCGATTCCTGGTTGTCGGCGCGTATCGCTGACACCTGGTCGCTGCGTGGTCCTTTCCCGGGGCTGCCGGCCGTGCTGACGGGAGCCGGTTTCTCGCGGGGCGCGCTCGTCGCCCACCGCGTGCTCTCGGCGATCTCAGAACCGGCGGTCGATCCCTGGCCAGCGATCGACGAGGCGTTCACGAACCGCGGCAGCGGTCCCGCGGCCGCATTGGTCGGCAGGATGGACAGCAAGAACTGGGCGTATCTACGGACGGAGTCGGAGCGTTTCGAGCTGCTGCGCCTGCTCGCCCGCTTCTCTCTCACCTCCGCCCAGGTTAGGCGGGTGCTGGACCGATGCGACAGCGATAACGCCCTGTTCCGCGCGCTGCTCGCCAATCCGTATCTGATCTACGAGCTGGATCGTGACGCGCGGGACGCGGCGGCGTTCACCACCATCGACCGCGGTCTGTTCCCGCAGGATCCAAGCGCCCAGACCGTACTGGACAGCGCGAGGCTGCCTGATCCTGTGGAGGAGGCCTCTGACGACCGGCGGATTCGCGCCGCCTGCGCGGCCCTGCTCGAGCGGGCCGCTGATGAGGGCAACACTCTCCTGGACGAGGCGCGGATGCGCGCTCGGCTGAAGGAGATGCCACTCACTCCGGTGTGCGACCCGCCGGGGCACGTCTTCACGATCGCCGCCCGTGACTTCCCTCCGCTGCTCGTCGAGACACCGCTGGCGGGAGGCAAGGGGCGCGGCTGGCAGCTGAGCCGCCTGGCGGAAGCGGGAGATCGGATCTCGCAGGAGGTGACTCGCAGGCTCCGAGGGCGGTCGCTCGACGTCGAGGTGGACTGGCGTGCGCACATCGACGACGTGCTCGGTACGCTGGCGCATCCGGACGACCGGGACGAGAAGGCTGGACGGGAGGAGAAGGCCCAGGCGTTGCGGACACTGGCCCGTAGCCGGATCAGCGCGCTCGTCGGACCGGCTGGTACCGGTAAGACGACCATGCTGAAGGCCCTGTGCTCGTTGCCCGTGATCGCTGGGCGGGTACTTCTGCTGGCTCCTACGGGAAAGGCGCGGGTCCAGCTCGGGGAGAAGACCGGACAGCAGGCTAAGACCCTGGCCCAGTATCTTCGCGGCTTCGGGCGCTGGAACGAGGAGTCCGGCTACGGGCTCAACCCCGACAGCCACCGGGACGACACCTGGTACGCGGCCGTCGTGGTCGATGAGGCGTCGATGCTCACTGAAGAGATGCTGGCGGCTCTGCTCGACACCCTGACCGGTGCCGAACGCCTGGTGCTGTGCGGCGACCATCGTCAGCTTCCGCCGATCGGGGCCGGGCGCCCGTTCGCGGATCTCGTACGCCACTTGCAGGACCTCGATGCCTCAGAGGCGGCCGGGGAATCCGGCGGCGGTCTGGCCGAACTAACGGTCAGTCGGCGACAGGTCGTGAAGCGGGGACTCCCTCAGCCCTCCTCCAGCCGTGACGATCTCGCTGTCGCCTCGTGGTTCTCCGTCGAGGGCGCGAATCCCGTGGCCGACGAAGCGGTCGCCCGCGTTTTGGCGGGAGGTGGCGATGGCAGCTTGACCATCCGCCGCTGGGACACCGAGGAGGACCTTCATCGGGCCATCGTCGACTGTCTCCGCGCGGAACTGGAGCTCACTCCGGGCGACCAGGAGGCTCTCAAACGTTCCCTGGGCGCGAGCGAGCACCGAGGCCGCATGGGCTTCACCTTCGGCAAGGGGGGACAGGGCGCGGAGAACTGGCAATTGCTCACGCCCGTGCGCGCGCGCCTTGGCGGCGTCGAAGGACTCAACAGTCTCATCCGGCGCGTATGGCGGCACGATGAGGTGGCCAGGCACGTCAAGAGCCGGTTCCTGCCCAATCCCATGGGCTCGCATCAGATCCTCCTGCACGACAAGGTGATGGTCGTCCAGAACCGCCGGCACAAGCTGACGAGGGTGTCTGACTGGGCGACGCTCGACGGCATGATCGCCAACGGCGAGATCGGGATGGTTGTCGCCGGCGCCGGCCCCAAGGGCAAGCCGCCGACCGGGCTGAAGGTGGAGTTCTCCACTCAGCCCGGCCTGCAGGTCACCTTCTGGAAAGGCGAGCTCGACCCAAGCGAGGAGGGCGGAGAGCTTCTGGAGCTCTCCTACGCGATCACTGTCCACAAGTCCCAGGGGTCGCAGTTCGGTATCACCTTCGTGGTCGTTCCGAACCCGTGTTCCTTGCTCTCGCCGGAGTTGCTCTACACGGCGCTGACCAGACATCAAGACCGCTGCGTGTTGCTCGTCCAGGGCGACCCAGCCGAGCTGCGCGCCATGGTCGGCCCCGCACGCTCCGACACCGCCCGGCGCCTGACCCGGCTCTTTCGAGAACCAGACCCCTTCGAGTCGAAGGACGGTCAGATTCTCGATGGGTCCCACGCCCATCGAACGATCAACGGCGAGATGGTCAGGTCGAAATCCGAGGTGATCGTCGCGAACATCCTGCGGAGTCTTGGTGTCGATTACCGCTACGAAGAGACTTTGATCATGCCTGACGGCTCCTGGCGGTCACCCGATTTCACGATCAGGGTCCCGGACCGGCCGCCCATCTACTGGGAGCACCTAGGCGTGCTTAACAAGCCGGACTACACGGCCAAGTGGCAGGACAAGCGCCGCTGGTACGCCGAGCACGGCATCCTGCCGTGGACCCAAGGCGGCGGACCCCACGGCGTCCTGGTCTGGTCCACCGAACAAGTCGAGCTGAAGGGCATTGACGCCCGGGCGATCGAGGCCCTGGCCCGGGAGGCGTTCGAGCCACATTGAGTCGAGCGCGAGCACGCACTACGGGGTGGATACGAGACGGCAACGCGGAACACGCCTAGGGCGTGAGAGGAGCGGGTGACAGTGACGGCAACACCCCCCGACGTCCGAGTTTACCTGGCGCCAGGATCGGTGGTGGTCATTCGGGACGAGGAGTGGTCGGTCCGGGCGACCGAGGAAACCACCGACGGTCTGCTGGTCCACGTGCAAGGTCTTGGCGAGCTGGTACGCGATACGACGGCGAGCTTCTACGCCAGTCTGGACGCCATCACCCCGCTCGACCCCGCGGCCGCGCGGGTGGTCGCGGACACAAGCTCGCACTACCGCACCGCCCGACTCTGGCTGGAGTCGACTTTTCGCAAGACGCCGGTACCTCTGGGCGAGGGGGCCCTGACCGTCTCGGTCCAGGCCCTCGCCGACGCGCTGAGCTATCAACGCTCAGCGGTCCGCAAGGCGCTCGACCCGGCGAATCTTCGACCCCGCATCCTGCTGGCCGATGCCGTGGGACTGGGTAAGACGCTCGAGATCGGCATGATCCTGTCCGAACTCGTCCGGCGAGGCCGGGGCGAGCGCATCCTCATCGTCACGCCGCGGCATGTGTTGGAGCAGACGCAGCACGAGATGTGGACGCGATTCGCGCTTCCCTTCGTGCGGCTGGACTCCGCGGGCATCCAGCGGGTCCGTCAGAAGCTGCCGGCGACGCGCAATCCGTTCACCTACTTCAAGCGGGTGATCATTTCGATCGATACGCTGAAGTCTGACCGCTACCACGCGAGCCTGAGGAAGCAGCGTTGGGACGCGGTCGTGATCGACGAGTCGCACAACTTGTCCAATGCCGCCACGCTCAATAACCGCCTGGCTCGGCTGCTGTCCCGCAACTCCGAGGCGCTGATCCTGGCCTCGGCCACTCCCCACAATGGCCGGCCGGACTCATTCGCCGAGCTGATCCGGCTGCTGGACCCCTCGGCGACTCCGCCGAGCGGCGAGCTGATCGATGAGGAGGTCGAGCGCCTGGTCATCCGCCGTCATCGAAACAGCCCCGAGGTGGCCAGCGTCGTAGGCGCGGACTGGGCCGAGCGGCGGGATCCGGTGAACCTTCTCATACCCGCCACGCCGGCGGAGGACGCCATCGCCCGCCAGCTGGAGGATGTGTGGCTGTGGCCGGAGGACGGGCGCACTCCGTATTCGGGGCAGAACGCGGCGCTGTTCCCATGGACACTGGCCAAGGCGTTTCTGTCGTCGTCGGCGGCGTTACGCGAGACCGTGATCGAACGTACCCGCCGGCTGGGCCAGAACGAAGCCGCCGAAACCGAGCGACGCGCCCTGAACCGGCTTCTCGAACTCACCGAGGAGGCTCTGAGACACCAGTCGGCCAAGTACGCGCGCCTGCTAGAGCACCTGAGCGACATCGGCGTCTCCAACGGCTCGACCGTGCGCGCGGTGGTGTTCGCCGAGCGCGTCGCGACCTTGCGATGGCTGCGTGAGCATCTGCCGAAAGACCTTGACCTGCCCGAAAACGCTGTCGAGATCATGCACGGTGGCCTACCCGACGACGAACAGCAGCGCATCGTGGAGGCATTCAAGCAAGAGCAGTCGCCGGTACGGGTGCTCGTCACCGGCGACGTCGCCTCCGAAGGCGTGAACCTCCACGCCCAGTGCCACCAGCTCGTCCATTTCGACATCCCGTGGAGCCTGATCCGCTTGGAGCAACGCAACGGGCGCATCGACCGGTACGGCCAAAGGCACCCCCCGCGCATCACGGCCCTCCTCCTGAACCCTTCCAGCCCCCGCTTCTCCGGCGATGTCCGGATCCTGGCCAAGCTGGTGGAGAAGGAGAACGAGGCACACGCCGCGCTCGGTGACGTCGCCTCGCTCATGGGCCAGTACGACGTCAAGGGCGAGGAAGATCAGATCCGCGCGGTCCTCGCCGGGCGGAAAAGTCTTGATGACGTCGTACGCACTGTTGATGAAGTCGCCGCGAGTGATGACCTGACCGGCCTGTTCTTCCGACTGTTCGACGCTCCCGGCGCCCAGGCGGCACCAGCGTCGAGCCCCGCCCTGGCCACCTCGGCCAACGAATCGGGGTTGTACGCCGATGACATCTCCTACCTTGAAGAAGCCCTACAAGCGGCGTTCGTTGACCCGACCGCCCCGCCGAGCAACAGCGGCGTCGCCTGGCGCCGTCATGCCGGATTCGACACCGCGGAGCTGAGGCCTCCACGCGATCTGGTTCAACGATTAGAGGTGCTGCCCCAGTCTTACCTCGCCGATCGGCGCGTCACCGAGAAGCTCGTGCTGGCCACCACACCCAGCCGCGGCAAAGACCGGCTGGCGGCGGCCCTCAGCGACGACAGCGACTCCACCTGGCCGGACGCACACTACCTGAGCCCCCTGCACCCAGTCCTGGATTGGGCGTCGGACCGCGCGCTGGCCAGCCTCAGCCGCAACGAGGTCTTCGCCGTACGCGGCGACGTCGACAGCCCCACGGTCCTGCTCCTTGGCACACTGACCAACAGGCGCGGACAGGTGGTCTGCGCCGCATGGCTCACAGCGGAGTTCCCGTCGCCGGATGACCAGGCATTCGTTCTGCTCAACCCACATGCCTCGGCCGCGCAAGCGTTGGAGTCGCTGGGCTGGAACCGCGTTCGCGCCAATCCTGGTCCGCTATCGGGGATCGAAGACCTGCAGCGGCTCATCGCGCCAGCGGTACGTCACGCGCAAGAACAGATGCGCGATCTATTCGCCGCCGCTGAGGCCGATGTCGCCCAGCGGGTCAAACAGTGGTCGCGGCGTTTGGATCGATGGGACGAAGAGGCTGGTGTCCTCATCCAGCGCAGTGAGCTCAAACAACGCCGGGTGAGCGTGCGACAGGAACGTGAGCTCGTCGCGGCGATGAACCCGGACCGTCAACTGGTGCGCCCGCTGCTCGTCGTGGTGCCCGACTCGGGAGTACAAGCATGAGCGTGTCCGAGGCGTTTTTGGTGGGCGAGGGGTGGATTTCCGAGCACTTCTTCACCACGGACGCCACCTCCCAGTCTTTTCACGCGAAGGTGCTCGAACGCCGTAAGGCGTGGGACGCCGAGGCGAAAGAGAGACGTCAGACGCCCCGTTCCAGGTTCACCGAGGCGCGCCAAGATCTCGAAGTCGGTCTGGCCCAACTGGCCGAGTTCACCGACCCCGAGGCCGCCCCTGGCGTCTTTGACTGGGACACCGCCCAGTACGCCGCCGAGAAGATCTACGATCGCCTCCTCGACATTCTTCAGTTACGTGGGCACGGCCTGCGGGTCGCCCGAACCGGGCCACTGCTGCGCGTGTCATCTCCCGGCATTTCCGAGGGGGCGCCCCTGATCGTGGTGCTGGCACGGCCAGTCGCGGCGGTCGAGGACGTTCTCGCCAAGGACGCGGCCACCCTGTCGCGGGGGGTCGCACTCGACGACGCCATAGAAGTCACCTCGGCCGCTCGCCTGGTTCAAGCGCTGTTCGTCGAGGAGGACGGCCCCGACCTGGCCCTCATCCTCGCCGGCCGGTGGGCCGTGTTGGCCGAGCGCGAGCGCTGGGCGGAAGGTCGGTATCTGGCGGTCGACCTTCAACTGGTCTGCGAACGCAACGACACCCGTCGCGGGGGAGAGATCGACCGCGCGCTGACCTGTCTGTGCGCTGAGTCGATCGCGCCCGACGCCGACGGCAACTTGTGGTGGCACGGGGTGCTTGAGGAGTCGGTCAAGCACACCGTTGGCGTCTCACAAGATCTGCGTGACGGTGTACGTCTGTCCATCGAGGTCATCGCCAACGAGGTCGTTGAGCGTCGCCGGGCGCGTGGCCTCAACCCGCTGCCAGCCGCCCAGGCCAATGAACTCGCCAAGCAGTCCCTGCGTTTCCTGTACCGGATCCTCTTCCTGTTGTACGCCGAGGCGTCGCCCGAGCTCGGGGTGTTACCCGTCGACGCCCGGGAGTACGACGCGGGGTACAGCCTGGACCGCCTGCGCGAGCTTGTGCAGGTCGAATTGGTCACGCCGCGGGCCCGCTCCGGCACGCACTTGTATGACTCGCTCGCCGTCCTGTTCCGCCTCGTGGACAGTGGGCACGCGTCGGTGTCCCGGCCGGCCAAGGACGAGGACGAGGAGGAGGAGGACACCTCAGCCTTTGGCCAGGGGCTCATCTTCAACGCGCTGCGCGCCGATCTGTTCCGGCCCGAGGCGATCGCGCACATCGACGAGGTCGGCCTGGGCAACGCGGCCGTGCAGGAGGTGCTCATCCACCTGCTGTTGAGCAAGGAGAAACGCGGACGCGACCGGGGCTTCATCTCCTACGCCGAACTCGGCATCAACCAGTTGGGCGCGGTATACGAGGGGCTGATGTCCTACACCGGCTTCTTCGCCGAGACCGACCTCTGCGAGGTGGCCAAGGGCGGTGACAACAGCAAGGGATCGTGGGTGGTCTCGGTCGACCGCGCTGAAGGCATCGCGGCGGACGACTTCGTCAAAACACCCCACAAGGTCACGGGAGAGATGCGACCCGTCCTCCACCCGAAGGGGTCGTTCGTGTTCCGGCTGGCCGGGCGCGAGCGTCAGCGGTCCGCGTCTTATTACACCCCAGAGGTGCTCACCAGGTTCACCGTCGGGCAGGCCCTGGAGGAGCTACTCGACCAGGATGACACTCAGACCAGCGCCGAGGAGATCCTCAAACTGACGGTCTGCGAGCCTGCCCTTGGCTCTGGAGCGTTCGCTATCGAGGCGGTGCGTCAGCTCGCCGAGCAGTACCTGAAGCGACGCCAGGAGGAGCTGGGTAAGCGGATCGACCCCGAGGAGTATCCGCGCCGGCTGCAAGAGGTCAAGGCCTACCTCGCGCTGCATAACGTGTACGGCGTGGACCTCAACGCCACCGCCGTCGAGTTGGCCGAGATCTCCCTGTGGCTCGACACCATGGTCGAAGGGCTATCGGCTCCGTGGTTCGGCCTGCGCTTACGGCGCGGCAACTCCCTGGTCGGCGCCCGCCGGGCGGTGTACCGGCGCAGTCAGGTCAGCGACAAATCCTGGTTGGGGGCGGTGCCGCGCGATGTACCGTTGACGTCGCTCGTAGAGGACATCGATGCCGAACGCGTCGCAGATGAGGGCATCCACCACTTTCTTTTGCCCGCCGAGGGGTGGGGCGCCGCCGCGGACGCCGATGACGCCACCACGCTCGCCCCCGACGCCGCCAAGCACCTCAAGGTGTGGCGTACCTCGATCAAGACGAAGCCGACGCAGCAGCAGGTCAACGCCCTCGTCGAACTGGCACACCGAGTCGAGGTGCTGTGGCAGGTGGCATACCGTCGGCTACGCATCGCCGAGCAGGAGGCTCGCCGCGCCATCCCCGTGTGGGAGGCCGGCCACCTTCCCTCGGGCGGTGCCGTACAACGCGAGCAGATCGAATCGTCCCTCGCCGACCCTGAGGGCGCCTACCGGCGGCTGCGTCGCGTGATGGACGCCTGGACCGCGTTGTGGTTCTGGCCCCTGACCGACGAAATCACCACAGTCGAGGGGGCGCGCGTGGAGCCGCCGACCCTACCGCAGTGGATCGCCGGATTACAGGCGCTGCTGGGCCGTAGTCCGGAATTGCGCAAGAAATCCCTGCCCCGCGAGACGCTGGCCGCTGGCATGAGCTGGGACGAGCTGAACGAGGCAGAGAAACTCGAACTCGCCTTCGCCAACGCGCGGCCGGTCGCACACGTGCTGCGGGCGCATCCGTGGCTAGTGGTGTGTGAGAGAGTCGCGGGACAGCAAGGGTTCTTCCACTGGAATCTGGACTTCGCGCCGGTTTTCGCGCGAGGCGGATTCGACCTGCAGGTGGGTAACCCGCCATGGGTCCGGCCAGATACCAATGTCAACGCACTGCTCGCTGAGGGCGACCCCTGGTGGCAGCTCGCGGTCAAGCCCACCGAGCGTCAGAAGCGGGCACGACGGGAGATGACGCTCGAGCGACCGGGAATCGCGGACCTGGTAGTCGACGGCACCACCGATATCGTTGCGACGTCAGAATTCGTCGGTGCGGTCCCGCAGTATCCGCACCTAGCTGGTCTGCGACCCGATCTGTATCGCTGCTTCATGGAACAGACCTGGCGTCATGCGGGGGTGCGCGGTGCGATCGGTCTGATTCACCTCGACAGCCACTTCACAGACGACAAGGCAGGCGCCCTCCGGGCCGTCACCTACTCGCGACTACGCCGGCACTGGGAGTTCGTCAACGAGCTCAAGTTGTTCGAAATCCAGGATCAAAAGCACTTCAGTGTCAACGTCTACGGCCCTCCCACACCCGAGCCCAGGTTCCTCCATGCGGTCTCCCTCTACCACCCCGACACGGTGCTGCGCTCGCTCCATCATGACGGCTCAGGCGACGAACCAGGCCTGAAGGACCCCAACGGCGACTGGGACCTCCGTCCACACCGCAACCGAGTCGCCGTCGTCACCGACGAGACCTTGCGGACATGGCACGCGATCGCCGAGACGCCTACCGTACCGCTGCGCAACACTCGGATGGCATACACGGTCAACCGCGCGGCGGTCGCCGTGCTTACAACGCTGTCCGCGGCGCACCGGATCGGACAGCTGAGAATGCAGTCTTCGGCCGGATGGAACGAGACCACCCACCGCAAGAAGGGCTACTTCGAGAAGGAGTGGGGGGCGCCGCCGTCGTGGGACGACGTCATCCTGCAAGGATCGCACGTGTTCGTCGCCACACCCGTCTACAAGGTGCCGAACGCTACCTTGAAGAACAAGGACGACTGGTCGGTGAACGACCTGGAGGCGGTAGCGCCCGACGCTGTGCCGGTCACGATCTACAAGCCCGCGGGTGACCGGCATCGGTATAACCGCGACTACACCCATTGGGGCGATGCCGACGAGCGTCGTCCGGCGCGCGAGTCCTACAGGGTTGCGTGGCGCACCATGGCCGCCAATACGGGTGAGCGAACGCTCATGCCAACCTTGATTCCGCCTGGAGCCGCGCACGTTGATGCCATCTTCGCCTTCGGTCAGGCGGACGGGAAGTCTCACGATCTCCCCGTCGTGTTAGCCATCCTCGGCTCGCTTGTAGCCGACTTCGTGGTGCGGTGCGTGCCCAAAAGCGCCATCCGCGCGACCTCAGTCAACCGGCTGCCCTGGGCTGTTCCGCCACAGCAGATCCGAAATGAACTCGTCCTACGGGTTCTGCGGCTCAACTGTGTCACCGACGCCTACGCCGCGCTCTGGCGGGACTGCTACTTCCCTGACTTTCGGTCGGACCGCTGGACCGGTGGCCTGGACCACGCCCTGCGCAAGCCCCTTGGCGCGGTCAGTCTCGAATGGACCGTCAACACTCCGCTTCGAATCGCCGCCGACCGCCGCCAGGCCCTGGTGGAGATCGACGCGCTCGTGGCGCTGATGCTCGGGCTGACCGTCGACGAATTGTGCACCATCTACCGTACGCAGTTCCCCGTTCTCTACGGCTATGACCGCGACGTGTACATCTATGACGCCAACGGCCGGGTTGTGCCGAACTCGGTGTTGAAAGTGTGGCGTAAAAAAGGCGACCGAATCACCGCGGACGAGTGCACCGCAACGAATCAGATGGGCAACACCTACACCTACGAACTGCCATTCATGACGCTCGACCGCGAGGCCGACATGCGTCAGGCGTACGCATACTTCGAGCGACTCTCGCGGGAGCGTTCGTGAGCGAGCTGCTGCCCACCGTTCAGGCGAGCAGCATCCGCCAAAGTTTGGTCGACTACCTGACGACGACGTTCGCCCTGACCGACGCCGACGCGCGCGACGGGCTCGAGCGGCTATTGGCCGACCCCACGTCCGGCATGTTCAAGGGCCCATACGTGCGGCTGCGTCTGCCGTTCCGCCCAGCGGACGAGGGATGGCAGGACGCGCTGGAGTGGTACGAGGGCTTCCCGCCGTACGGTCACCAGGCGGCCGCGTTCGCGCGCCTGGCCTCGGCGAGGATGGGTCAACCGCGCCGGCCGCAGCCGACTTTGGTGACCACCGGTACCGGGTCAGGCAAAACAGAGGCGTTCCTCTATCCGATCCTCGACCATGTGCTGCGTGCCCGCCGCGGCGGCGTGACAGGCACCAAGGCGCTCATCCTGTATCCGATGAACGCGCTCGCCAACGACCAGGCGCTGCGCCTGGCCCAGATCCTCACCTCACGCCCCGAGCTTCGGTCAGTCACCGCGGCGCTGTACACGGGTCAACAGGGGCAGAGGCGCACGATGGTTACCGAGGACGGCCTCATCACCGATCGCGCGATCATCCGTGAGACCGCGCCGGACATACTGCTGACCAACTACAAGATGCTCGATCAACTGCTACTTCGGTACGACGATCAGAACCTGTGGCGGCAGTCGGCGACAAGTCTGCGGTACCTGGTGCTCGACGAGTTTCACACCTACGACGGCGCCCAGGGCACCGACGTCGCGATGCTGCTCCGTCGCCTCGGTCTGGCGCTGAAGAGCCACTGGGCCGACGACGACCCGAGCATCAGCGAGGAGGACCGCGCGCGACCGCTGGGCCGGGTCACCCCGGTCGGGACGTCGGCGACGCTCGGCGACAAGGGCGACCCTGGCGTGATGCTGGAGTTCGCCCGGACAGTGTTCGGCGAACGGTTCGACGACGACGCCGTGGTGACGGAGTCGCGGCTGAGTCTGCGGGAGTGGATCGGGGACGCGGCCGCGACGATCGCCGAGGCTGGCTTCACGCCGATCGGCAAGGTCGACCTCGATGTCGCCCGTGCTAACGCGGCTGTGGAGGAGCTGGGACCGGACCCTGGCGGAGCCGAGCTGGCCCGTACGATTCTCGGGCTTCTCTACAACGTCGATCCAGGGCGACTAGCGGGCGCCGATCCAGCGCTCTTGCTGGCCTTGAGCCAAGGGCATCCGCTGGTGCGGGATCTGGCGCGCCAGGCGGGCGAGGCGGTCGGGCTGGACGAGCTGGTCGTCCGCGTCGTTGGGCAGAGCGCGACCTCGAGCCTGGCGGCGGGTGGCGTCGATCCGCGGTGGGAGCTGCTCCTCTCGCACGTGATCGCCGCCCTCGGACACATCCGCTCCGTGGTGGGGCGGGACGCGCTCTCCGTCGACGTGCACCTGTGGGTACGCGAGCTGACGCGCATCGACCGGGCCGCTGACCCGACCACGCGTTTCCGGTGGGGCGATGACGGCCCACCCGCGGCTGGCGGCGACGCCGAGGATGTCCGCCCGTCCTTCCCAGCCATCTACTGCAGACATTGCGGCCGCTCCGGATGGGGAGTGGCGCTGGCACCGGTGGGCAACAGCCTGGCGGTGGAAGACGAGGGCATCCGGCGCGACCACGCCACCCGGGAAGGGCGGTTCCGGCCCCTGCTGTACGCGGCGGCCGAGGCGGAAGCCGCGTACGCGGAGGGAGAGGGCGAGCCGATCGATGGGCTGGTGTGGTTCTCGATACGCGGCCGCGAGTTGTTGTCCAGGCCGCCGGCCGCCGATGACCTGGACCTGCGCGACGGGTGGGTGCTTCCCGTGCTCACGACGGTCGGCAGGGACGCCGACGAGGCAGCCAGAAACGACACCTGCCCGGCGTGCGGTCAGGAAGACGGCATCCGCTTCCTGGGTAGCGCCATCGCCACGCTGTTGTCGGTGTCGTTGTCGACGCTGTTCGGGTCCGCGCGGCTTGAGGCGAAGGAGAAGAAGGCGCTCGTCTTCACCGACTCCGTGCAGGACGCGGCGCACCGGGCGGGGTTTGTGCAGGCCCGCTCGCACACCCTGACGCTGCGCGCCGCTTTGCGCGAGGCCGTGGCCGACGGTCCGCTGGCGCTGGACACGCTGGTCGAACAGGTCCTCCAGCTCGCCGGCGACGACCCGTTCGCGCGGTATCGCATCCTGGCCCCGGACTGCGCCGACCGCGAGTCTTTCACCCCGTTCTGGTCTTCCGCGACGCTGCGCGCCGTGCCTGTCAGTGTGCGGCGTCGTGTCCGCAAGCGCCTGGCTCTGGACGCGGCGCTCGAGTTCGGCCTCAACTCCCGTACCGGCCGGACACTTGAGCTGACCGGCTCCGTCTCGGTCGAGGTCGAGGCCGGCCAGCCCGCCAAGATGGCCGGCGCGGCGCGGGCGGCCTTGCAGGGCTTCGCGATCCAGGGCACGCTCGACAGCTCAGATGCCGAGCCGGACGATGCGATCCTCGTGCGGTGGGTACGCGGAGTGCTCGACCGCATGCGCGCCCAGGGCGCGATCGACCACGGGTGGTTCGATCGGTATCGCCAGGAGGATGGCCGTCGATGGTCGATCTGGGGAGGTCGTCCCCGCGACGAAGGCATGCCGGCCTTCCCACGCGACCGCCCAGCGCCTGGGTACCCCCGGGTCGGTGGGGCGGCGGACCCGGTCCGCGACGGTGGCCTGGACTCGGTTACATCCGCGCAGTCTTGGTATGCGCGGTGGACCGCCCGGGTGCTGTGCGTCAGTCCAGCCGACGCCGGCAGGCTGACCCGGCTGCTCCTGGAGAGATTGGTACGCGACGGCGTGCTCACCGCGATGACGACGCGGTCCAGCGCGACCGCGTACGCGATCCCTTTCTCGGGCGTCGTCGTCAAGCCCACGAGGCTCGAGGATCTGGCAGCTGGGCGGCATCTGCTCGTGTGCGATACCTGCCGTGCCGTCGTGCCGGGCACCACCACCGCCGTCGACCAACTCCAGGGCGCGCCGTGCATGCTGGTCCGCTGCCGCGGCCGGCTTACCCGCGAGCCGGTGGCGGACAACTTCTACCGTCGCCTGTACGCCTCGCCGGACATGCGGCGGATCGTCGCGCGTGAGCACACCAGCTTGCTCGACGACGCCACCCGCCTGGCGTACGAGGACGGTTTCAAGGGCGCTGACGCCAGGCCGCAGGCGCCCAACGTCCTCGTCGCCACGCCGACGCTGGAAATGGGCATCGATATCGGCGACCTGTCCGCGGTGTTCCTCGCCTCGCTGCCGCGCACGGTCGCCTCGTACCTGCAGCGCGTCGGCCGCGCCGGGCGCCTGACCGGCAACGCCCTCAACCTCGCCTACATCACTGGAAGGGGAGAGCACCTGCCGAAGCTCGGCGACCCATTATCGGTCATCAACGGGCAGGTACGCCCGCCAGCTACGTATCTTCAAGCCGAGGAGATCCTGCGCCGACAGTACATCGCGCACCTTGTCGACGAGTTCGCCCGCGACGACAGCAGGCCGCATCCGAACTCAGCACGCGCGGCGATCGGTTCGAGTAAGCCGGACACCTTCCTCGGGGACCTCATCGCCTACGCCGAGAGTGGCGCCGCTCAACATCTGGCGCGCTTCCGCGGCGCGTTCGAGACTCTCGCCGAGCCGGTCGTCGACGGTCTGCGGGAGTGGCTGCGGCCGGTGACAGGACCCGGTACGAGCCCCATCGCCGCCCACGTCCACGCGGCAAGCGGCCGGTGGCAGCATGCCGTCGAGACGCTTAGCCATCGGTTGGAGGCCATCGATGGGGTGCTGCCTGATCTCGCCGCGAAGGAGGCTTCGCCGGCCGCTACCGACGACGACCGCAGGGCACTGCGCTCGGCCAAAGCCGCCCGCGCCCTGACTCTCGGCCAGCTAGGTCACCTGAAGGGCGAATACTGGATCGGCGTGCTGGAAGAGTACGGCCTTCTGCCCAACTACACCCTGCTGGACGACACCGTCACCTTAGACGTCGGGTTGAGCTGGACCGACCCTGATACCAACACCTTCCAAAGCGAGCACGCGCAGTTTCAAAGAGGGTCCGCTCAGGCGATCCGCGAGTTCGCGCCAGGAGCTAAGTTCTACGCTCGCGGCTGGGAGATCACTATCGATGCGGTCGACCTTGGCTTGGACGGTGAGTCGATTCGCCCCTGGGTGTTCTGCCCGGCGTGCGGGTACGCCACTGATGTCGCCGCCGATGGCCAGGAGAGACAGATCGCATCGTGTCCGCGCTGCGGCAGTACCGGTATCGGCGACACCGGCCAGCGGCTGGACGTCGTCGAACTCACCCATGTCACCGCCGAAGTGCGCCGCGACGAGGTGATGATCTCCGACCGGCGCGACCAGCGCGAAAACATGCCGTTCCAGGTTCTCACCGCCGCCGACGTCGATCGGGCCCAGATAGCCCGACGATGGTTCGCCGAGGACATGGGGCTGGGCTGTACATACATGCGTTCTATGGATCTGCGGTGGGTCAACATCGGACCGCCAGGCCACGGAGCGACGCGGATCATCGCCGGGACAGAACGGGCCGGAGCCCTGTTTCGAGTGTGCGCCGGATGCGGGAAGCTCGACATCGACACGGGGCGTAACCGCCCCCACGAGCACCGCGCCTGGTGCCCGTACCGGAGCACAACGTCAGAGCACACCAGAACCGTCGCCCTATCACGGACACTGCGTACCCAGGGCCTGCTCATCCGCCTGCCCAACGCGGTGACATTGGGCGACGACTTCGCCGTGCCGAGCCTGGCGGCCGCGCTGCTGCTCGGATTGCGGGAACAGATGGGGGGACACCCCGACCACATCCGAGTCGAACACGTCGTCGACCCGACGTTCAGCGACGGCTCGGACAACCACGACGCGATCCTGCTCCACGACGTGGTGCCAGGCGGGACGGGGTACCTGGCCGATCTGGCTACCCCAGAACTCCTGCGCGACTTGCTGGTACGCGCCTGGGATCGAGTCCGTACCTGCGAGTGCCGCCACGAGGAACGCATCGCCTGCCACCGTTGCCTGCTCCCATTCGTCGCGCCCGGATCCGTCCAGAAGGTGTCGCGGGCCTGCGCCGAACGCCACCTGCGATCCCTGCTCGGTCTCGCGGCCGAGGCCGACACAGCCGACGGCACGGCATGGACGATCACCGAGGAACCACCGAAGGAAGACCTCGAATCACACCTCGAACAGCGCTTCCGCAAACTCCTCATCACCCAGCTCAGGACCATCGGCGCGGCCATCACCGAGGTACCCAGCCCTTGGGGCAACGCCGTCAAGTTCACGATTCCCGGTGATCAACGGCAGTGGACGCTGACGCCGCAGGTCCATGTCGAAAACTCCAAGCCCGACTTCGTTCTGGAGAGCAACGACACGACCGTACCCGCCGTGGCGATTTTCACCGACGGCCGTACATGGCATGCCACCGCCGCGCACAACCGACTGGCGGATGACGCCCACAAGCGCGAGATCCTGCGCGGCACCGGGCGTATCGTCCTGGCCATCACCGCCCAAGACATCACCGACGCCGAGCACAAGACCGCGTCACCCCCCGAGTGGTTCTCTGAGCAGATCGTCGAGCACCTCATCTCCCAGCCGCAATTCATGGCCCAGCCCGCCGCGTACGGAGCTCTGCGAAGCGGCCCCATCGACTGGATCATCGGCTGGATATCGGCGCCCTCGCCGACGAACCTGCGGGCGGTGGCGCGGGCCGTGCCCATGTTCATGCTGCGGGGCGCCGAACTCCTGCACGTGCCCGACGACCTCCGACTGGAGGACATCGGGCGAGCGGTCCTGCTCGACGAGGCGTTACCCGAACCGGGTGCCCGGCGGGTCGTGGTCCGCCGCTTCGGCGCTTTGGCGGTCGTCGTAGAGCCGGACGGGCCGCTCGTCAAGGTCGCCCTGGTACTGGACGACCGTGACGGATCCCTCGATGCCGCTCACGCGGTCGCCTGGCGGCAGTGGCTGCGGCTGTCGAACACCCTCGCCTTACGGGACTGGCCGACCATCATCACCACCACGACTCTGAGCGCTTCGATGGCGACCGCACCAGCGCCCTCGGGCGCATCGACGCCCGCTGAGATGCCGAGCGGCCTCAGCGGTGACTGGGCCACGGCCTACGAAGCGGCAAACCCTGGGACCGAGCGTGAGCTGATCCTCGCTCTCGCCCGGTACGACGGGCTGGCCCCACCAGCTGTCGGTGTGGAAGGGCCCGAGGGCATCCCCCTCGACCTGTCATGGCCTGACCTGCACATCGTCATCGCCCTGCCGCACATGCCAGAGGCGGACCGCCACGACCTTGAAGCCGCGGGCTGGCGCGTCATCGAGCCCGGGCCGGAAGCGATCGTCGCCGCTGTGGCCGGCGTGGCGAACGCAACCGAAATCGACCAGCGCGGGGAGCTGTAATGCCTACGATCATCATGACCAAGTGGCCCGTCAAGCTCGACGGGTCGGTGCGGGCCAAAGTCATGGCGTTCCTGCAGAAGCTGTCGGCGGATGACACCTCCCCGGGCCTGCACATCGAACCCATCAAGCGGGCCGCCGACCCGCGGGTGCGAACCGGACGCGTTGACCAGTTCTGGCGCGCGGTCATGTTCCGGCTCGACGGCGAGGGAGAAAACCACTACGTCATCCACGGGGTGTGGCCGCACGACGACGCGATAGCTGTCGCGAGCCGAGTACGGCTCAAAGTGAATCCGATCAACGGCCTTCCCCAGATCGACGAGGTCACGCCGGTCGCCCCGCCGCAGCCGGTGGCACCCAAGCCGATAGCTCCTGTCGACCCCACGCTGCCCGAACCGCTACTCGTTCGACTTGGACGCACCAAGGCCGACCTCGTCGACCAACTAGGACTCCCCGAAGACGTCGCCGAGCGAGCCTTGGCGGCTCCCGACGAAGACGCGGTGCTCAGCTTGGCTCAGCGGCACGAGGGGTGGCTTGGGCTGATCCTCATCGACCTCGCAACCAGCGACTCCATCGACTCCATCGTCGAGCGGTTGCGGTTGCGGCGGCCTCCACAACCGGCGGATAACGAGGACGCCGACATCCTCCGGTCCCTCAAACAGCCCGCCGCTCAAGCACAGTTCGCGTTCATCGGTGACCAGGAGGAGTTGCGGCGCGTCATCGACGAAGGGGACTTCGGGGCGTGGCGTGTGTTCCTGCACCCTGAGCAGCGGCGTTACGTGGAACGTCGATACAGCGGCCCGTTCCGCCTGTCGGGCGGCGCCGGCACTGGCAAGACCGTCGTGCTCGTCCACCGCGCCCGCGCGCTCGCCCAACGCGACCCTGCCGCACGCGTCGTCCTTACGACGTTCACCACCAACCTCGCCGACTCCCTGCGCGAGAGCCTCGCTCAACTCGATCCGCGGATCCCGCAGAACACGGCGCTCGACCAGCCTGGCGTCTACATCGCCGGAGTAGACGCGCTGGCAGCCGCCGTGATTCGGACCGCCGGCACCGAGATCGCCGACGCGGTGCGGGACGTGCTGGGCGAGGCGCGGGCGAATCCGAACGGCCGTGCCCCCGTCACACGCTGGCGGGCGATCCTCGACTCATCCAGCATCGACCTGCCGCCTGAGATCATCAATGAGACGTTCTTGGCGGCCGAGTACGCTCTCATCGTTTTGCCGAACCGGGTCCAGGATGAGGCCGAGTACCTGCGTGTGCGCCGCCCTGGGCGCGGGGTCGCGCTCGATCGGGCCAAACGGGCAGGCGTGTGGTCACTGATCGCGGCCTACCGGGCTCAGAATCGCATCGACGGAACGCTCGACTTCGCTGAAGCCGCCGCGGTCGCCGCCGCCTACCTTCAGGGGATCGACGGCCAATCGCGGCCCTTGGCCGACCACGTGCTCGTCGACGAAGGCCAGGACCTGTCGCCCACGCACTGGCAGCTGCTGCGGGCTCTGGCCAGCCCCAGACCCGATGACCTGTTCATCGCCGAGGACTCCCACCAGCGCATCTACGGCCCCCGCACGGTTGTGGGCCGTTACGGCATCCGCATCGTCGGCCGTTCACACCGCCTTACGCTCAATTATCGCACCACCGCGCAGAACCTGCGCTACGCCATGGGCATACTCGACGGCGCCGACTATGTGGACCTCGAAGAGCAGACTGAGACAACGGGGTACCGGTCGGCCCGTTCAGGACCCGCGCCTCGGGTCGAGAAGGTCACCTCGCTCGCCGCCGAACTCCAGACCATCGCCGAACGGGTGCGCCAGTGGCTTGACGGTGGGACCGCGCCGGAGACCATCGCCGTCCTTGTGCGGGACAAGTTCCAGCGCGAACGGGTGGTCAACGGGCTCGGGGAACGGGGCGTCCTCGCCCGAGCGGTGGACCGGGATAAACCGCCCACCGGGCAAGTGCTCGTCATGACGATGCATCGTGCCAAAGGAATGGAGTTTTCCAAGGTAGCGATCGCCGATGTGGGCTTCCAGAGCTCCGCGGAAAAGGCACGCCTGGAGCAGCTGGACGAGTCCGAGCGCGTCGACGCCGAGTTGCGTGCCCGGTCGTTGGTCTACGTCGCGGCGACGCGGGCACGTGATGAGCTGACGGTCTTGCAGAGGATCTGAGTGAATCCATCCGGCATCGGTGCTCCGGGGTGATGTACCTTCTCGTCGATCCGGATCGCCGCTGTCGTGTGGCGTATGAATCGCCCCAGGTTCGGTGGAGACCGTGGTGTGTCCCGGGTTGAGTAGAGGTGGGTTGCTGGATTCTGGCTGGCCGTTGCCCTCGCCGACGCCAACGAACCCGAGGAGGCCGTCCGCACCGCCGAGCGGATGCTCGACCTCTCGTCCGGCCTCGCCAGCGACCGAACGGCGCAGCGCGCCCGGATCGTGCTCGACCGCCTTCAGCTATACGACTGGCCCGACTACCCTTGACAGCCTGAGCCTCGAAACCGGTCTCTCGCCGACATCGGTCCGGAGCGGATCCTTAGCGGTGAGAAACGGCTGAGGCGGCCGGGGCCCTCAAGCCGGTCAGAGGGCCACGGCTACGAAACCATCAACGCGGTGGCTCTCGCTGTCATCGACGGGCGAGGATGAGAAGGTGAGAAGACCGCCTACCCGCTGGCCAATTCTTACCTACACGGCGCTGCTCCTTGTGCTGATCGTCGTGGTGGGCGGATCGCTCCCCTGGGTGAGCTGGTCAGGGGCCGACAGCAGAGCACACCCCCTTGACTTCATCTCCGTCCTGCTCGCCGCACTGGGCCTTGTCGGCACCGCGGCGGGGCTATGGGCGGCGGCCCGACCGTCGCCAGGGCACCTCGCGGTCGCCGACGTGAAGTCCGCCGCTGGCGTCCTGGCGGAACGCGTCGAGCAACAGTGGCGTGAGGAATCCCGTTACCGCCAGGTGCATGAACCACGCCCCATGCCAGTGCGCTGGCGGCGCACTACCAACCCGGCGCTGATGAGCCCGCTCCACCTGGCCGCCCCTTCAGGGGCGGCCTTCGACGGCCGCGGCGATGACATCGCCGCCTTGGCCCAGCGATTTCGTCGGCGCGGCCGGCTGGTTATCACTGGCGGTGCCGGGACCGGCAAGACGACCTTGGCCGTGCAACTTCTGCTCCACCTGCTGGCCACCCGCCACGACAACCATGCATCGACCGGAGACCGAGGCGCACTGGTGCCGGTGCTTCTGCCGGCCAGTGGCTGGGACACCGACACGCACGACACGCTGCAAAAGTGGCTTGCGGAACGACTCGAACAGGACTATCCGGCGCTGAAGGCACCCCAGCTTGGCCCTGGCGCCGCCGCCGCGCTGGCCAACAGCGGCCGCATTCTGCCCATTTTGGATGGGCTCGACGAAATCAGCGACGACCGGCGTGTGCGCGTCCTGACCGCTCTCAACAAGTCCTTAGGAGAGCACGGCCACATCATCGTCACCAGCCGTACCGCCGAGTTCCGTGCCACGGTCGACCAGGTAGGCAGGCCGCTAGCGGGGGCCGAGGTTATCGCTGCCCGAGCACTCAGCCGGCAAGACGCCGCCGATTACCTGAGTGACTGTCTGTCCGGCTCCCCGCCCGCGGCGTGGAAGCGGGTGCTGCGGGCACTTCGCGGGCACGCCGTTCCCGGCTTGGCCGAGCTGACTCTCACCCCGCTGGGACTATGGCTGATCCGCGCCGTCTATCTTGACGCCCATGCCGACCCGAGTCCGCTGTTGGGTCCCTTGGGCCAGGACGCCGCCGCTCTGCGTGCTCACCTGCTGGATCGCCTCATCCCCGCCGTCATCGCAGCCCAGCCGCCCAGCGCCAATCCGGCCGACTTCTTTCGTCCCCGCCGCGTGTGGGACCCGGACAAGGCCCGCCGCTACTTGACCTACCTGGCCCGCGCCTTCCCTCCAGCCGCTACCCGCGACATCGCCTGGTGGAATATCGCCCGTACCATCGCGGACTCGCGCTCCTCGGTCGGATGCGCTAGCAGGATCTTGTTCCGGGTCTTGTTCGTCAGATCCTGGGCGAAGGAGACACCTGGCTATGCCAACCTCCGTCTACTCGGACGAACGCGTGCCCTACGACGCGCCGTGACCGGCGATCTCGACCTCGCGGTCAAGTTCGGGCCTGTGGGGGCCGTCGTGGCCGTACTGCTGGGAGGGCGAATATTGCGGCCCGGGCAGGAGATCGGGCTGCTGTACGGAGCCGTGATGGGATACGGAATCATGTTCACCATCGTCTTCGTGATCACACTGATCGCGGGCCTGAACAACTGGGCGGAGCAACCGACACCCTCGTCGATGAGCACACCTAGATCCAGCTGGGAAGCCGACAGAGCTCTCGCTCTTGTGCGCATGGCCATGTCCGGGTCCGTGGTCGGCCTAACCTTCGGACTGTTGCTGGGGCTCATGTTCGGACCCCGGCTCGGGTTCGTAATCGCCGGGCTCATGTCGGGGCTCGCGGGAGCCCTTTGCGGGCTCATCATCGGACTCTTCGAGGGCAGACATCACGCGTGGCAGGCCTTCAGCCTGGCGCTCATCTGGCTGACCTTGCGTCATCAGCTGCCCTGGCGCCTCATGGACTTCCTCGACGACGCGCACCGACTCGGGCTGCTGCGCGCCCTCGGCCCCATCTACCAATTCCGGCACGCGGCCTTACATGACCACCTCGCGGCCGCACCCCTCGAAGAGGCGGGTCGTGGCCGCCAAGCCGGTGCTCGGGAGCCGCGGGGGTGAGATCGTCACCGACCCGACCGCCCGTCCTCGTCTCACCGCCGCCTTGACCGGTCGCACATCCCGAGCCCGCTCTCGCGCCGGTGACCGGCCTCGCGACCGCACCGCCGCCCGGGCCGCCTACCCGATCCTGGACGGCATTCTGATTCCCATCGATCGCCGCGCCGACCAGACCGTCAGTGTCAAGGGCGAGCCCATCGACGCCTGGTACTTACTCCAGCATGGCCCATCAGCACGCCGCTAACTTCCAGGCCCCGTCAGCCCCTGGCGGACTGCCGCCCCCACACGTGCTGGGCGCGTTGTACGCCGCTGCCGCAGCCGGCCTGCCCACCCCTCGCCAACGGCGGCTATGACGGCGCTGGCATTGGCGTCCCCCTCGGACAGCCTCTCGGCAACCAGACGCTCAGCCCGGACAGCCGCACCTGCAACCACCTTCTGCGCGGCCCGCGCTGTCCCAACGAATGCGGGTTCGCCCTGCTCAAAGGCTGTTGACGCACCCTCCAGCACATCACCGTGGTCCAAGCGGAATCGGCGACATCGCCCGCGCGCCGCTCGTCCTGCCCCATTTCGAGCATGACTAGCCACCGGAATTTCGCTGAGATCGCGTCATTGCGACTCGCGACAGCTGGATCATGATCTCCCTGGCCCATCTCGTGTTGGAAGATCTCCCGCTCACCTGCTCGCGCCATGGCGCCCATCTCACGAGGTTTCGGCGGGAGACCGCGGACTCGGCAGGTTTGAGGTCGAGCGGAGCGGCGCATGGACCTGTGCCTGAGCGATATCCCATCCGTGCGGTTCAGCCGGTATGCGAGCACTCGTGGAGAACTCTGCGGAGCCAGGGCGCGCGACGATCACGACTGCGATGACTCCTCACGCAAGGTACCGCGCAGATGCTCGGCCATCGTCTCGCTGACCGGGACGAGGGTGGGTAGTTGGGGCTCTTCGAAGTAGCGGGACTTGAATCGGCGCAGCAGCGACTCTCCATGCTCCGGCCAGGAGAAGCCCTTCTTCTTGAGCAACTTGCCGAAGACGATGCCGGCGTTCTCCGGGACGGCGTCGGCTAGGAGTTTGATGGCCGCCGGCGAGATGTCGTCGCCCCGTAGGTAGGAGCTCAGGGTTTCGCGGTACCGGCGCCGGTTGATCAGGCTCGGGTTGGCGAAGAGTTCCTGCAGGAGCCCGAAGTCGAGGTAGAAGCTGATGCCCGTCTCCGGGTCGAAGTGGATGGCCACCGTTTCCGCGTCCAGCATCTCGTCGGGAAGGGTCAGGCTGGGCAGGGTCCAGGTGTCGTCGGGTTGGTCTCGGTCCACGCAGGCTCGCAGGAAGGCCTCATGTCGCGATGGCACGTCCTCTGCCGGGACCACGATGTATTCGGCGCCGTACAGGTCGAGGAAGACCTCTCGTTGTTCGGCGAGCAATCGGCGGGCGGTGGCGAGTTTGTCCGGGTTGCGGAAGACCAACTTGGGGTTACGCAGGCCGATTTCGGCGGCCTGGGTGAGGAGTTGGTGCCGGGCCTCGGCCGGGAAGAGGCTGATGTTGGCGCTGACCAGCCAGTCCTCGCCGAGCGGGACCAGGCGGCAGATGAGGAACATGCCCTTTCTGACCGGACGGAAGGCGGACTTGCCCATGTTGGACCGGGCGCGATAGGTGAGCTCGTCCACGAGGTTGAAAAGGATCACGCCGTCCTTGTCCTTCCCCCGGACCTCGAAGACGCCTTCGACCACGTCCCGCCAGCTGAGCAGCATCTCCCGCTCCTGCTGGCTGAGGCGGGGATGGGCGCGCAGGAAGCGGTCGATCACCGTGTCGCCGGCCATCAGCCGTTGCTGCAGGGCGAAGTGGTCGACGATCATGCTGGCGGTCACCTCGTTGTCGGCGAGGTCGCCTGAGTGACTCCGCTCGAAGGCGTTGTCGAGCTCATGGGTGAACCGGGGCGAGAGGGCGAAGGCGATCAGCCGCTCCTTGAGGGCAGCGGCCTGTGTGATGGTGTCCATGACGGCGCCGTTTCTTCCTAGAGTCCGACCCCGCAGACGAGGCTCTTGGCTACGGGCTGGCGGACCCGGGATGCCATCGCTGCCGCGCGGATCGGGGAACACATACTGAGGGGCTGAAATTAACTGATCGCGGGTCTCGTCGCCAGATTGGCGATCAACTCGGCGAGTACGAGTTCCTCTTCGATCCGCACGCTCCGGTGCTTCATCGCCAGAGACAATTCCGGATCCCAGGGCGTCGGGCGGCGTCTGCCCGGACAGCGGTGCCGTTGAGGACACGGCTCGATAGGAGGCGACGTCGAAGCGCTACGGTTGGAACTCGAGCCGTTCGTGGACCGAGGCGGCGATGGCGCTCCCGCCCCAGTCGAAGTCACCGTGGTAGGGGAATGTCGCACCGCCGACCGCGAGCATGTCCAGTATCTGCCACACGGCCGCCGACGGTCTGCCTCCGCCGCGCACCAGGGGCGGGCAGGGGAATCCAAGCGCGTCGGTCGCCGCGGCGACCGACGCGCGGGTTCTCACAGATTCTCACCACGTCCGCGTGCGGCGGGGAGTCGTGGCGGCGCGGCTGCCGCAGGGTCAGAACGCATGGCTCGCCCGCCATCTTGGCCGCGATGAGCATGCGCCCGGTGGGGGAGCGGTCATCGCCCGACAGCCCCAGACACAGGGAGGACAAATCGTCGAGGTGTACGCCTACCGCGGCCCAGACCGAGCGGCGGGTGTCGGCGCCGCCTTCGCCCGCGTACGGCAGGCCGGACAGGGCGCGTGCCGCAGACAGGGCGAGGGTTGCCAGTGGGCGTTCTTCATCCAGCGCGTGTGCGTCCGCGCGGGTCTCGGCGGCGAGCCGGCCCAGGGGCGTGCCCGGTGACGGGAGCCGTTCCAGCACGGTGCTCAACCGGTCGAGGAGCGTGCGTGCCTCATCAGCTGTGGGGGCGAGCCTTCGGACGTGGCCGGTGGACTCCAGCCACGATCGCCACCCGGACAGCTCGGGCCGGTCGGCGACGAGAGCGTCGAGCTTGGCCAAGGCCCGTCCCCAGGCCGTTGCGAGCGCGGCTTTCTCCCTAGGCAGGTCCCGATCGGGCCGCGCAGCCGGAGGACCGCCTCGCGCAACCCGCAAAGGGCGATGCCGCCCGTCCGCAGGATGCGGTCCACCTCGTCCAAGGAGACCGACAACGAGGAGCCGGCTCCCGCACGGCGGCCGAGCAATGTCTCGACCGCGCGGCGCTGTGCCGGGGTCGCGTGCGTGAGCGTCACCGTCCCGGCGGGCGGCCTATCCTGCTCCAAGCGGCGGCGCACCCGGTCGACCAACCAGGTGGTCCCGGCGCCGCCCAGCAACCGCACCAGCCTCTCGTCCGCGCCGCCGGCCCTCGGGAGGCCGCTCGTGTCGCCGTCATTCATCCGTCCGCACCGTCCTCATCTACGCCGAACACGCCGTACTGCCGTACTGCCGGAGCGGAGGCGCGCGTGGGCACCGCGGGGGCTGGGCGTTCCGCCCGCCGTCGTTCGCGCGCGTCCCACCGCCACGGCGTCACCAGCACGGCGTCGATGCCGTCACAGCGAGAGAGCTGACAGATGGCCAGCCCGGCACCTGCGGGTAGCAGCCCATTCGCGCTCGCTGGTCATGACCACGTCCATGTCGAACGTGGCCCGCGGGCCCAGGCACTTGGCCCGGGGAGTCGTCATCAACCCCGGCGAACGCCTCGTCCAGTGCGACCAGACGTGGCGCGTACGGGTTGCCCGCGGACTTGTAGTAGGCCAAGGCGGCGGCGAACAGTGGCACCGACGCGGCCAGCACCCGTTCTCCGCCGGAGGCGCGACCGGCGGCGGCCCGCCACTGGCCATCTTGGAGCCGCTGGATGGCGAACTCATGCCAGGCGCGGTAGTCCAGCGCTCTGGTCAGGGCCTCGGTCCAGCCCGCGGCTGGATTGTCGGCGTGCTCGCGGGCGATCCGCTCTTGCGGGAATCCGCCGACGATGGCCCGTCCGCGGATGACCAGGCGTCCACGGTCTGGCGAAGTTCGCCCCTGATCCGGTCCAGCCCTTCGGGGGCGTTCCTGGCAATCTTCCAGATCAGGCGCAGGCGCATGCCGGTGGAGGCGGGGCGGGCTTCCAGCTCGGCGTTCATCTTCCGGACCTCTGACTCCGCAGCGGCGCTCGTGCAGCGTGCCGGCGACTTCGTTCAGCAGGTGGTTCTCCAGGATTTCGTGTTCCTGGCCGACAGGAGCCGGGCGCGTTGCCCGGTCTCCTCGGCCAGCGCCGAGGCCAGCTCGGGCATGTCCCGGGTACGGCCCTGAAAGATCACATCGACGATCATGAGTCCATCGCGCAAGATCACCCGACGGAGTGCCCATGCCTGGCCAAACGTCCGACGGCAGCTTGTGCTCCTCGGCGACCTTCTTCTGAGCACGCTCCCACAGGCTGTCGCCGTCGTCCAGCGCGTCGAGTTCGGCGTTGACGGCCCTGGCCAGGAGCACGGCTGGCGTCGCGGCCCACTCCACGCCCGTGTCAGGGACGTCCAGATCGGTGAGCGCGAGCTTCAGCAGGCCAGTGGCGGCGAACGCCTGGAGCTCGCGTACGGCGGCACCGCGTACCGTGGCGGCCTCCGCGATCTGCTTGCGAAGGTTGTCACGTTCGCCCTCGGCCTTGCCGCGTTCCTGCAGGGCCTGCTGTTCGCGAAGGCGGGTGGCGCGTTCGGTGACGACGCGCTCGCGCAGTTCACGCTCCACCTGGTCGAGTTGGCGGAACAGTTCCTCGATGGCGGTGCCCGCGGTCTGGGTCAGAGTGCGGTACGCCGCGTCCGCCTCCTCGCCCGCCTTCGCGGCCAGTTCGGCGACGCCGTCGAGCTGTTCCTTGGTCCTGTCGAGCTCCCCTTGGGCGTCCGCGGCGCTCTCGTGTGCGTCATGCCAGGCTTGGATGGCGGGCCACAACTGGGCCAGGACCACCAGCCTGTAGCGGGTGAGCGCCGCCTTGACCTCCTCAAGCGTCACCGGCTCGGTGGGCAGGCCGACGTCCGCGGTGAACTCCTCAGCACGGACACCGGTGTCTCTGAGCTCGTCCTGACGCTCGCGGAGCACCTTGTCCGCTGCGGTGCGCGCGGCGTTGACCTCGTCACGTCGGTCGTAGGCGGTGGCGCGCTTGACGTGCGCCTCTCGCGGCTCAGCGTCTGGGGGCAGGCCGCGGTGTTCCTCGGCGAGCCTGTCCCGGCGTGCGGTGAGCTAGGCAAGCCGGTTGTGCGGGTCATCGATCCGCACGTTGGCCTGTTCCAGTCCCTCACCAAGGGCAGCTAGCCGGGTTCGCCGCGCCGTCTCTCTGGCGCCCTCGCCGATGTCAGGCGCGTCACTCTTGTGCCAGGAGCCGGTCAACACGCCGTTGGCCCAACGGCCGTCCACCGCCACCCAAGTTCGGCCTTCGTCAGCCGGTCCGCAGCCGATGCCTGACAACACGGCCTTCACGGCGCTGTCGGTCAGCGTCGCCGCCTGCAGATCTTCCCGGTCAATAGCCGGCCGTAGGCCCGCGCACAGCAACCAGCAGGCCCTTGCCGAGCTCGACGAGGCATGCCCCGACCAGCGTCCGCCAGAGGTGAACGGCCAGGTCTAACGGCCGCCTACAACAACGAGCCTCCATCCGGTCCTCGCGGATCGGGCGGGGGGCTTCGTTGCGTTGTGCGGCTAGCTTGGGCCGGACCCGCGTAGGAAGGCGCTCTGAACAGAGCGGCGGG
>NZ_JBSGCE010000087.1:0-29599 GCF_053601695.1 Nonomuraea sp. NPDC004702
GGTCCCGCCATCGGCGACAGCGTCAGACCCGCGCCCGAGCCAGTCACTACTGGAGACGCTGGCTCCAACATCACGAAATCAGGCTGTAGTACTAGTACTGCAGTCATGCTTCGTGATCTATAGTCGAGCGTGTGTCGGATGTGGTGACGTCTGAGGATCTCCAGTTGTGGACGGCTGGACTGGATGAGCTGTTCGCGAGAGTCGCCAGGCGCTTCGGCCGGGTGGAGCCGCGTCTGCAGGCGCGGACGTACCTGGTCGGGCTGCTGGCGCCGGTGGAGCGTAAGAACGGCTGGCAATTGGCCGAGGCCGCGGGCGATGCCCAGCCTCATCGGATGCGGCGGCTGTTGAACAACGTGCGATGGGACCCTCGCGAAGTTCGTGCTGACCTGCGTGATTACGTGGTCGAGCAGTTAGGGGATCCGGGTGGGGTGTTGATCGTGGACGAGACCGGCTTCCTGAAGAAGGGTGACAAGTCGGCCGGGGTGCAACGGCGGTATTCAGGCACGGCGGGCCGGGTGGAGAACTGTCAACTCGGGGTGTTCCTGGCGTACGCGACGCCGCGTGGGCGCGCGTTGATCGATGCCGAGTTGTACCTGCCGAAGTCCTGGACCGGTGATCAGGCCAGGTGCGCGCAGGCCGGCATCCCGGACAGTGTGGCGTTCGCTACCAAGCCGGCGCTGGCCACAGCGATGCTGGACCGGGCGCTGGCGGGTGCGGTGCCCGCTTCATGGGTGAGCGCGGACGAGGCATACGGTCAAGATCACAAGTTCCGCCCGCACTTGGAGAAACGCAAGATCGGGTACGTGGTCGCCGTGCCCAAGAGCTAGTCGGTCGGCACCGGCATCGGCTACGGCAACACCGGCTCGCGGGCTGATGCGGTCACCGCCGATGCCCCCGAGCAGGCATGGAAACGCCTATCGGCGGATGATGGGACTAAGTGGTGTTTGAGAAGATCGCTCATGTTCGGCGTGGCGGTGTGACGACGAGAGCCAGTGCCGTCAGAGTGGCTCAATGCCCCCTGATCGCTACCCCTCGGACCTGACCGACGCACAGTGGGAGCTGATCGAGCCCTTACCGCCAGACCCGAACGCCGGCGGGCGTCCGGAGAAGCACCCGCGCGGGGAGATCGTCAACGCCATCCTGTACGTGGTGCGCTCGGGCTGTCCCTGGCGATATCCGCCCACCGACCTGCCGCCCTGGCAGACCGTGTACTGGCACTTCCAGCAGTGGCAAGCCGCCGGCGTCACCGAGACGCCGCTGGCCGAGCTGCGTGTCAAAGCCCGCCGCCAGGCCGACCGCGCCGATGAGCCGTCGGCGGGCATCATCGACTCCCAGAGCGTCAAGGGCGCCGACACCGTCGGCCGCGACAGCCGCGGCTACGACGCGGGCAAGAAGGTCAACGGTCGCAAGCGGTTCGTCATCACCGACACCACCGGTCAGCTCGTCACGGTCGCCGTCATGGCCGCGAGCTGGCAAGACCGCGACGGCGCCAAAACCGCCTTGCTGTCGGCCTACCTCACCACCCCGATCCGGCACGTCTTCGCCGACCAGGGCTTCACGGGACGGCTGGTGGACTGGGCTCGCGACACGCTGCGCACCACGCTTGAGATCGTGCGCAAGCCCGCTGACCAGCGCGGCTTCAGCGTCATCTCCCGCCGTTGGGTGGTCGAGAGAACCCTGGCCTGGCTGACCACCTGCCGACGATTGGCTCGTGACTACGAACGCGACCCTGCCATCTCCGAGGCGATCATCCGCTGGGCCGCCATCGCCAGCATGGCCCGCCGTCTCACCCGGAGTGGCCCCGCCCGGCGACAGGCCAAAATCGTCTGCGACTAAGCAAGATCGTCAATCTCAAACACGCACTAAGTGCGGCTGGAGTATTAAGGTGGGTTCGATTAAGGCCCAGCGGGCATCGGATATGTCGCTGGGATACGGCTTCCGCTCACTCATGACGGGACTTGTACCCGATGCATGTGATCGATAGTGACTCTTGACCGGTCGTGAGCTCCTATCACATTTATAGATCAGACGGAATTTGGGCGTCATTTAATAATCAAACAGACACCCTCGTCGGCGGTGAGGAATGGGTAAATCTATACCTCTAGAACGAGGGGCCCAAAAGCCTGCGACCACAAAGCGTGCACATGCGAACGCGTCATGCCTAAACTCCCACTAAGAATTAGACTTTCCACAATTGTCTCCTTTTGCTCCAAGGAGCCTTTTCATCCTATTGCCGCAGGTCAGGAGCAGTGGCTGGCGAAGATGGACCCTGTGGCCTGCGACAAAGCTCAGACCTCCGGCAGCTGAGCTGGACGGGGAGATGCGCCATCACCCCTGCTCTGGAGAGCTGGGCAAGGAGGATGAAAAAGGCTCAAGGTAACCCATCCAAGGCACTGTCGTATCGCCAGGGACAGCCGGCACACCTCCGCCCCGAGGGTGGCGTCCCGCTCCTCTCGAATGTTCTCGCAGGTCAACCGTCGTTCAGTAGTGTCGAGGGCACCTCATTCCCAGACCCGACGTAGTGGAACGTCGGCTTCGAATGCATGAGGAAGTCGTGGTGCGAGATGTTCCACGCGTAGGCGCCGGCCATGAGAAACTCGACTACGTCTCCCGCTGCCAAACTCACAGGCACGTGTCGCGCCAACGTATCTTTCGGCGTACAGAGCTGGCCAACGATCGTCGTTGGATCTCCCGGCTTCTCGATGACCATCGGCTGGCTGTGTCCCTTAGTGGCGGGAGTTCTGATGTGGTGCGTCCCGCCCGCAACCACGGCGAACAGCTCTCCGTGAACGCGCTTGACATCGATGACTTGCGTGACATATCGCCCGCAGTAGACCGATATCGAACGGCCTGGCTCGATGCGCAGCGTCTCGCCACGACGCCGGAGAGCGGCCAGTCCCGCACCGTACGTGCGCCAGTCGAATCGTGACTCAGGGTCGGCATAGGAGACGCCCATACCGCCACCAACGTTGATCTCTGTGACACCAAAGCCGCGAGCGTAGTCGAGGATCGAGCTGGCCAACTCAAGCATGGCCGGCGCGTCCAACCCGCTTGCCAGGTGGGCATGGATGCCTCGAAGCCGAATTGAATCTTGACCCTTGAGCATTTCAACGGCCTCGGCTACGCCATCGGGGTCCATGCCGAACGGTGCACTGCCTCCCATCGCGAGAGACGCTCCATCGATGGGGATGTCGAGGTTGACCCTCAGGAGAACATCAGCCGACCGACCTGCCGCCAGCAGTCGCCGGATCTCGCTCGGACTCTCGACGTGGAGCCGATAGACGTCGGCGAAGAGTTCGGCGTCGGTCTTCCCTGGACCGCCAAGGGCGATACGCGATTCAGGGAAACGCCCTCGGACGTGAACAAACTCCCCACCGGACGCCACCTCGAAGCCATCAACGTACGGCGCGATGACCTGCATGAGCTTCGGGTCAGGGTTGGCCTTGATCGCATAATAGACCTCGATATCCCCCATGGCCGCCCGGACCTCGGCCATATGGGCTTCGAGGTCGGCAAGGTCGTACACGTAGGCAGGCAAACGACCAGCGTCGGCAAGTTCCTGGACCCATGCGCGGATTGGCAGAACAGCAGCTGTCATCTCCCATCGTCTCCTGTCATCGAGTCTGGGGCCCGTACTAGGTCAGCGGGAAGGTGTGCTCGATCACAAGGTAGGGCGCGGGAGTAACCGTAGTCGTCACTTCAACGGATTGCCCGTTCTCGGTCTTGGCGACATGGAAGATGTCGATGACCATGAGCTCCGGGCTGATCTCCAGTGCGACCGCCTCCTCCTCAGTAGGAGGGCGAACGATGATTCTCTCGGTCGCTTCGACCGGAGCATGGCCGAGCTCGGCCAGCGCTGATTTGACGCCGCCTCGAATGTTCGGTCCCTCAGCCGCCAGCTCCGATCCGTCAGCGATCGAGAGCGGGAACCATGAGGCGTTCAGTCGCACCGGGATGTCGGATGCCAGCAGCCGCCGACGGCGCACCAGGGCGTTTTCCTCCCCACGTGGAAGGCCCAGAGCATCAGCTACAGCGTCTGGCGGAACGGCGTGCTCCACAGTGATCTGGTGCTGGGGGTCGAGTCCTAGTTTGCGTACCTCAGCGTCGAAGGCGCCACAGCCGGCGCCGCTCTCGCGTGCCGCGCGGGAGTAGCGCGCAGCCGAGTGACGCATCGTCGGGATGTTGGTCACATCGTCCCCTTCCTTGGCAAGGGCGGATCATGCCCTCTGCCGCGAGTACCTGCATGGCCGGGTTTGGGGCTTCGTAATGCGCCGTCCTCGGCGGGAGCCGGCTCAGGCGGAGGCCCCGAAAGCTCCAGGTAGACGCCTTCGGCGATCTCCTGCCAGCTGCGCTGCGATCTAGCGAAAGCACAACTTGCATGGGATGGTCACCCTTCCTCCTTGGGCGCCTGGCCGTCTAACCCGGAACGTTAAAAATCTGGCGTATATCGAAAGCGGGCTTAGGAAGCTCATCGAGTCAGGACAATCGCCAAACGTTTGGTTTTCTCTTCTCAGCATGCCTGCCAGATCAGACTTAGTCGATGACCACGGCTCGTGGTCACCCGCCGCTACACAAGCTGAACAGTGAAATCGTGCTCCATGCCTGCTACACCACTGAACTGGGCCATCCGGACAGGCGCAACCAGCAAGTCGAGGGCGGCACTCCGATGGCGCGAGGGCAACGGCTCAAACGTGCTGGTCAACCCACCTACGATAAGACCTTCACCGACGCCCTCAGCGCTCACGAGAAGATCGTGTCCGGCGTGGATGTGGCACCGGCTCAGGTCAGCGTGTCTCGCGATTCCGAGTTGCACCGCTCGCACTAGCCATGGGTAGCCAGCTCAAGCCTGCTTGCGACGCCAGCGGCCCGCAAGCCGCTGCTGGCTGTAAGGACACCGATGCCTAACCGCCCGTCGTCCCGCTGGATGTGAACGAACGCGGGCGCGCCGTCACGAGCAATAGTCAAGACCTGTGGATCATGAGTTCCTAGGCGGCTGTGGGGACGGGTGATTCTGTCGGGCGTTCGACGAGCTTGCCGTCGATGAAGGCGGCGCCGGCGCGGACCAGGGCGACCAGGTGGGCGCCGTTGACCGCGCGCCAACGCCGTTGGGCGGACTCGATCAGCTTGAAGGCCATGGCCAAGCCGGCTGCGCGAGAGCTGGGCCCCTTGGTGACCTTGGTGCGGTGCCGGACGGTGGCGAACGTCGACTCGATCGGGTTGGTGGTGCCAGATGCCGCCAGTGCTCGCCCGGATAGTCGTAGAAGGCCAGCAGCTCCTCAACATCGTCAGTGACCTTGGCGACGGCTTTGGGGAACTTGGTGCCGTAGGCGGTCTCGAAGGCGGCGACCGCGGCCAGCGCGTGGTCCTCGCTCTCGGCGTTCCAGATCTCCGCGAGGGCCTTCTTCGCGCCAGGATGGGCCGACTTCGGCAGCGTCCCGAGCACATTGGCAATTTTGTGAAACCAGCAGCGCTGTGCTCTGGCCTGGGGAAACACCTCGGACAGCGCCGACCAGAAGCCGAGCGCGCCGTCGCCGACCGCGAGCACCGGCGCCCGCATGCCGCGCCGGGCGCAATCGCGCAGCAGATCGGCCCACGACTCCGTTGATTCGCGGTATCCGTCGGTCAGGGTGACGAGTTCTTTGCGCCGTCGGCACGCACCCCGATCAGCACCAGCAGGCAGAGTTTGTGCTCCTCCAGCCGGATGTTGATGTGGATGCCATCAGCCCACAGGTAGACGTAGTCGACACTGGACAGGTCACGCTCGGCGAAGGCGCGCCGCTCGGCCTTTCACTGCTCGGTGAGCTTGGTGATGACCGGCGCCGACAGGCCGTTGCCGGTGCCGAGGAACTGGCCCAGCGCCGGGACGAAGTCGCCGGTGGACAGGCCGTGCGGGTAGGGCGGCGGCAGGACCTCGGTGATGGCCGGGCTCTTGCGGCACCACGGCGGCAAGATCGCCGAGGAGAAGCGCCGGCGTTCTCCCGTCGCCTCGTCGATGCGCTTGTCGTTGACCCGTGGGGCGCGGACCTCGATCGCGCCCGCGCTGGTCAGCACGGTGCGGGGCTGGTGGTGGCCGTTGCGCGCGACCAGGGGTGCCCGTGTTCGTCGCATTCGTCGGCGAAGGCGGCGATGTAGGCGTCGACCTCGGCTTTGAGCGCTTCGGCGAGCATCCGGCGGGCGCCTTCGCGCACCAACTCGTCGATGAGCGCGGGCGTCGGGGCGGGCGTGGTGGCGGTGTGGTCGCCGCCGGTGGGATCAGGGACTACGGTGAGCACGGGTGTGCCTTTCCGGCCGACGTTGGCGCGTCGGTCATGCTTGGTGGAGTCACATGATCACCGGGAAGGCACACCCCTTCCCCGGTGATCCACAGATCTCAAGCATTGCTCCGCCGTCACCCTGCTAATGCTGGGGGTGTCTGTCCTGGTTGTCGCTCAGCCCCGGTGGTGATTGGTGCGTGGCAGAGGCTCTGCCTGGGTCAACATGGCCGACTTCGTAGCCTGCCGTGACGGCGAATGGCCGGCCTAGCCCGTCCAGACCTGCTGATTGTTCACCGGCTTGGGCCCCGAAACCACTCGGTGACGGTGGTCAGCCACACCGGATCGGTCTCCTCGACGCCGAAGTTACGTTGCGCCAGGTCCGTCTCTGTAGCCTGATGGGCCTTCCCCCTTGAACGTGGACACCTCGGAGACTGGATCTTGAGGTCCAGGGGAAGAGATGTCCCTGATGGTGATGAAGAACTACCCGCCCGAGTTCAAGGCCGACGCGGTGGCGCTGGTGCTGTCGAGGCCGGACCGGACGATCACGTCGATCGCGCGGGACCTGGGAGTCAGCCGCGAGACGCTGCGGGTGTGGGCACGCGCCGCGCAGGCTCGGGGTGAAGGCGGGCAACGAACGGCCGGCGGTGCCGCTGCCCGTCAGGACCCGTCGGTCGGGCACATAACCTCGGACGACGTGCTGGAAGAGGAGAACAAGCAGCTCAAGGCACGGATCCGGGAGCTGGAGCAAGAGCGGGACATCCTGCGCAAGGCGGCCAAACTTTTCGCGAACGAGACGAACTGGTGAACCGCTTCCAGTTTGTTGAGGATCACAAGGCGCTCTACGGGGTGAAGCGGTTGTGCCGGGTGCTGCAGGTGTCACGCTCGGGGTTCTACCGGTGGTTGAAGGGCGCCGCGGCGCGGCTGGCCCGCCGCCAGGCCGATGAGCAACTGGCCGGGCGGGTGCGGCGGATCCATGTCGAGCATGACGGCACCTACGGCTCGCCCCGGATGACGGCTGAACTGCGCGCGGCCGGGGTCGTGGTCAACCACAAGCGGGTGGAACGGGTGATGCGCGAGCACGGCATCACCGGGCTACGGCTACGGAAGAAGGTCCGCACCACCATCCCGGAACCGGTCGCGGCACCGGTGCCGGACCTGCTCCAGCGCGACTTCACCGCCGAGCGGCCCAACACCCGCTACGTCGGCGACATCACCTATCTGCCCGTCAGCGGTGGCCGGTTCCTCTACCTGGCCACGGTCGTGGATCTGTGTTCGCGTCGGCTGGCAGGCTGGTCGATAGCTGATCACATGCGCACCGAGCTCGTCGTCGACGCGCTGCAGGCCGCGGCGCACACCCGCGGCGGCGGCCTGGACGGCGCGGTGTTTCACACCGACATTCAAACTTGGTGGTGTCCCCAAGATGCTCGCCTTGTTCGGCCGGCGAGGTGAGGATCGGGATGACCGGCGCCTGCTCGTCACCATTGCTGACCGATTGGAGCCTGGTGCTTCTTGCCTGTTGATCGTGGGGCGAGTGGGGCCAACGCCGGGAGATCGCGTGTCCTGTTAGGAACCCGGCGACCGCCCGGGCCCGGCCGCACCCGGCCAGGCGGATCCCTGTTGGTGAATGTCTGGTACCGCGTCTTCCTTCAGCGTCGGCATCGCTGGTCTGTCGAAGTGTCCGACGAGGAGAACGGAGCCAGAATCTTGCGACTGCGACTCGGAATCGACATCGCGTGCCGGGCGGCTCATCAAGCCAGCCTGGCCGACGAACGCGGGGAGTTCGCCTGGTCAGGCCGCCGGTTCCGCACCACGGCCGAAGATCTGGAACGGCTATGGGCGATGCTGCCGGCCGGGACCGACCCGTCGACAGTGACGGTGATCATGGAGCCCACCCGCAACGCCGGGTGCGGTGAAGGGGCGCACCGCCCGCCTCGATGAGCCGCGGGGGCGCTGCTCGCCATCGTCCCCGCAAGCTCGGCGAACAGCTGGCCGGCGCGAAGTAGGCCCGGCTCGTCGAAGCCCACTTCCGGTAAGGACGTACGCCGATCTGGCCGGCCTCGCTCGGAGCGTAAGGCGGCCCGCAGCACCTCGCTGCTGGCGACCGCGCCCGCAGTGCCGGGATCGACGCCACCCGCAACCAGTTGAAAGTGCTGATCGCGTGGGCCAGGCCCAAGCTTTCCACCCCCAAGTCGCGGGTATGGAAACCGCCGCCCAGCTTCTGGTCACCCGCGGCGGCGACCCCGATGCAGCCGGGCTCCGAAGGATTGTTCGCGACCCCGCGCGGGATGTGGGCCGGCCCCGCGCCCAGCGGCGGACACGACACCATCGGCCCAACCGTGGCGGCGACCGGCAGGCCAACCGCGCCCTGTCCGCCATCGGGCTATCTCGCATGTCCCGCGATCCGTCCACCCGCGCCCACGTTGAGCGCGGAACCACCGACAGGTTGTCCAGGAACAGATCATCCGCTGCCTGAAGCCATACATCGCCCGCCAGCTCTACAAGATCCTCGCTCCCCTTCAGGCGCCAGGAGCCGGATCGTCCGTCCTCACTCGACAAGCCATGGAAGCATCTGGGTCCCCCCGCACGGCGGCCTCTTCCGCGCGACCGTGGTGAAGGGGACACTTGACAGGGAAGGCCTGGCTGCGGAGGCGAGCTGTGAGAGATATCGCGATCCTGCTCGAATACCTAGTGCGGTGTTTGGGAGGGAGGGCAGCGGCGTTCCTCCGGCGCATCGCTGAGCGGCGCTCGGGCTTTGGCCGTGGTGGACTGACGTCCCGTCGGCAAAAGCGGGGCCGGTGGACGGAAGGGCGCGAACCGGGCCAGTACATCCAGTCACCTCTCGCCCCTCTCCCCAACATGTCTAGCCACGATGTCATCAGGCTCGCCCACTCATCCGGCTCGAACGCGCGAAGCTCGACACGCTCTTGTCCACACCGCACCAAGGACATCCCCGCACGACGCCATAGAAGGGGCCGGTAGATCTGTGCAACGACGACGCTTCCTCACTCTCTTCGCCGCTGGCGGCATGTCCGCTCTCACGATGCCTACGCCCAGTGCCGATGCCACAGCAATTGGGCGTATTGGGGCAAGCCGCGTCGCGCTGCATGAGCGGCGCCTCGACGCGTTGCGTCACCTCGACGACGGCATCGGATCCGGTCGGGTCTACGCTAGCGCTGTCAGTGAGTATGAAATGATCATCGGCACTCTACGCTCGGCGTCCTACACCGAGTCCGTTGAGTGCCGGCTCACCGCGCTCGCCGCTGACGCGCAACGCGCCGCAGGCTGGACTGCCTATGACAGCGGACACCCGGAGTTGGCAGAAGAGCACTTCGCCACCGCCGCTAGGCTGGCGCATAAAGCCGGAAATCCGGAGGTCATGGCAAATATTTGCGCTTTCTGGGCGATCAAGTGCTACTCGACAAACCAACCAGGAGCCGCCGCTGCCCTCGTGGAAACCGCACACTCCTACGGGCACGCCACGGGGTCAGCTCGGATGACCGCCATGCTGCACGCTCGTGCCTGCCGCGCTTACGCTCACGCGAACGACCCTCGTGCCTCAGACCGCGCGGCCAATGCCGCCTTGAGCGCCTATGAGAAGGCAGAGCCGCTTGATCAGGATCTGGGCTCGCTGTACTGGGTCAACCAGGGCGAGATCCACCAGTTGATGGGAAGCTCTGCGCTGAATCTCGGTCGCCCCGCTCTCGCCCTGCGCCACTTCGAACAGGCGACTGCCTCAAATCGTGGCGAGACGTACGATGGGGACGCGTTTCCTCGTGGGGCCGTGATCTACGAGGCACGGGCTGCCGAGGCTCATTTGGCTCTGAACGACCTCGACGAAGCGGTTCGTATGGCGGGTAAGGCAGTCGATCACATGGGCGGGGTTAGCTCTGCGCGTGGGAGCAGTGTGCTCGCCGACCTGCGCACCAAGTTCCGCGAATACGGGCGGGAGCCTGCCATCAAACAGTTCTTGGAAATGTCCCGATAGCCACCACATTCCGCATAGCGACGTCGACCACGATGTGCCGCTTCCGCCCTTCACCTCTTGTCCGGGTCAATCCCGCACCCTTGAGAACCGTAATACTCGCATTTGAGACGCGCCCGTGCTGAGAACGAAAGAAGTGCTGTCAGAAGCCCTCCATAGTAACCATGGGCGCTGGCGAGGTAGTTGATCAGTGCGACCCAAAGCGGTCGAGACAAATGCCTAGAGCACTTGATCGACCGAATACCACAGAATGTAGCCGTGTTCGTGTGGTTCTGCGTTGACTGGCCTACCCTTCTAAGTATCGCTAACGAATACAACGGTGACGAAGCCGCGTTGGCGCTACGACGCCAGGACCAGTGGATCAGACCGGCCACGCTGAGGGCGGTAAAATGGACGACCAGCCGGGTTTCCTATTTGAGTTCGCGGACGTGGTCTGAGCGATAGCTTCGCCTCTGGCCGCCTTGCCGGTGGGCGAACCCCAATGCCCGGGCGCGTACCTCGCCTGGACCTCCCTCCGGAGGAGAAGCACCCCTTCGTGCTCCTCGTCGCCGACGATGACGGCGGCAACGCGGAGGGTGTGTGCCGCCAAGGCGGCGGTCAGGGGGCTGCCGGGCGTGGGCATGGATGCGATTCTCTGATACGACGGCTTGCTGGGCTGCGCCGTTCCAGCAGGGCCGGCTCAGGGAAGTTTCAGCGTTCGCAGGCGGCCGGGGCGGATCGCTGTTCATCGGGATGCTGTCCGTACGGCGCCATGTCGATGAGCCTCGCCCATTGCTTGCCCCCTGTTCCCATCAAAGATGCTGATCGAGCCATTGGACTACTTCGTTACTTACGAGGTCTCTCTCCCGACTTCGGCGGAGACAGTGGTCGCCGCCCTCTACAGTGATCAGCCTCTTCGGCTCCGAAAGCAATTCGTAGGCGCGTTCGCTCTGTCTCACCGGCACCTCTCCATCCGCGGTACCGTGGATCAGCAAGGTAGGCGCTTTAAGGTGTCTGACGCCGTCTTCGACGTTCTCGATAGCGAACACCTCCTCGAGGAAGCCCAAGCCGAGCTGCTCTCCGTCTTCTACCGTGAACCCATCGCGTCGCGCTATGTCCATCTTCTCTGGAGTAACGAAGGGGGCGAATGTCACATCGAGGAAATAGATGGCAGGCCACAGCAGGCAGACCGCATTCGGGTTGGCTACCGTACTCCGCAGCACGATGGTAGCGCCGTAGCTTTCACCGATCACTCCAACTCGATCAAACCCCAGAGAGCGGGCCAGCGTCCAGACAGCCTCGTACTCGAAGACCTGCCGGCTGATTGTCATGTCGCGATAGTGACCGCTGCTCTCGCCCACCCCGCGGAAGTCGAATCGCAGAGAAGCGATCCCCTTGCGACCGATGGCTCGCGCGAGATTACTATAAAGCCCTTCAGGGCCGTCCTTTTGACCACCTGGCCCGCCGTGCAGCATAAGAACGAGATTCCTGGCATGCGCGTGCTGGGGAGATGCGTAAACCATCGCAATAGAGTCGCCATCGAAGTCAAGATGGAGTCGCTGCTCGCAGATGTCGCCAGTCATAAGCCTTTTCCCTTATATGCATGAAGATGGCGTGGCGCCTAATGCCTTGGAGCTGGCGCCGTCAAGCAGAGGGCGAATGCTGTAATCTACAGTAGAGTCGCCCCCGACGGAGTTGGTCGCCAAGTCGCGAGCCGTGGTCGATCAAGGTTGCCTGGCCGCGGAACTCGGTGGCGTTGTCCACGTGGATCCCGCGCGGCTTGCCGCTCATCGGACAGGCATCCGCTTCCACGCCGAGCCGCTCCAGCCACCACCGGTTGTCACACACTGTGTACGCCAGGCACAGCCCGGCCGACAGCGCCGAGGGCGCCTTCAGCGTCACCGCCAGACCGGCCGCGAAGCGGCTGGCCACGTCGAAAGCCGCAGTAAGACACGGCTGGCCGATCGGCAACCGATGTCGCTCATCCACCACCTCTGGATCGGTGGATCTGCACCTGCTGAGCGGCCCTCGACGCACGACCGATGGCTGCCCCAAGACGGCGCCCTTCCCGCACGGCGGTGGCCATGGTCGGGTCCACCCCGCGATTCCCCTGCGCCAGCCGGTTACGAATCGGTACCGGCAGCCCGCCGGCTTTGCCCTGGCGTACCACCTCTCTGAAGGCCGCCGCCCCCGGCCGCCGGTGCGAGTACCGCGACTCGATAACCTCGCGCTGCGCCGCCTCCACCGCGACCGGCACCGCCCTCGCCTCCGGCCGCCGCTGAAGCGCCGAGGCAGCAGGTCCGAGATGACACTCTCATCCGCGCGCCATCGCCCCGGCAGCAGGTACACCAGACGCCGCGAGATCCTCAGCTCGGCCGCAGCCACCAACTCCATCCGCGGTTGGCCGGCCAGGTGGTCGATTACGTCCGTCTGGCGTACCGCCATGTCTCCACGTCTCATCCGGGGGCAGTCCGCCCCGCTCCACGATCTGCGCCTGCCCACCATCCGTGCAGGGACTTCACCATCGCGCGAGTGCGGAACAAGCGCATCGTAGCGCAGAGGACGACTGACAATCCGGTGCTTCACAGACCCTCGAAAGCCCAGGACATCCACGCATGCGATTTCCGAAAGGGACACCGGCGGACTCCCTGAGCGACGATTCTGTGGCTGGCTGACACCGTCACGATCACCGTTCAGGGGCACGCCCCCGCCCCACGACACGCAAACGCGCGAACAGACGTGGGACTAAGCCTGGCCACTTGCGGCTCCTTTGGCACGGCTATGGACGGGCAACCGGCAGGTGAGCCGAGCCGGTAGGCGCGATATCAGTCCTGCTCGGGAGAGCTGGCTTAGGAGGTTGGGAAGGACTCATAGATTTACGTGTGAGGCCTGGCGTTTAGATGGATGGCTCAGCGAGAATCGCGAATTGGTTGGTTACCGTGGCAACCGACTCGGGCGGGGCTATCGTCGGCTGACTCGTCGAGTAGCCATACGAGGAGGGAGGAGCATGCCTGATCATGGTCGCGAGGCGCATCGGCTGGATGTCACCCGTCCAGGAGCTGTCCGAGGAAACTAGTGGGCCCTGCATGCTTCCGCATCTTGATGCCAAGGCCAAGCATGGGCCGGTTCGACGGAATCTCACTTCGGTGACTGTGGGTCACGAGAGTCAGCAGAAATACCGGCAGCGAAGTGACCGCAGGCGGTATGAATACCACTTTGAACACACAAACGGATACCGTGCATGATAATTTGGGAATCACCAAGTACCGGCATGATACATCCAGCCGTCAGGCTCATCGTTTGCACCATTGCGGGGCTACTCGTTGTCTTCGCGATGGCCACTGGTTGCACCGGTGCCGGCTCGTCATCATCACAGGGCTCAGTAAAGGCCATCACCAGTCCGGTCACCGACTCCGGGCCCTACTGGTGCGATTTTCTCCCGCGACAAGCGGTCCGTACGATCAGTGGTATCACAGTGCCCCTGCAGGAGGACAAGGGAGGGGTGCCCGCAACCCACGGGATATGTACGCTGCGCAATGGGTACACCCGGCTCTCCGTCGTGTGGTCGGAGCGGGACGGCGACAACGTCATGGACCTCGCACGCGAGAACTTCGGCGCGTATCGGCTGTCTGCGCTGCCAGCGGATCTTGGCGAAGGATTCATCGCCTACACTCGCCGCTCGCCACGTACCAACCCGTACTACACCATGATGTTGTTCCAATGCGGATCCAAGCGCCCATGGATCAGCGTCGATCTGTCCGAGGTGGCCAAGGGACGCGACCCGGTGAGTGACCTGACGCGACTGCTCAGCATTGCCCGCGCCCGGTACGGCGAACTCCACAAATGCACCCCCAAGCCGAACGAACCACACGCCGTCCAAAGGATCAGGTGACATGCACAGCTACGGACTCCGAATTAGGGATAGGGCCGCCACCAGCTCAAAGGCGTACGAGTGAACGGCCATGCCCTGCTCACAACCGCACTGGTCGCTCTCCTGACCGCAGCCGGCTGCTCGCCTCCTCCGAAACAGGATCGACGTCCGCTGGGTAGCGTGACCGCCGAGCCACGCGAATGTGGTCTCATCTCCCGTGCTGCCATCACTCGCGCCACAGGCCTGACTGAGTTTTATGCGAGTGGCACGGAGTTGGTCTCGCACTTCGCGTTTTGTCAGGTGATGCGCTCGACGAGCGTCTCAGAACCCATGTGGATGTTGATCGAACTGCGTAATCCCATGGCAACGTCTGTCCAGAGCCTGGAATTCACCAGAGCGAGCGACAAAGGGGTTCGGTTGCCGAACGGCCAAGGACCTGGTTTCAGCGCCCTGATCAATGACGGGGAGGGGAACCCTGTGGGCGCTTATGTCCTTGCGTGGACGTCTGATGGCATCAAGTTGCTTTCTATCAGGATCGAACGAGGCGCTCCTGGTCGGGATGTTCGCGCCGACGTCATCGAGTTCGCACGTCAACTCAGGCCCATCCTCCTCGCTCCGGCCTCCTGACGACTACAAGGATCTACAGGGAGAATGACACGCGCCTGATGACGAATGAAGAATTCTGATCATGAAGGCGGCAGCAGCTCATCGCAGTTAGCGGAATTCAAGGAGGCCGAGCGCCCACAGCGCCCGTCGGGAAGGGACGAGACTGTGCCCCTTCATCCCGCGTGACCGACTGGAAACGGCGCGCGTCGTGGGTGCTGACCCGGCAATGCAGCGGCCGACCGCCCCCGAACTGATCCGGCGGAAGTTCACCGCGCCCGCTGCTGACGCGCCGTTGTGGGGCGGTGTGACTTAGATCGGCATCGGTGAGGGCCTGCCGTATCTGGCTTTGTCCGAGGGCCTGCTCCGGCGCTGACTGCTTGACCACGCCATGTCCGAGCGTCACGATGTCGCGTTGGCTCGCGCCTGGCCGCGGATGGTGGTCGCCACGCGCGGCGGCGATGTCGACAGGGCGATCTCCCAGATGAACGGCGGCTCGAAGGAGACGGCTGCCCGTTGCCAGCACCTGTGCCCGCGCCTGGGCGTGGTCCAGTCGGTGGCCGGGTTGGCGTCGCCGACGATGCTTCCGCCGAAGCCTTCATCAGCATGCTGGAGGTCGAGTTCTCCCACCGCCATCGTTTCCACACTCGGGCCGATGCTCGTCTGAAGATGGGGACCTGGATCGGTGACTTCCACAACACCATCCGGCGGCACAGCTCCCACGACGGCTTGCCACCCATCACGTTCGAGCATCACATGTCCGAGAAGTACACAGCTTCATCGGCCCTGTCGCGGGCCTCTGCGGCGGAGGAGCGTCTCCACGCTTCCAGTGGATTGACACCTACCCGCCTCTGCTCGAAGGATTGTCTACCGTGACGTCTGGCTTCTCTCCTGTCCCGTTGATCGGAACCGGGCCGAACCTCCTCAGCGACATCCAGGCTTGGATAGTGTCCGACCCCCTGCGGGCTCTGGTTGCCGCCTTTGGTGGGGGCGAACTTCTCACCGAACAGGCCGACCGAGATTTGGGTGAGCGTATCGCGGTCATGGACGCCTTTACCGATCGCTGGGACACACGCCGCGGCCGCGAGCGGAACCTTGCGGACGAGTTGCCGATGACGGCCGCGCAGGCTGACTTGGTCCTGGACGCGGCCTTGGCGCTGGGGCTGTACACAACTCGAGCACCACTGAGGTGATCTCAGAGAAATAAATCGGGTGATAGGGAATTTTCGGGACGCTCGCGGGGACGTTTCGGGCCTTTCGGGAGAAGTCGTCGAAGGCCGGAGACGGACGTGGAGCCTCCGGTAGATGAGTTCTCACCACAAGAAATCCCGTCGCCCGGAAGGCTCCACGTGATTGCTCATCGTGCCACGCTCGACGTCTCCCGCGCGCCGGTTCACTATGTTGCCCGACTGCCGCACGACGAGCGCCGCCGGCTCGGCACCCCCAAAGGCAGCCGCGCCCTGACCCCGTTCTGGCAGGCTGTCCTGGTGCCGCGCTGGTTCCGCGGCGAACACGACATCCCCAAGCTCGGCCGCGACCACCACGTCTCCCGCGCCACGGCCTACCGCTACACCACCGAAGGGATCAACGTCCTCGCAGCTCAAGCCCCTGAACTGCACGAGGCTCTGGACCGGGCCCAAACCGACGACCTGCCCTAAGTGATCCTCGACGGGACCCTGATCCCCACCGACCGCCGCGCCGAGCAGACCATCAGCGTCAAGGGCCAACCCATCGACGCCTGGTACTCCGGCAAGGCCCACCATCCCGCCGGCAACCTCCAAGCACTATGCGCCCCCGACGGACTGCCCTGTGGATCTCCGAGGTCGAGCCCGGCTCGGTCCATGATCTGACCGCTGCCCGCGCACACGTGCTGGGCGCGTTGTACGCCGCAGCGGCAGCCGGCCTGCCCACCCTCGCCGACAGCGGCTACGACGGCGCCGGGATCGGCATCCACACACCGATCAAGCAGCCCGACGGCAACCAGATCCTCAGCCCAGACAACCGCACCTACAACCGGCTCCCACGCGCCCTGCGCTGCCTCGGCGAACGCGGATTCGCCCTGCTCAAAGGCCGCTGGCGGATCCTCCAGCACATCACGCTCAGCCCCAGCACAATCAGCGGCATCGCCCGCGCCGCCCTTGTCCTCACCCATTTCGAGCACAACTACCTACCGGCAATTCGCTGAGATCACGTCAGTACGGTCACGCCAATTGAGAATCTAGGTCGGCGACGCAATCGATAGAGCTGCAGAGTGCAGAGCAACCAGTAGCGACATTGATCCCGAATTGCGGATATCTTCATGGCATGATACCGATCCGACTATGGGAGTTCCCGCGCGTATGCTTCTTCCGATTCCCCCTAGATCTACATCGAAGACCCTGGTGCGCGCGGTATATAGGCGCTCCCGTCGCTGTACACTGCGCGACTTCAGCTCCTGCGAAGAGATCCTGAGACGAGTCATCCCGTAGAATTCAGGCTTGGCGCCCCGCTCTAGCCATCTCCCGTAGCTGACAAGCTCCGTGCTTTGTATGTCCTCCTTCAGGACGCCGACTTCCTCGCATAGCTCTCGCTCCATGGCTCGAATTATCAACTCTTGCAGAGTATCACCAGGCCGATAGTCGCTCGGAGGAATCGTTCCGCTGCCAGACGGGGCAAGGAACACTCGGTTGATGAGATTATGCGCTGTTTGCTGGCACACGACTAGCTGACCATCTTCGGTAAAGGCGATTGTAGATACACCAATGTGATTTGAGAGCTTGCTTCTCGAGAATGAGAGCAACTGTCCCGTCTGCGGATCAACAGTTTCCCGTTCTCTAATATCTACCTCTTGGCCGGTCATGCGATCTATCTGTTTGAATCGGCATAGCTCATTCGAGCAGATACCGTCAAAGTAATGTGTTATGCGCAACTCGGTGTCGATGCTAGAAATGTCGCCAGCGAGCGACAGGAGTGCCCCGTTGAAAACGATGCTTGCTCGGCTAACAAGCCGAAATGCCTGGGGGGCCGTGAGTCTTAGATGACGTGGCAGCTTGTATGGATGTGAAGCCATGTGTATATGAACGGGTGTGGTGAGCAACAGCTCGCTGGCCTCATTGTCGAGAAGTATACTTCCGCGATCGACTATATCGAGCACCTGCACGTTCTGCTTCTTGTCATGCGGCCGCGCCTTCGCAATCGGGGAAGCCTTGGTTTCGACAAACTCGAAGCGCGACCATTTTAGAATCGCGTCTTGAATTTCACGACCAAATCCCAAAATGACAACGGTTAATCCAGCAACTGGCATAAAGAACGCCAGGGCCAGAGCGGGGAGACATAGGGCGATGAAAGCAATGGCGAGACCAATTATGCCTAGCATTAGACGCCATCGAGGAAACAAGATAAACCTGGCATAGTGCCACCTCGATCTTAGTCGAAGAGGCAGTCCGAAGAGCACGCTCGTCGCCGGGAGGGCGGAAAAGGTGTTTGGCAACATCGAGCCTTTTCATCCTCCTTGCCGGCTCTCCTGAGCAGGACTGATGGCTATTCTACGGTCCGGCTCAGCTGCCGGAGGTCCGGGCCTCTCGCAGGCCGCAGGGTCCATCTTCGACAGCCACCGCTCCGACCTGCAGCAATAGGATAAAAAGGCTCAATGATGCTCCACCACCCATAAGACGAGGCATTAAGTTGCCAAGAACTACCCCGATGGGCTGATGGTGGAAGGTTCGCCGAAGGTAGGATCCAGGAAGTCGTCGTCAGGCGTAGGCGGCGCCGTGCCGTTCTCCCAGATGCAATCTCTCAATCCTCCGAGAACGGATATCTTCTTCGAACCCGGAGGCGGAGGGTATTCGACAATGAGCTTGTAATCGCCTAGCTGTTCGAACGTGACCTCGACGTCGTCCTTCTCGCCGGTCCCCAGGGCGCGCCACTCTACCCGCACTCCCGGTCGCCCTTGCCAGTATTCTGCCACATCGGCCAGATACTTTTGCCCTTTCTTCTTTCCAACCGCCTCTGTTGAATACTCTAGGCCCGGACCGAACTGTCCCGTAACCCCCGAATCCATGAAGTATTCACACGACGTCATGTTGACCTGACGGACGATAGTGAACGGTGAAGGAACAGGCACCGCGCGAAATGTCTCTTGCAAGTAGCCATTCACCACCGCCATGGCTTGCGCCTTGGTGATCGACGGCCCGGGCGTAACCGCACACCCCGCCGAGACCAGGAGGGCCACAGCCGCACCAGCGTGCGCCCAACCCTGCCGCCTGATCATGCGCCCCACTTCCCGAACCGTGATCTTCGTCCCATTTTGACTCGAGGACTGTCGGCATGTCCGACACTCTGGCGATTACGTATGATGAGAGCTCGTCAAGATCGACCTGTTTCCGAGTGGCGCCGGCAAGCCCGCCTCTGAACGAGGCGCCCCGCGGAGTGGCCGACGGCCAGGTAGCGGGCCCAGGGCCGAAGCGTTCTCATGTTGTGAAACCGAGTAGCTGAAGGCCGTCGGTGGGGTGGCTGCGGTAGTGGTCGGTGGCGGGGGCGATGTTGGTCCAGCCGATCGGGCGGGCCAGGCCGATGGCCTGGTTGCGGAGGGTGGCCATGATGCGGGGTGCGGTGCCGGTCCGAATGCGGGAGGCGTCTTCGCGGTGGGTGACGTCGCGGATGTGGTGTGGGGCTTCGATGCTCCAGTGATCCCGAATGAGTGCGGCGAGCTGAGTGTGGCTGATCCGGCCTGGTGGGAGGCTGGTGATGGTGTAGATGGTGTAGATGGTGACGATGGTGGTCTTGCCGGTGCGGTGGTCGGTGCGGCGGCGTTTGATCTGGATGGCCTGGGCGGCGTGGGGGAAGGGCAGTCCGGGGCGGGCGGTGCGGATCTTCATGCGCCGGATCTCGCGGCGGCCGTGTCCGGTCTCGTTGGTGCGGCTGTTGAGGATGGCCTCGCGCCCAGGGCAGGGCCTTGAGCCGGCGCGGGAGTGTGGGCTGGTTGCCCTTGGCGATGAACAGGTAGTGGCCGCCGGCGGCGACGATCTGGCGGGCGTGTTCCCGCTGGGTGTGCGGGGCATCGGCGGTGACGACGGTGTGGGTGAGGTCCAGTGCGGAGAGCGGGGGTGTGAAGGCGGGGATCTCGTTACTTTTGGCCTCGATCTGCCGTTGGGTCACAACGATCCGCGTGTTGTGGCAGGTGGCGGCCAGCGGGTGGATGGTGCCGTGCGGGGTGCGGCTGCCGCGCGGGGTCTTGCCGTCCACGGCCAGGCCGGACAGCGCGGTCCGGTCCGCGGGCCGGCCGTTGGGGGTGGCGGGCGGAGCGCGGGTGGCGAGCGCGGCCAGGTAGGTGCGGGTCGCGGCGTCGCGGGCGTCGCCGTTCAGGCGGGCGAACAGTCGTCCCCGGGTGCTGGTGGCCAGGCGTATCGTGCCGGGGAGACCGGCGCGGGCGCGCGGGTCGGGTCGTATCCGGCGATGATCCGGGCGATCTTCGCCAGGGAGGTCGCGCCGCCGAGTACGGCGAGCGGGGATAACGCCAGCAGCGGGCCGAGCCGGTAGCGGCGTCCTCGGCGGCTGCGCGGGTCGGGCACCGTATCGAGCAGCTCGGCCAGGGTGGGCGGATCGAGCGGATCGGCGGGCGAGTCGGCGGGCGGGCTGGCGACGGTGACGTGCTCCAAGTGGCGGGAGAGCACGTCGATCGGAGATGATGGGGGCAAGATCACAAAAGGGGGCATACAACGGCTTGCCCATCGGGGAGGGGCAGCGCCCCTGCCCCCGTGATTCTCTCCCCGCCCTCCTTTTTGCGATCTTGGAGGGGCCCCCGTGAGGTTGGCTCCGAAACGATTCGGTAGCCGCCGTCGCGGCGGACCAAGATCGGCCGGCGAGTGGCCTACGGGGAGTCCAGCGGGCCGTAGGCACGCGGTTCGGTGACCGGCCCGGGGGTCCCTAGAACTCTTGATCGTGGTCCTCTGGGGCTTCACATGCCACAAGCGCCCTCTCACAGCGAGTGAATGAGCGCTTGTGATCAACGAATGAAACGGCGATGCCCCTCCCGCGCGATGGCGCGAGATCCGCGTTACCGGTAGCGATCGGCTTAGCTAGTCAAACTCGCCGTCTCTGACTCCACCGAGGAAGGCGTCCCACTCACCGGCGGTGAAGCGGAGGACAGGGCCACTGCGGTCCTTGCTGTCACGGACGGCGATGATTCCAGGGATGTTCGTGGCGACTTCGACACAGTTTCCACCGTTGTTGCCACTGCGTGAACTCTTCTTCCACACTGCCCCGGAGAGGTCCGTTGAGGTCAGGTCTCTGGGATCCATAGGTCTACTGCTTCCTCGATCCTTGCAAGCGACTCACCTGCGCTGTAAGCCTCTGTCCGTAGTTTGTCATATCGATCTAAGATCAGCGAAACGACTTTATGGTCTGCCGAGACCTCACCTTCGCCCGCTGAGTCCACCGACACCACCGTGGGATCGTGGGCAAGCTCTGCGATGACGAACGAGGATGACAGGCCATCAGTACACGGGGTGTCGTAGGGAACGAGCTGCACCGTAACTCGTCGGCGGCGCGCAGTGGCCGCTACGTGACGAAGCTGCTCGTACATGGTCTCCCTGCCGCCGATCGGGCGCTTTAGTACCCACTCATCCATCAGCACGTGCAGTTCCGGCGGGTGGTCCCTGGCGAGGATCTGCTGACGTTCCATGCGGGCATTGACCTGCTGTTCAATCTCCTTTTCGGGCGTGGAGAAGTGGCCAAGGAACACGGCTCTCGCGTATGCGGTCGTTTGCAGTAGCCCCGGGATGAGAAGCGGGTCCCAAGTACGCAGCGCAACAGCGTTGGGCTCGATCTCTTCTAGCCACCGCAGGAACCATCCAGGTCCGTATGGGGACTGATGGATTCGCCGGCACATCCGCACGAAGTAGTCGGTGTCCGGAAGTGCGAAGAAGCGATCACACGCCTCCGCGAAGTCAAGCTGCGGGGTACGGCTACCGGCTTCGATGTGACCTACAAGGGACGGTGAGCAACCGATGTGGCCTGCGAGCCGGCGCTGTGACAGTCCGATCTCTTTCCGGCATCGGGCCAGCTCGCGCCCAAAGCGTTGAGGTAGCGACAAGCGTGAATCGAGATCAGTTCCCATGGCTCCTCCGGGGCGTCACACAGGGGCCGATGACTCGTGCTTACAGAGTAGCCACTCACGCTTACCTATCGTGCGTCCTTCCGTCATCAGACTGTCCGTCGATCTGTCGTGCAATCCGCCGCTGTGAGCGGGCAATCTGGGAGCACTAAGCCGATGGCGGCAAGGTCTCGCAGAAACACTCCGACATTATGCCCACACTCCGTCGGGCGAAATGACGGGCGAGATCTTGAGTGTCAGGGAGATGGCTTCGGCGGCAGAAGATCCAGACGTACAGGGACGATCGCGTGAGGTCAGAGCAGAGGACAAGCGAATGGCGACACGAAGTCAAACGGAGCGCGAGTACAGGGTGGGCACGGGGGGAGACGCCACTGATCCCCCGTTCGCAGGCGTCAAAGTGTGGTTCCTTGGCGAGATCGGTGATCCCGCGACGCTCCCCGGGCTGGCGCGCCGGGAGCTGACCGCGTGGATGGGGCTGGATCATGAAGCTCTGGCGGACCTGCAACTGATCGCTTCGGAGCTGGTGACCAACGCGCTGGTGCACGCGGCGGCGGAGTGGGTGCGGGTGCATCTGGTTCCGGAGTCGGGGTTCTGGCGGCTGATCGTGGTGGACCCGGGTCTAAACGGGCGGGTGCCGCATCCTCGGGTGTCGTCGGAGACGGACGAGCACGGGCGTGGACTTCGGGTGGTGCACGACGTCACACAGGGGCTGTGGGGCACCTACGCAACCTTGGTTGGCGAGCGGGTTGTGTGGGCGCTGGTGCCCCGGCCTGGCGGGCAGTCAGACCATGGGCGGCGGTCGTGAACGACGACGATCCTGGTTATGTGGAGGCTCGCCATGATGAGGCTGGGCCATTCGTTCGGCTTCGGTGGGGTCAGGTTCGACTCGTCACGCGGGAGCGGGCGTGGCTGGAGTTCCTGCACGTGGTCAAGGACGGCGGGTACCTGCCAGAGCGGGTGACCGATGCGCCGGGTTGGGTGCGCGCGGAGATCGACGAGGGGTTCAGCAAGGTTGATCGGCCGGTGGGCTGGCAGCCGAAGGTGCTGGAGATTCCCGAAGAGACCTGGTCGCGGTTCGTGGATGCGGTCCGGGCGGACGTGTTCGCGGGTCTGGAGACGGAGGCGTGGGTAGGGAATCCGGCTGCCAGGGCGCGGAGGTGGCGGGTCACGTCCAGATATTGACTCGAGGACTGTCGGCATGTCCGATACTGCGGCGATTACGGTATGACGCGGGCTCGTCAAGATCAACCTGTCTCGCAGTGGCGCTGGCAAGCCCGCCTCTGAACGAGGCGCCCGCGGAGTGGCCGACGACCACGTAGCGGGCCGGACGGCTCTCTCACCAAGGGGTCGTACACCCAAAGCCCCAGTTCATTGAATCGCCCGGGGTCCGGTGGAAAGTTTGATCTTGATCCGGTTTGACGGACACCCGAGATCGTAGCCCCGATCAAGCCGCGCGTCGCACGTGGGCTGCTTCGAGCAGCGCAACTCCTGCTCGGTGATGGCAGACAAGGTAACTCTCTGCCGGATGTGTGTCCACGCCGCCGCCTCACCACACGGTCGCATTCCGCTAGCCTCCTGCTGCCGAACGTGATTCACAAAGGTAGCGTCCCGACGTGCCCATACACACACACTGGCCCCACCTCTCCGCCCGCATCGCGATGGCCATCGTCACCGCCGCGACCCCGGCGAATTGCGGCGCCCACAGCAGCACCGATCCCGAAGGCGAGCACGGCTACGCGAGCTCGTGGGCGCCGATCGTCGCCGTCCGGCTCGGCCAGGCGGAGCCGAAGGTGCGGGCGAGCCTCCGCATCAAGTGCGACCAGGCGGTGCTGTCGAGCTTCTACGCGCGCATCTCCATCGACCACAAGGACGGCCTGTTCGGCGAGTGGTTCGAGGTGGCCCGAGACTTCTACACGCAGCCGCCCGGCATGGCCCACTCCTACCCGCTGCTGTCCGCGCCGTGCCGAGCTGGCGACTACCGGGCGCGGGCGTCCATCACTGGGACATTCGTCAACGGCGACCTGCATAAAGTGACCGACGAAACGAGCGACGACCGTGTGAACTGCGACAAGCCGAAGCCAGTCACATAGGTGCGCTCGGGTCACCCCGATGCGCACACGTGATGACCGTGCCGACGTGTGGAGGGACGACTCCGAGCGCCCAGTGGTTGGCGGCCTCGTGCATGAAGTGCGGGATGCTGGCCGTGCTGTAGCCGGGCGGCGCGGTGAGGTTCGGGTAACGGCCGGCCCAGACGCCCCAGCCGTCGCCCCACCAGGCGATCCGCCACACTTGCAGTCCCTCGTCGGACGCCGTCGGCTCAGCAGGCTCTACAGCGGCGGTTAGGCCGAGCCAGCGGCGTCGGCTTGGCCGGAAGTAGAAGCCGGTTCTGCGGCGGCTGAGAGGCCACCAGCGGCGGCGGGATTCGCGGCGGGTATACACCCATTTAGCGTGTCACACGATCGGAAGCTGCGCCGGAATCCCGGCCGGACGCGACGCGGGTGGACACTGAAATCTGGGGCTGTCCCACCTTATTCCCACCCCCTCATAGGGGGTGGGGTGGGAACAGGTTGGGACTCTGCCCGCGGCCACCTGTTCCCGACCTGCTCCCGGATCTTGGGAACAGGTCGCAACGTCGTGACCTGCGGAAATGCTTCTGATAGAGCGGACCTGTTCCCAAACCTGTTCCCCCACTTTCTGACCTGCGGAAACAGGCAGTCGTTGTGGAACTGTTCCAGATCCGCCTCCTCCTGCTCCGCCAGCGCATCGAACGTGCCCGCCAGCATGTCCCCTCGCTCACGACGAACCCTGATCGCCGTATTCAGCGCTTCGCGATGCAGAAACGAACCTCCACCGACAGAACGTCGCCCGGCTGCCCGTCAGCCGGCAGATGCCGCAGAGGTTCCTAGTAGCCGACGAGCTCCACCAAATCCGGCCCCCGGCCCGTCCGGCTCGCCCGCCGCTCCAGCCGCAGCCGATTGTCGGCCTTCACCGTCAGCATGCACAGCACGTCCACGTTGTCGCCCTTGCTGGACCCGCCCCGCGGACCTCGCGACAGGTCCTTGCCCGAGTGCTCTAACGCGATCACCGTGATGCCACGCCGGGGGGAGGGGACGATCGCGGTGTTGCACGCCGCAGTGTGCATGGTGGGGAAATCCTCGTCGCCGGTGACGAATTTCGACAACGTATCCAGGAAGATCACGTCTGCTTTGGCGACTTCGACCAGAGCGTGGAAGCGGGCCTCGCCAGCCCGGGTGTCCAGCGCCGACACGAGCGGGAAACTCAAATAGGTAAGGTTGTCCGGCGCCACGGCCTGGGAGCCCATGGCGCGGCGGCGATGCCGCACCTCGCCAGACGAGTTCTCATGATCCAGGTAAAGGACGCGGACGCCCTGCTCAGCGAGCGCCCTGGCAGCACGCCTCCTGGGTGTTCATCCGCGACCCCGACTTCGCCACCAAGGCCGCCCCTGTATTCGACCTCTACCAACGCATCTGGCCTGGCCAGCGACGAGTACGTGATCTCCGCCGACGAGGACCCCGATCCAGGCCCGCTGCCGCCGCCATCCCACTCCGCCGCCCGGCACCGCCCGCAGAATGCGGATCAACCACAACTACGACCGCAGCGGCGCGCTGGCCTACCTGGCCGCCAACGACTTCCCCCACGGCCGCATGTTCGGGCGCTGCTCGCCCAAGACGGGCATCATCCCCTCATAGACCTGGCCGAGCAGGTCATGACGCGGGAACCCTACGCCTCGGCCCGGCGGGTGTTCTGGGTCGTGGACAACGGCTCCTCCCATCGTGGCAAGGCCGCCGCCGACCGGCTCACCGCCCGGTTCCCCAACGCGGTGATGGTCCACACTCCCGTGCACGCGTCCTGGCTCAACCAGATCGAGATCTTCTTCTCCATCGTGCAACGCAAGGTCGTCACACCCAACGACTTCACCGGCCTTGACCAGGTCGAAGACCGGCTGATCGCCTTCGAGCGCCGTTACAACGAGACCGCCCGGCCCTTCAGATGGAAGTTCACCCCGGCCGACCTCGAGGACCTGATTGCCCGGATCGAGCGACACGAACAGAAGGAGCACCACTTCCAGCAGCCCACCGGCTGCGATCACCAGCCTGCCGCACTACAAGCGGCCGTGTGTACCCTCGAATGACTTACGAACTGGACCACTTAGGCACAAGCGGTTCCCGGACATCATCGGGCCACTCCAATCAAAAGCAGCCAGGCTGCGAAATCCTATTCCTCTGGCTCGCCTCTGACACCACCTCATGCCAGGATCACGACATGGACGTCACTTTCGCCTCGCTGGCCGGGTCGGATGCAGTGCCCAACGAAGACGCGCTCGCCGCCACGACAGATGTCGTCGCGGTTGTTGACGGAGTGAGCACGTCGGGGCTGACCACGGGGTGCGTTCACGGCACCCCTTGGTACGCCAACGCCTTGGCTACGCAGATTGTTGTGGCGGCTTCCCAGGCGCCTGGCGGGGGCTTGCGCGCGGTGCTGTTCGAGGCGGTGCGTACGGTTGCCTCGCTCCACGCCGACACCTGCGACTTGACCGCTGAGGGCACCCCCTCGGCGACTGTCGCCATCGCACGGCGCTTCGCTGACCGGCTGGATTACCTCGTACTCTCCGACGCCACGATAGCCTTCGAGACTGTGAGCGGCGTCGAGGTCATCTGTGATCGGCGAGTGGACGCCCTTGTCGGAGGCCTCGCCCGGGCGGCCAAGGCCGCGGCGCCGGGAAGCGAGGAGCAGAAGCGGCGCCTCGAGGAATTGATCATCGCCCAACGCAAGCTACGCAACGTCGAGGGCGGCTATTGGCTTGCCGGAGCGGTGCCGGAGGCGGCTGAGCATGCCTTGGTCGGCTCGGTCTCCCTCGGCGAGGTGCGTGCCTTCGCGGTCATGACCGATGGCGCGTCCTGCCTCGTGGACGCCTACGCGGTGATGGATTGGAGCCAGGCTCTGGAGACGCTTTCGGAGCAGGGGCCGGCGGCGTGGCTGCGTCGGGTGCGCGCGACCGAACTCGCAGACGCGGGAAAAGTACGATGGCCTCGGTACAAGGTGAGCGACGATGCCACGATCGCTCTTTGCCGATTGGGGCGCGATAAGCCCGGCTTCGTCGAGGGCGCACGGTGATCGTCGATGTCGAGCGGCTGGGCCCTACCTTGATGACGCCGAACCCGAACGTGGCCTTGTGGGTCCGCGAGTCCCTCAAGGGTCTTTGATCGGGGAAGCGCTGCTACGAGCTGGGACAAGCCGAGGGGCGGTTCCGTGACAGCGGTAACCGGCGCCTCGGCGAGGATCGGGTGTCAATGAGCCTTTTTCATCCTATTGCCGCAGGTCAGGAGCAGTGGCTGGCGGAGACGGACCCTGTGGCCTGCGACAAAGCTCAGACCTCCGGCAGCTGAGCTGGAGGAGGAGATGAGCCATCACACCTGCTCTGGGGAGCTGGGCAAGGAGGATGAAAAGGCTTAATGGCGGGGTTGAGTGTCGTGTGGCGGCGCCATGCCGCGGTGATCGAAGTGCTGTCGTAGGCGAACCGACGTCGCGGACCGGTATGGGATCTCACAGCAGCCAGTGCACACCTGTGCGCGCCGGCCTGGGGAGGGCGGCCTGGCCGTGCCGGCCGGTCCGCATGCGCCCGCTCCCCCATGCCGGGTGAAGGTCCTGAGAGCAGCACCTCTCTCGGGACGTCCACACCTTGGCGCTCGCTGACCTGTAGTCGTGGGGATTACGCATGACAAGGCGCGCCAAGGCGTCGTTTCGCGTCGTATGACGGGCGGCGGACCGAGATCAGCGCCCACAGCTGTGCGTTCCTTCGGATGCGGGGTGCACCGTATTGAGTGCGAGTTCGCTGACCCAACCGCGGGAGCGGGAGGTGGCCAGGTGCTTTCACATGATGCACGCCGCGAAGGAGACCATGCCCTTGGCGGCCTCCCGGTTGTCGCCTGCGGCGCTGGGACCTCCCTTAGGTCGCGGCGACGGGATTCCTTGATCAGGCGCTGTCGCTGGCCTGCTGAAGATCGGCTTAGCTCTTCGGAGCCCACCTTCGGATGTCCGCGGACAGGTAGATCGGGGTCACGAGAGTCCTCGCAATCTGACGACGGCCAGAACACTCGCCCAGGGGGCGGTCCGGTTTGGCCGCCCCTGAGCGCCCTGACGTGCGAGCTGTCGATCACCGCCTTAACCCAGTCGAGCTGGCCGCCGGCGTGCAGGTCGGCGAGCAGGACCCGGTGCGGCCGGTCCCAGACACCGGCCGCGTGCCAGTCGCGCAGCCGCCAGCAGGTCGACGATACCGAGAAGTCCTAACGGAAAGATCAGCGGACGAGGCGGCGCCAGCAGATGATCGCGGCAGCGAGGGTCATGAACGCTTCGCGGATTTCCCAGCGGATGTGCAGACGGCGGAGGAGACGTCGTCGCGGTTGCAGCCGGTCAAAGAGGCGGCGAGGGGGATGTCATCACCGTCGGTGATGACGTGGTGTTTGGAGCCCGGCTGGGCGCGGTCGACCGGGCTCGGGTCAGACATCCCTGGACGTTTGTTGTCAAGCAGCGAGGTCGTTTGACCGGTGCGACCAGGCGGTTGCCTGGTCGTAGGGGCTGTGGGTTTTGAGGCAGCCATGGAGGATGCCCACCAAGCGGTTGGCGACCTGGCGCAGGGCGGCGTTGTGGCTGATCTCCCGGGCTTTGATCTGGTCGTAGTAGGCGCGGACAGCAGAGTCGTGCAAAAGGGCGCAGGACGCTTGGAGGTGAAGGGCGTCCACGAGCCGGTCGTTGTGGACGAACCGTGCCTGGACCACTCGTGTCTTGCCCGATTGCCGGGTGATGGGCGAGGTTCCGGCATAGTTCTTGCGTGCCTTGGCCGAGGCGTAGCGGTCCTTGGCATCTCCGAACTCGGCGAGCACCCGGGCGCCGAGAACGACGCCGATGCCGGGCTGGCTGAGGATGACCTCAGCGTCCGGGTGCCGGCCAAAATGGGCCTCGACCTGCCCTTCGAGGGTCTTGATCTCCTGGTTGAGGACAGCGATGATCGCGACCAGCGACTTCACGGTAGAGGCGTAGGCGGTCGTGACGAGCGGCGCCTGGCCCAGGTGCTCGCTGCGTAGGACGTCCTGGATCGCCTGTGCCTTGGCGGGGATGTCGCGGCGGCCCTTCAACGTTCCCGAGATCTGACTGAGTGTGAGCTTCACCGCAGCCTCGGGGGAAGGGGCCTTGGCCAGCAGTTTCAAGACCGCATCCGAGGTGAGGCCGAGGGGCTTGTAGGCCTCCAGCGCGGCAGGGAAGTATTCCCGCGGCGCCACCCGCGGGCGCAGCATGTGGCGGGTCCGTTCCCACAGCAGCGCCTGATGAGCACGGGTGACGACCTTGACCGCCTCGGCGATCTCGGAGTCCCCGGCCGCCTCCCGCAGCTGATGCCGCCGGGTGCGGATCATGTCCGCCAGCGCGTGGGCGTCGCCCTTGTCGCTCTTGGCCCCCGAGGAGCCCAGAATCTCCCGATGCCGGGCGGCCCGCTTGGGGTCCACCCCGAACACCCGGTAACCACAGGCGCGCAGCGCCCGCACCCACGGGCCCCGGTCGGTCTCGATACACACCAGCACCTCAGACGGCTCGGCGTCCTCGGCCACGAACCGACCTACCAGCTCGTGGAACCGGGACATCCCGGCCATCCCCTCAGGCAGCCGGACCCGCTTGAGGACCTTCCCGGTTTCGTCCTGGACCTCCACATCGTGGTGGGGTCGGCATGGAGCGCGGTGCCGGGATTTCTCCGGGTCCGTTTCTCCATGCCGCCCTCCCGAACCGGACGTGCGAGTTGGCCCCGC
>NZ_JBSGCE010000088.1:0-29552 GCF_053601695.1 Nonomuraea sp. NPDC004702
ATGTCCATCGAGATGCGCGACACCGACGAGGACGTCTTCCGCGCGGCGGAGGAACTCGGTATCGATCTGTCCCGGCGTGAGCCGAGCAGCGTGGACGAGGTCTGACGGTCCCGTGCTCCACTGCGGCGCGCCGGTCCGGAGCAGGGTCCGGCGCGCCGCGGTGGAGCAGGACCGCAGGGGTCCGCCGGAGGCTCAGCCCGCGGCCTGCCGCACGAGGGCGGCGATGCGCGCCTCGGCGTCGGGGGTCAGCTCCTTCAGCGCGAAGGCGCTCGGCCACATGGCGCCGTCCTCCAGGGTCGCCCCGTCGTTGAAGTCGAGGGTGGCGAAGCGGGACTTGAACTTCGCCGCGGGCTTGAAGAAGCACACGACGCTGCCGTTCCTGGCGTAGGCCGGCATGCCGTACCAGGTCTTCGGCGTCAGGTCCGGGGCGGCGGCCCTGATGATGGCGTGCACCGCCTCGGCCAGCACCCGGTCGTCCTCGGCCATCTCGGCGATCTTCTCCAGCACGTCGCGCTCGCCGTCGGCAGCCGACGCCTTCCCGCCGCGCCGCGCGGCCTTCTTCAGCTCGCTGGCGTGCGCCTTCATCGCCGCGCGCTCGTCCTCGGTGAAGCCGTCGAAACCCTTGCCGGACGCGTCGGTGTTCTTCGTGGTGCTCATGGTGAAATCTCCTCTGTGTGGGGTGAATGCTAGTACTGACCGTTTTGTGGGGTGGTGTCGCTCAGCCCCACGCGCCGGCGATCTGCCGGGTGGTGGCGTTGAGCCGGTTGAACAGGTTCGTCACGCCGATCATCAGCACGATCGAGGCGAGCTGCTTCTCGTCGTAGTAGGTGGCGGCCCGGTCCCAGACCTCGTCGCCGACCGCGTCGGGCCGGTCGGCCAGCCGCGTGGCGGCCTCGGCCAGCTCCAGCGCCGCCCGCTCCTCCTCGGTGAAGTACGGGGCCTCCCGCCAGGCGGCCACCGTGGCCAGCCGGTCCTCGCTCACCCCGGCCTTGCGGCCGCCCTTGACGCCCGCGTCCACGCAGGCGCTGCACCCGTTGATCTGGCTGATCCGCAGGTGCACCAGCTCCAGCGTCCCGGCGTCCACGCCGCCGGCGTGCACCGCCTTGAACAGCTCCTGGATCGACTGCATCGCGCCGGGCAGAACGGAGGCCGGGTTCTTCATCCGGGACTGCATGGTGGTTCTCCCTTTTCCCTGGTCGGCGCCCCGTCCCCCGGGGCGTGACTCCATCTCAGCGCAGCGGGCCCGGCGCGACGATGCCCGTGGGACACCGTGGGACAGCCGGAATGCCGTTGGCCTGCGGTGATTCGTCCGGGTAAGTTTCTTCCGCGACGGGACAGAGAGGCAGGAACGCGTGACTCGACAGCAGACGGCGGACCCTCAGGACGAGCTGGCCACCCGGCTGCGCCTGCTCCAGGAGCTCTCCGGGCACGGCGTACGGGCGCTCGCCCGCGAGACGGGCCTCAGCTCGTCGTCGTTGTCGCGCTACCTCAGCGGCCAGTCGGTGCCGCCGTGGGCCGCGGTGATCGAGCTGTGCCGCCTGGTCAAGCGCGACCCGCGCCCGCTGCGTCCGCTGTGGGACCGGGCGGCCAACCCCCTTCCGGCGCCGCCCAAGGCGAGCCGCCAGGTCCAGCCGCCCTCGGCGCCCGCCGGCGCTCCCCGTCCGCCGCGCAACGACCTGCCGCGCGACGTGCCCGACTTCACCGGGCGCGCGGCCCATCTCGACGCCGTGCTCGCCGCGGTCGCGCAGAGCCGGGTGGTCGCCGTGGACGGCATGGCCGGCGTCGGCAAGACGTGCCTGGCCGTGCACGCCGCGCACCGGCTCGCCGCCGACTATCCCGACGCCCAGCTCTACCTGGACCTGCACGGGTTCACCGACGGGCGGGAACCGCTCGACCCCGACCCCGCGCTGCGGTCGCTGCTCGCCGCGCTCGACGTGCCCTCGGAGAAGATCCCGCAGGAGGGCGGCATCGAGCCGCTGGCCGCCTGCTGGCGGGCCGAGCTGGCCGGACGGCGGGCCGTCGTGGTCCTCGACAACGCCGCCGGCGCCGACCAGGTCCGCATGCTGCTGCCCGGCGCGGGCGAGTCCGTCGCCCTGATCACCAGCCGCAACCGGCTGCTGGGCCTGGAGGAGGTGCCGCCCGTCTCGCTGGACGTGCTCACCCCGCAGGAGAGCGCCGAGTTGCTGGCCCGTGCCAGCGGCGACCCCAGCGGGCCCGACGGGCGGCTGGCCCAGGACCCGGAGGCGGCGGCCGAGGTGCTGCGGCTGTGCGGCCACCTGCCGCTGGCCCTGCGGCTGGCCGGGGCCCGGCTGCGCCACCGGCCCGGCTGGACCGTCGGCATCCTGGTCGAGCGCATGGCCGAGGGGCCGAGCGAGTTCGACACCGCCTTCGCCATGTCCGTACGCCAGCTCGACCGGGCCCAGCGCCGCCTGTTCCGGCTGCTGGGCCTGCTGTCCGGGTCCTCCTTCGACGACTACGTGGCCGCCGCCCTGGCCGGGGTGCCGCTGCGCGACGCGCGGGCGATGCTGGAGGACCTGCTCGACGCCCACCTCGTCCAGCAGCCCTCGCCCGGCCGGTACACGCTGCACGACCTCGTCCACCAGCACGCGCGCCGGGCCGCCGAGGAGCAGGACACGCCGGCCGAGCGGGAGCAGGCGCTGGGCCGGGTGCTCGACTACTACGTGCACGCGGCGGCCGCCGCCGACGCCGCGATGCCGTACGAGTCGGGCAGCCGGGCCGCGTCCGCGGGCAGCCCGCCGGCGGCCCTGCCGGCCTTCGGCAGCAAGCACGCGGCGCTGGGCTGGTTCGGCGCGGAGTACACCAACCTCATGGGCGCCTTCGAGGTGGCGGTCGCCACCGGCGCCGACGTGCACGCGTGCGAGCTGCCCCGCTTCATGCGCGCGTTCTTCGCCCGGCGCTGCGGCACCACCCACCTCAACGTGCTCTTCGAACGCTCGCTGGCGGCGGCCGAACGCCTGGGCGACCCGTGGCAGCTCGCCGAGGCGCACAGCGACCTGGGCTTCGCCCGCTACAACGCGGGCCGCATGGCCGAGGCCGGGGCCGCGTACGAGGCGGCGGCCCCCCTGGTGTCCCAGGCCGGCGACGCCCGCTCCGCGGCGGACCTGATGATGCGCCGCGGCTACCTGAGCTGGGACGAGGGCCACGTCGAGGAGCCGCTCGACCTCTTCCGGCAGGCGGCCCGGCTGTACGCCGACGCCGGCTGCCCGACCGGCGCGGCCCACGCCGCCGCCGACGAGGCGTGGGCGATGCTGCAACTGGGACGCCGGGAGGAGGCCGCCCGGCTGGCCCGCGACGTGCTGGCGCGGACGGACGGCGAGCCCGGCTGGCCGGCCACGCTGACCGCCCGGATCACCCTCGGCATGGCGATCGTCCACGAGGAGCCCGGCGAGGCCGCGCAGCACCTGAGCCGGGCCCTGGAGCTGGCCCGCGAGGACGGCCACAAGCACAACGAGGCGTGGTGCCTCAACTGCCTGGGCGTCGCGCTGCGCCAGATGGGCCGCCACGAGGAGGCGCTGGAGAGCCACCGGGAGGCGTTCGCCCTCCTGGACGAGCTGTTCGAGGAGCACTGGAAGGTGCACTTCCTCTACGGCTACGCCGAGACCTGCCGCCTGGCCGGCCTGCCGGAGGAGGCGCTGCGCCTGCACCGCCAGGCCCTCGACCTGGCGCCCAAGGTGGGCGCGCGGCACAAGGAGGCCCTGGCCCACGAGGGCATCGCGGCCGTGCTCGACGAGAGCGACCCGGCCGCCGCGGCCGAGCACCGCGCGGCGAGCCAGGCCATCCGCCGCGAACTCAACCCGGACGCCTGACCTCGTCCCCCTCGCCGGTGGGACGGGCGGCGGTCGCGCGGGCCAGCTCGGTGCGGTTGGCGACCTGGAGCTTGGCGTAGACGTGCGCCAGGTGGGTCTTGACCGTGCCCCGGCTGACGAACAGCCGGGCGGCGATCTCCGGGTTGGACAGCCCCTCGGCGGCCAGCCCGGCCACCGACCGCTCGGCCGGGGTCAGGCTCTCCCATCCGGACTCGGGCCGGCGGCGCGGCCCCCGCGCGCGGGTGGCGTGGGCGACCGCCGTGTCCAGGTCCATCGCGCGTCCCCGCTCGACGGCCGCGCGCAGTTCGCGGCCCGCCTCGCCGTCGGCGGCCGGGAGGGGGCGGGGCGCGGCCCCGAGGTCCGCGCGTGCCCGTTCGGCGGCCCCGGCCAGCACCCCGGCCGTCCTGACGGCGCCGCGACGCAGGTCGAGCAGCGCCAGAGACTCCAGGCCGGCCACCAGGCCGAGCACGAGGTCGTGGTCGGCGTGGATGCGCAGCGCCTCATGGTGCAGCCGCAGGGCGCGCTCCGGGTCGCTGTCGTGGGACAGCAGCGCCAGCTCGTCCAGCACCCCGGCGCGCACGCGCGGCATGCGCGCGGTGACCGGCGACCGCGACAGGGCCTCCAGCAGCCGTGTCGCCGCCGCCTCCTCGTTCGACCGGCGCAGCGCCGCCGCCAGCACGAGCTGGGTGTCGGGCGCCAGCCACGCCGCGTCCGGCTCCTCCTGCCAGCGGCCCTCCCGCCAGCACCACTCCACCGCCTCGCCCGGCCGGTCGTGCCCGAGCGCGAGCATCGCCTGGCAACGCTCCCACCCGGTGATGAACGGCAGCCGCCCGAGCCCGTCGATCAGCCGGTCCACGGGCTCCAGGGCGGCGGCGGCCTCGTCCAGGCGGCCCTGCAGGATGCGGATCTCCGCCAGGACGACCCGGGCCGAGCCGGTCCAGTGCAGGTCACGCAGCGGTTCCGCGGTCTCGACGGCCCGTCCGGCCAGCTCCGCGGCCCGCTCCAGCGCGCCCGACCGGGCGGCGGCCAGCGCCCACCAGCCCAGCGCGAAGGAGGCCACGCCGCGGTCGCCGCGCGCCACCAGCCGCTCCACGGCCCGCTCGAAGCACTCGATCGCCCGCCGGTAGTCGTCGCCGAGCACGTGCACCAGGCCGGCGATCGCCTCGGCGCTGTCGGCGACGAACCCGTCCCCGGCCCGGACGGCCTCGTCCCGCACCGCGCGGGCCTCGGCCAGCGCCTCGGGGAGGCCCGTCGCCAGCAGGCCGAGCGCGATCAGCGGCCCGGCCGGGCGGGCGGCCTCCGGGGCGCCGGCCGCCTCGGCCAGGTCCCGGGCCGCCCGCGCCACCTCGAACGCCTCGATCCCCGGCTCGGCGGTGTTGAGCACGAGCGCCAGCGCCGCCAGGACCCGGGCCTGGAGCGGGCTGCGCTCGTCCGCGCCGAGCGCCGCGGCCCTGCGCAGCAGCGCGGCCCCCTCGGCGCCGCGTCCCTCCAGGTGCCACAGCCACGCGCAGTCCGCGGCCAGGCGCCGTCCCCGCGCCGGGTCCGGACGCGACAGCCCCCACTCGATCGCGGCCCGCACGTTGGGGTAGGCGGCGCCCAGCCGCGCCCGCCAGGCGTCCTTGTCGGTCTCCAGCAGCGGCGCCAGCTCGACCGGCAACGACGCGTGGACGTCCAGGTGCAGGTCGCGCGCGGCGGTCTCCTCCCGCGCCGCCGCCAGGCGGTCCAGCGCGTACGCCCGCACCACCCCGAGCATCCGGTACCGGGCCACCGGGCCGGTCGTGTCGGCCACCACGAGCGACTTGTCGATCAGCCCCCGCAACGCCCTGAGCAGGCGTCCGGCGCTCGGCCCGCCGAGCTCGGCCAGGCGGGTGACGGCGTCGGCGGTGAAGCCCGGCTCGAACACCCCGGCGCGCCGGAACAGCACCTGCTCGTCGTCGTCCAGCAGGTCGTGGCTCCAGCTCATCGACGCCTGCAGGGTGCGCTGGCGGAAGGGGGTGGTCCGCGCGCCGCCGTCCAGGAGGGCGTAGGGGGCGCTCAGGGAGTCGGCGATCTGGGCCAGCGACAGCGCGCCCGCCCAGCCGGCCGCCAGCTCCAGCGCGAGGGGCAGCCGGTCGAGCCGGTCGCAGATCCGTCTGGCCTGCGATTCGGCCGCCCGGTCCGCGTCCGGGGCGCCGGCGCGGACGCGTTCGAGGAACAGCTCCAGCGCGTCGGCCAGCCTCATCGGCGGTACCGGCCACACCCGCTCGCCGGGCACGCCGAGCCTCGACCGGCTGGTGGCGACCACCGCCACCCGCGGGCACTCGGCCAGGAGGGCCGCGACGACGCCGGCCGCGTCGTCCAGCACGTGCTCGCAGTTGTCGACCACGACGAGGAGCTCGCGCTCGCGCAGCGCGGCGGCCAGCACCGGCAGCGGGTCCCGGTCGGCGGGCAGCGGGACGTCCAGCGCGGCGGCCAGCCGGCGGCCGACCTGGCCGCCGTCGGTCTCCTGCTCCAGGCCGACCCAGAACACGCCGTCCGGCCACGCCCCGGACGCCGCCCGGCACAGGCGCATCGCCAGCCGGGTCTTGCCGCACCCGCCGGGCCCGGTCAGGGTCAGGACCCGCCCGGCCGCCACCGCCTCGCCGGCCGCCGTCAGCTCCTCGGCCCGGCCCACGAACGACGACAACTCTGCCGGAACATGACGGACATCAGACATCGCCCGAAGTATGCCAGCAAATAGGCCAGGGGACCGGCGGCATCTCTGCCAGGTGGCCGATGTTCCCGGCCCGCCCGGACGGCAGGATCGTGCCCATCGCAACGAACACCTCACCAGGAGAGCCGGACATGACGCAGCACGACACCATCCAGGGCCGCAGGGTCGTCGGCAACATCTCGCTGTCCCTCGACGGCCGGGTCAGCGGCCCGGGCGGCGAGTACGACATGAGCTGGATCGTCCCGCACGCCCTCAGCGACGGCGCCCGCGACCACATGATCCGGGTGACCGGCGCGGCCACCACCGTCCTGCTCGGCCGCAGGAACTACGAGGGCTTCGGCTCCTTCTGGCCGGCGGTCGCCAAGGACGAGGACGCCGACCCCCGCGACCGGGCCTTCGCCCAGTGGCTCGACGAGACCGAGAAGATCGTCTTCTCCTCGACCCTGACGGACGCGCCGTGGCAGAACTCCCGCCTGGCCGAGACCGGCCCCGCCGCGGAGGTCGAGCGGCTCAGGAAGCAGGCCGGCGGGGACGTCGTCGTCCTGGCCAGCGGCAGCGTCATCAGGGCCCTGCTGGAGGCGGACGCGCTGGACCGGCTCAGCATCACGCTCTGCCCCGAGGTGGCCGGCGGCGGCGCCCGGCTGTTCGAGGACGGCCTGCCCGCCACGCACTGGTCGCTGACCGACCTGACGACCACCGAATCGGGCGCGATCTGCCTGCTCTACGACCGCCTGCGCCAGGGCTGAGCCCACGCCCCACAGGTCAGGCGGGCAGCGGGGCGGCGGTGGCGCGGTGGCGGGCGAAGGTGAGGGCGACGACCGTCCCGAGCAGCATGCCCGCGGCCGCGACGAGCACCGCCGTGCGCATCCCCGAGGCGAGCGCGGGGCCGGTGGCCTCGCCCACCCCGCCGGCCGCGACCAGCACCGCGAGCCCGAGCGCCGCGCCGACCTGGAGCGCGGTGGAGGCCATGCCGGAGGCGATCCCCTGCTCGCCCGCCGCCACGCCGGTGGCCGAGGCGATCCACATCCCGGTCCAGGTGAGGCCCTGGCTGACGCCGGACACGACGATGCCGGGCAGCACACCCCAGTACGAGCCGTCGGCGCTGATCCCCATCGCCAGCAGCGCGGTGCCCGCCGCCCCGCCGACGGTGCCGAGGAGCAGCGTCACCCGCATCCCGATCCGCCCGGCCAGCCGCCCGCCGAGCTGGGTGCCCAGCGCGATCAGCAGGGACGGCACCAGGAACGCCAGCCCGGTCGCCACGGCGCCGTACCCGAGCACGGTCTGGAAGTAGACGGTCAGGAAGTACGGCAGCGCGTTGAACGTGGCGCCGAAGACCAGGATGACCGCGACGGCCGAGCTGAGGCTGCGGTTGCCGAACAGCCGCAGCGGCATGAGCGGGTCGGCGCCCGCCTTCTCGACCGCGACGAAGGCGGCCAGCAGCACGGCGGCCAGCACGAACCCGCCGGTGATCAGCGGCGAGCTCCACCCCGACTCGGGGCCCTGGATGAGCGCGTAGGCGAGCAGGCTGACGCCGCCGGTGGCCAGCACCGCGCCCGGGACGTCGAACCGGCGGCCCCGCGCGCGGGCCCCGTCGGCGGGCAGCAGCAGCCACGCTCCGGCGATCGCGACGACGGCGAGCGGCACGTTGACGTAGAAGACCGCCTCCCAGCCCCAGGCGCCGGTGAGCAGGCCGCCGAGCAGCGACCCGAGCGCCAGCCCGCTGGCTCCGGCGCCGCTCCACACCGCCAGCGCCCTGTTGCGCGCCGTGCCCTCGGCGAAACCGGTGTTGACCAGCGCCAACGTGGCCGGGAACAGCAGCGCGCCGCCCAGCCCCTGCGCGGCCCGCGCGGCGACCAGCGCCCCGGGGCTCTGCGCCAGGCCGCCGGCCAGGGAGGCGAGCGCGAACAGCGCCAGCGCGCCCACGAACATCCGGCGGTGGCCGAGCAGGTCGGCCGCCCGGCCGCCGAGCAGCAGGAACCCGCCGTACGCGACGGCGTAGGCGCTGGCCACCCACTGCAGGGTCTGCGGGGAGAAGTCCAGGTCGGCGCCGATCCGGGGGAGGGCGACGAAGACGATGTTGAAGTCGAGGGAGGTGATGAGCTGGGAGAGGGCCAGCAGGGCGAGGATCAGGCCGGGTCGGCGTCTCATGTCCACCTTCATACGATTGTTCGGGAAAAACGTACAGTTCGGGATCCTCGTACAGTGGGGGGACGCTCGTCAAATCACCGGCACGCGGCAACGAGAAAGGGCCCCCGCGAGATCGCGGGGGCCCGTCGTTCGGGTGCGGGGGATCACCGCTGGTCCTGCGTGCCCTTCGAGGGGAGCGCGCGGGCGAGGGCCGCGCCTCACAAGGCCGGTCCAACCGGTCAGGATTCGAGAAGCGCCCGGCCGGGCGTCCTCCGTAGCGTTGCTCTCATCGTCGGAAACGTCTGAAGCACCAAGGAGACACGGCATGAAAGCGCACGTCAGCTCTATCCTCCTCGCCGTCCGCGACATGGAGGCGGCCAAGCGGTTCTACACCGAGGGCCTGGGCTGGAAGATCCAGAACGACTACGGCATCTCGGTGTTCTTCGAGTCCGACGGCGCCTCGCCCGTCGGCTTCTACGGCCGCGAGGGCCTGGCCGGCCAGATCGGGCTGAGCCCGGAGGGCAGCGGGTTCAGCGGGGTCGTGCTCACCTATGTCGTCCGCAGCGAGGCGCGGGTGGACGAGATCATGGAGGAGGCCGAGAAGGCCGGCGCCACGATCCTCAAGCCCGCCGGCGCCCTGCCCTGGGGCGGGTACGGCGGCACCTTCGCCGACCCCGACGGCTACGTCTGGAGCCTGGGTTACAGCGAGCAGGGCGAGGACCAGCCCTACGCCGAGTAGCCGCGGCGGGCGCCTCCACGGGAGGCGGTGAGGTCCGGCGCCGGCGCGCGATCGCGCCGACGCCGGACCACCGCGGACGGACCGGGACGTTCTTGTCGGCTTTGCGAAAAATATCTTGATGAAGTAGCGTCACCCCCGTGACTGCCGGGTCGGCCTTGGGCCACGCACCAGAAAGCAGCCCGGCCCTGGCGTGATCGCCCGGCGGGCGCGCGGCCCGCCGCTTCCTCTTCTCCTCCTCAGCACGTCAGAGCAGAGACCATCACCCATGGAGAAGAGTGGATTTCAACAAGCAGGTCATCGACGAGTTCCGCGCCAACAACGGCCAGGTCGGCGGCTATTTCGAGGGAGCGAGACTGCTCCTGCTCACCACGACCGGCGCCCGTTCGGGCAAGCCCCACACCACCCCGCTCGGCTACCTGCCGGACGGCGGCGACCGCATGCTGGTCATCGCCTCAGCCGGCGGGGCGCCGAGGAACCCCGCCTGGTACCACAACCTGCGCGCCGACCCCCGTGCCACCGTCGAGAGCGGCGTCTTCGTCTTCGACGTCGAGGCGGAGATCCTGGAGGGGGCCGAACGGGACGCCGCCTTCGCCCGCGCCGTGGAGAGCGACCCCGGCTGGGCCGATTACCAGGCCAAGACGACCCGGATCATCCCCGTCGTCGCGCTGAAGGTGGTGCCGGGGCCGCCCCGGTCGACCGCGCCCTCCGGCGGGGCGTACCTCAAGCTGGTGCACGACGGCTTCCGCCGCGAGCTCGCGCTGATCCGCAAGGAGCTGGCCGACACCGGACGCCCCGGCCTGGGCGTGCAGCTGCGCGTCAACTGCCTGACCATGTGCCAGGGGCTGCACCACCATCACACCGGCGAGGACACGATGATGTTCCCGGCGCTGGCCGAGCGGCATCCCGCGCTCGCCCCGGTGATCGAGCGGCTGGCCGTGGAGCACGAGCGCGTGAGCGTGCTGGTGGCGGAGCTGAAGGAGGCCCTGTCGGGTGACGACCCGGTGCGGGTGCGCGCGGAGATCGAGCGGCTGACCGACGAGCTCGAAGCGCATCTGGCGTACGAGGAGGAGCAGCTCGTGCCGATCCTCGACCTTCCCTGACCCCGTTCAGGCCGAGGCGGACGCGCGTGCCGCCGGCGCGGCGGTGAGCCGCCGGGTCGAGACGGCGACGACGAGCCCGAGCGCGGCGTAGGCCGCGCCGAGCAGGCAGGCGGCCGGCCATCCCGCGAGGCTGTAGGCCCAGGTGGTGGTGATCGCGCCGAGCGCGGAGCCGAGGGAGTAGCAGGCCATGTACGCGCCGATGACCCCGCTGCTCCGGTCGGGACGCGCGGTGGTGAGCAGGTGCTGGCTGCTGACGTGCACGGCCTGCACGGCGAAGTCGAGCACGACCACGCCGGCGATCAGCAGCCACAACGACCACCCCGCCTGGGCGGTCAGCAGCCAGGAGGCGGCCAGCAGCGCCAGCGACCAGCCGGTGACCGAGGACGCCAGGCCCCGGTCGGCCCAGCGGCCGGCCCGGGCCGCGCCCAGCGCGCCGGTGAGCCCGGCGAGCCCGAACAGCCCGATCCCGGTGGTGCCGAGGTGCCACGGCGCGGCGCCGAGCGGCAGCGCCAGCCCGCTCCACAACGTGCCGAAGGAGGCGAACAGGAAGAACGCGATCAGCCCCCGGCTGAGCAGGAGCCGGTCCCCGGCCACCAGCCGGCCCAGCGACGACAGCGACCGGCCGTACGAGACCCGGGGGCGCCGGACGTCGGCGTCGAGGACCAGGCGGGCGGCGAACGCGAGCAGCACGCACAATGCGGCGATGACCAGGTAGACCGCCCGCCAGTCGGCCAGCTCGCCCAGCAGGCCCGCGACCATCCGGACCCCGAGGATCCCGGCCACCACGCCCGAGGTGACCGTGCCGATGTTGCGGCCGCGCTCGCCGGGCGGTGAGACGGCGGCGACGTAGGCCACCGTGACCTGGACGACCACGGCGAACAGCCCCGCGAGGGCCAGGCCCGCGATCGCCAGGCCGCCGCCGGGCGCCACGGCGGCCACCCCGGCGCCCACCGCCGTCAGCAGCAGGTGGGCCGTGATGAGCCGGCGCCGGTCGAACAGGTCGCCGAGCGGGACGAGCAGCACCAGCCCCGCCAGATAGCCGATCTGGCCGGCGGCGACCAGCCGGCCCAGTGATCCGTCAGCCAGCCCGAGGTCCCGGCCCGCGGCCTGGAGGACGGGCTGGATGCCGTAGACGGGCGACACGGCCACCGCGCACACCAGCGCGAGCACGATCCGTTGCCTTCCGGTCAGTCCTGGCGACATGTCACTCCCCGATTAGTTTCAATATGCAACCGATCGGAGGCTAGGGCATAATGGTTTCGAATTGCAACTGATCGGAGGGTTCAGTGGACGTCACACTCGCTGCGGGACACGCCTGGACCGACCCGGCCTGCCCGGTCGCGCGCGCCGTCGACGTGGTCGGCGACCGGTGGAGCCTGCTGATCGTCCGTGACGCGATGGACGGCGCCACCACCTTCACCGAGTTCCACCAGCGGCTGGGGATCGCCCGCAACATCCTCACCGACCGGCTCCGCAAGCTGGTCGAGCACGGCATCCTCGACAGGAGCGCCGCCGATGGCAGGCGGCACGCCTACCGGCTCACCGAGGCCGGGCGGGACCTCTTCACCGCCGTCGTCGCCCTGCGCCAATGGGGCGAGCGCCACGCCTTCGCGCCGGACGAGCCGCACTCCGTCCTGGTCGACGGCCAGGGGCGGGAGCTGCCCCGGCTGCACCCGCTCGGCCAGGACGGCACGCCGCTCTCCGCCGAGACCTCCCGCGTGCGGAAGACCACCGCGTCCGGCTAGACCCGTTCACCGCACATGTGGATCTTCGCAGCCTGCCGTCAGGACGCGATCACGGCGGGGTTTCCCTCGCTCCAGACGCTGGTGATCCTTCGGTGGGTGAACCGCCAGCCGTCCGGGGTGCGGCGCAGCCGGTCGTCGTAGCGACCCCCGGCAAGGAACTTCTCGCCATCGGGCAGACCGAGGCGGACATGCTGGGCTTGGTAGTAGCAAGTGTGCTCGGCCTCGTCACCGTGCACTGTGGCGACATGGTTGCCGTTCAGGTGATGGGTGGCGTCGAAGCGCTCCATGCCGGCGCTGATCCTGGCGATGATCGCCTCAGGACCGCGGAGCCGTTCGCCCGAACCGCTGTACTCCCAGCAGGCGTCGTCGGTGAACAGCGCGCCCAGGGTCTCCCAGTCCCTGGTGTCCAGGGCCGTCGCGTACGCGATGACGGTGTCCACGATCGCGGTGCGGTCTGCGAGTTCCTGAAGCATGGGGCCGCCTTCCGGCTTGGTGCACGATTTGATACGGAGTACATGATTGGTGACTGTCCAGCCCGGCGGAAGAAGGCACTTTCATGTCCCAGAGTCACATCGATGTGTCAGCCCTGGCCCGCGAGGCGTGCCCGGTCTCGGAGGTCCTCGATCACGTCTCCGGGAAGTGGAGCATCGGCATCCTGGTGGCCGCTGCGCAGGGTCCCGTCCGGTTCACGGAGCTGGAACGCTCGATCAACGGAATCAGCAGGCGCATGCTCACGCTCAAGCTGCGCAAGCTGGAGCGGGACGGCTTGCTCGTGCGCACCGTCCATCCGGTCGTCCCGCCCAAGGTCGAGTACACGCTGACGGAGATGGCCCGGGAACTCCACAGGTCGCTGCTGGAACTCACCGACTGGGCCAAGCGACACGGCGCCGCCGTCGCCGCCGCCCAGGCCGCCTACGATCACGAACACAAGGGTTGACGGCAGCCGCCGCCCAGAAGACTCCGTGCCCTTGACGGCCGGACGATCGTCCAGGTGCGGAGAACGGGGCTAGAGGTCGAGGATCAGGGCCCGGTGGTCGGAGACCTCGGGGGCGGCCGCCACCTCGAACTCCTTGACGGCGGCGGGGTCGGAGACGAGCAGATAGCTCGCGTGCCGCACGGGCTTGCGGTAACGGGAGGTCCTGGTGTCGGCGTCGCCGACCAGGTCACGCAGGCCCAGCCCGGCCAGGATCCGGAACGTCTCGCTGCCGGGCAGGAGGTTGAGGTCGCCGCACACCACGGTCAGGTCGCCGTCCTCGCGCGCGCCGGCGACCAGGGCGGCGAGCCGTCCGGCCTGGGCGCGGCGGGCCGGGGTGTCGGCCTTGCCGCCGGCGTCCCGCAGGCCGTGCAGGTTCACGACCGTGACGAACCGCCGCGCCGGGCGGTCGAAGACGCGTACGGCCAGGGCGGCGCGCGGCCGGTCGCCGGCCGGCCACCCGTCGTGGTGCTCGACGTAGTCGCCGTGCACGAACGCGGACCGCACGCCGACGACGGGCAGCGTCTCGGCGACGAACGTGGCGACCCCGAAGTCCTGCCGGTGCGAGCCGCCTTCCTGGTCCTGGACGGGCCCTGAGTCGCTGACGGCGAACAGCGGCTGGTGGCGGGGGAGGCGCGAGCCGACGTCGGCCAGCAGGTCGGCCCGCTGCGGCAGGGACCGCTCGGCGTCGTCGAACCTGGTCCAGCCGCGCAGGCCGGGCGTGCGCGTCACCTCCTGCAGGCACAGCACGTCGGCGCCGCACCCCTCCACCCAGGGCGCCAGCTCCCCGAACATGGCCCCACCCCACGCATTCACCGAAACCACTCGCACCCGCCCAAACCTAGACCAAGCGCGCAGTCGCCTGTCCTGCGGCGGGCGCGCCGCCTGCGACCGCTCCGGCATTTCGTGGCCGGCTGGGGGCTGTCCCGCCGCCGCCGGGCACGGTGTCTCATCGGTCGCGGCCATCCGTGCGGGGCGGTCGTTCCGGTTCAGGGGGCTTGGAGCGCTGCGTCGAGGAGGGCGTCGAGGAGCGGTATCCGGCGGTCGGTGTCGTCGCGGGTCGCGATGAGCGCGACGCTCACGCCCAGGTCGGGGATGCGGGCCTGCAGGGCGCGCAGTCCGGTCCAGCCTCCGCCGTGGCGGTAGACGACATGTCCGGCATGTGAACGTACGCCCATTCCCCACGCGTAGTCGATCGGCGTCCCGTCGTCGAGCCGTCCCGGGGTCTGCATGAGCGGTGAGACGCCGAGCTCGTCAGCGTTCAGTGCCTGGCTCCAGCGCAGCAGTTCGCCGAGGGTCGTCCACACGCCCCCGTCCCCGAGCGACAGGGGCGCGGGACGGAGGCGGACGAGCGGCGCGGCGCCCGCCGGCATGGGGTCCGGGCCCGGCCAGAAGCGGGTGCCGGTCATCCCCAGGGGAGCGAAGAGCCGGCGGCGGGCGAGATCGGGCAAGGTCAGGCCGGACGCTCGGTCCAGCACCGCCGCCAGGCAGACGTACCCGGCGTTGGAGTAGACGTGCCCGGTGCCCGGCGGGCGGTCGAGGGCCGGGAAGCGGGTGAGGGCCGCGAGGATGCCCGGCGTGGTGCGGTCGGCGGAGCCCTGGAGCGCGTCGATCTCGGCGTCCGCCGGAAGGGCCGCAGTGTGGTGGACGAGGTGCCTGATCCGAATCGCGCCGGCCCACCCCGGCAAGCCGGGCAACCACCTCGACAGGGGCGACTCCACGTCCAGCACCCCGTCCCTGACCAGCAGCGCCGCGCACGCCGCGGTCATCTGCTTGGACAGCGACGCGGCATAGACGACGGTCGTGGCGCTCATCGGCGCACCGGAGGCGGTCGCCCCGCGCGCCACGAGGACGGGCGGCGCGCCGCGCCGGTGGATCCCGGCCACGATCGGTTCGTCGTCGCGGTAGCCGGCTTCGGAGACGAGGGCCGCTGTTCGCCGGTGCAGATCGGACATGACCCGATCTTCCCAGTGCGGTCCGGGCGCACGTCTCGGGAGTTTAGGAATGAACGTTCTTGACTGAACGTTCCTTTATTGTCTACGATCGAGGCATGGGACGACCAAGAGGATTCGACGAGGCCACCGTGGTACGGGCGGCGGCGGAGCTGTTCTCGACCCGGTCCTACGACGGCATCTCCATGGACGAGCTGGTGACCCACCTCGGCGTCCACCGCAACAGCCTGTACAAGACCTTCGGCAGCAAGCGCGGTCTCTACCAGGCCGCGCTGAGCTGGTCCCTGGAGCACGACGTCAACCCGCTGATCGACCGGATCGCCGCCTCCGGCGACCTGGCGGAGGCGTTGCGCCTGGCCGCCGCCGAGCCCGCCGCCGAGGTCGGCCTCAACCTGCTGCTGCTGGCCGCCGTCGAACGCGCGCCGGTCGACCGCGAGGTCGCCGACCGGCTCGCCGCCGTGCTGGCCGCGTTCGACCAGGCCGCCACGGCGGCGTCCGGGAGCGAGGGCGCCGAGGACGGCCTGGCCTTCGCGCTCACCGCGGCCCTCCTCGGCCTGCGGCTGCGGGCCAGGGCGGGGACCGCGAACACCGACATCGACCGGGCCGGCGCCGCTCTGGCCCACCGGCTCAACCACCACCACCAAGGAGCATGACATGGCGAGGATCAGCATTGACGGACAGACGCTGGTCGTGGAGATCGAGGGCCTGGACAAACTGTGGGCGTTGAAGAGCCGGCTGGTCATCCCGCTGGCCAACGTGCGCGGCGCCACCGCCGACCCCGGGATCGTCGGCGACCCCAAGGGGGTGCGCGCGCCCGGCGCCCACCTGCCCGGCGTCATCACGGCCGGAACGTTCCACCTCAATGGTGAGAAGGTCTTCTGGGACGTGCACGACGCCGCCAAGGCCGTGGTCATCGAGCTGGCCGACGAACGTTACGCCCGGCTGGTGATCGAGGTCGCCGACCCGCGCGCCGCCGTGGCGCTCGTGGAGGAGGCCATCGCCGTCCGCTGACGGACGCCCGCACCACACACGGTGTGGGACGAATACAGGACAGGCGCCGGACGCCTCGACGGGCCGACAATGAGCCCGTGCGACGCCGGGGCGGGCCCGATCGGCCGCCCTCCGGGTCCACGCGGACGACCCCCGTACCGGCCCTGGAGTCCTGATGGCGACGAAGTTCCCTCCCCTCTCCCCGGACGACCCCACGTCGGTGGCCGGGTACCCGCTCCGCGCCCGGCTGGGGGAGGGCGGGATGGGCCGGGTCTACCTGTCCGTCTCGCCGGGCGGCCGCCTCCTGGCCCTGAAGGTCGTCAAGCCCGAGTACGCCGCCGACCCGGAGTTCCGCCGCCGGTTCCGCCACGAGGTGCAGGCGGCGCAGCGGGTGCAGGGCGCCTTCACCGCCCCCGTGGTGGACGCCGACCCCGACGCGGCCGTCCCCTGGCTGGCCACGGCCTACGTCTGCGGGCCTTCGCTGCACCAGGCCGTGGCCGAGCACGGTCCGCTGCCGCCGGCCACCGTCCGGCGGCTGATCGCGGGGGTCGCCGAGGCGCTGATCGGCATCCACGCGGCCGGGCTGGTCCACCGGGACCTCAAGCCCTCGAACGTGCTGCTGGCCGAGGACCGGCCCAAGGTGATCGACTTCGGCATCGCCCGCGCCGTGGACGCCACCTGCCTCACCCACACGGGCATGCGCGTCGGCACCCCGGCGTTCATGACCCCCGAACAGGTCAGGGGACTGCCGGTGACCTCGGCCACGGACGTGTTCGCGCTGGGCCAGCTCGCCGTCTTCGCCCTGACCGGACGGCCCGCGTTCGGCGAGGGCCCGGCGGACGTGCTCTTCTACCGCATCGCCAACGAGGAGCCCGACCTGCGCGGATGCCCGCCCGCCCTGGCCGGGCCGCTGGCCCGCTGCCTCAGCAGGGACCCGGCCGACCGGCCCGCCCCGGCGGAGGTCGCCGCGCTCGCCGGGGGAGCCGGGGACGCGGCGGCCGGTCCCTGGCTGCCCGCGGCGGTGGCGTCCACGCTGCACACCTACGCGCCGCCGCGCGGCTCGCCGACGCGCCCGGCCCGCCCCCGCAAGGCCAGGACGGCCCTCGCCCTCTGGACGGGCGCCGCCGCCGTCGCCCTGACCGCGTCGGCCCTGGCGCTCGCCGGCCCTGGCGACCCCGCCCCCGTCACGACGACCGCGCCGCCAGCCGTAACCGTCACGATCCCGGCCACAACTCCCATAAGGACCACCGCCGCCGCCGTGCCCTCCCCGACCCTGCCGGAGTACGAGAAGGAGTACGAGAACGTGCGCTTCACCCTCCCCGGCGGCCCGCCCTGCACCGACTTCTCGCACTTCCAGGACGGCATCGACCTGACCCCCACCGGCCCGAAGGTCACCGTCGGCAGCAACGGCGACCTCGTCTACGACTGCTTCGACGACCAGGTCGCCAAGCTCACCGTCTGGGACGTCACCGGCCAGGAGGCCCTGCTCGACGGCCCCGCCGACCCGGCCGCCTGCGTGGACGCGGTGAACCTGAACCCGCTCGGCTCCTCGCTCACCTTCGCCCGCATGCGGACGGGCATGGGCCTGTGCGTCGTCACGGAGGACCACCAGGTCGTCCACCTCAGGCTGCTCCGCAAGTCCGCCGCCACGCACGCGCTGACCTGGACGGCGACCGCCTGGGCACAGGGCTGACCCAGAAGCGCTACCGGGACGTCGTCAGAGCGCGGTCCACCGCCGCGAGCCGCCGCACGGCCTCGGCCAGCTCGGCGTGCCCGGCGGTCGCGGCGAAGCCGAGACGCAGGAAGGCCGCCGGGAGCTCGGTGGCGAAGTAGCGGTTGCCGGCGCTGACGGCGACGCCGTCGCGACGGGCCGCGTCGGCGGCCACGGCGTCGTCGGCGCCGTCGGGCAGGCGCACCCACAGGTGCAGGCCGCCGGCGGGCACGCGGTCGAGGGTCCAGCCGGGCAGCTCGGCCAGGACGGCGGCGGCCAGCGTCGCGCACCGCTCCCGCAGCGCCGCGCCCAGCGAACGGACGTGCCGCTCCCAGGCGGGGGAGGTGAGCAGGTCGAGCGCCGCCTCCTGCAGCGGGCGGCCGACGAAGAAGTCGTCGACCAGCCGCACGGCGCGCAGGCGTTCCATGACCGGGCCCCGGGCGGTCAGGGCGCCGATGCGCAGGCTGGGCGCGGTCGGCTTGGTGAGGGAGGTCAGGTGCACGACCGTGCCGTCACGGTCGTCGGCCAGCAGCGGCGGCGGCACCGGCGCGCCGTGGCCGAGGTGGCGCGCGAAGTCGTCCTCGATCACGAAGGCGCCGGCCGCGCGGGCCGTGTCGAGGACCTGCCGCCGGCGGCCCGGGGCCAGCACCGCCCCGGTCGGGTTGTGGTAGGTCGGCTGGCAGTAGAGCAGGCGGGCGCGGGTCAGGGCGAAGGCGTCGGCCAGCAGGTCGGGCTTGAGGCCGTCGGCGTCCGTCGGCACCGGCACCGGGCGCAGGCCGGCCGCGCGGGCGGCGGCGATCGCCCCGGGATAGGTGGGCGACTCCACCAGGACGGGGTCGCCCGGCCCGGCGATCGCCCGGAACGCCATGGACAGGGCGCTCTGCCCGCCGGCCGTGACCAGGACGTCCTCGGCGCTCACGCCGCCGCCCGCCATCGTGGCGAACACGCCGCGCAGGGAGGCCAGGCCGGCGGCCGGGGCGCGGTCCCAGGCGTCGGGACGGCGGGCCGCGCGGGCCAGCGCGGCGGTCAGGGCGCGGGTGGGCTGGAGCGAGCGGTGCAGGTAGCCGCCGTCGAGCAGGATCGTGCCCTCGGGCAGCGCGCCGACGGCGCCGGTGAGGCTGCGGGTGTCCACGGCCCGGTCGGCGAGGGTGACGCTCTGCCACGCGGTGTCGGGGACCCCGGCGCGCCGCCGCGCCGGGGGCGCGACGTAGGTGCCGCTGCCGGGACGGGTGACCACCACGCCCTCGGCGGCCAGCGCGGCGATCGCCTGGGACACGGTGGCGGGGCCGACCTTGTAGCGCCGGATCAGCTCCCTGCTGCTCGGCAGCCGGTCGCCGGGCGAGAGCCGGTCGATCATCGTGCGCATCCTGGTCGCCAGCTCGGCCGAACTGCTACTGTCGGACATGAGAACCGATGATAGCGCTTCCAGCGCTTCGCCAGAATCGCTTCTGGACGTTGCGGCCCTGCGCGCCGACACCCCGGGCGCGGAGGAGGTCGTGCACTTCAACAACGCCGGGTGCGGCCTGCTGCCCGCTCCGGTGCTCGCCGCGATGGTCGACCACCTGCGGCTGGAGGCGCACCTCGGCGGCTACGAGGCCGCCGCCGCCCGCGCGGCGCAGGTCGCCGACTTCTACGCCGAGACCGCCGCCCTGATCAACTGCGCTCCCCGCAACATCGCCTTCGCCGGCAGCGCCACCCACGCCTTCTCCACCGCGCTGTCGGCGATCCCGTTCGCGGCCGGGGACGTCGTCCTGACCACCCGCAACGACTTCATCTCCAACCAGATCGCCTTCCTGTCGCTGGCCAGGCGGTTCGGGGTACGGGTCGTGCACGCGCCCGACCTGCCCGAGGGCGGCGTGGACGTGCCCGCCATGGCCGCGCTGATGCGCCGGCACCGCCCGCGCCTGGTGGCCGCCACCCACATCCCCACCAACTCCGGCCTGGTCCAGCCGGTCGCCGAGATCGGCCGGCACTGTCGCGAGCTGGACCTGCTCTACCTGGTGGACGCCTGCCAGTCCGTCGGCCAGTACCCGGTCGACGTCGAGGAGATCGGCTGCGACCTGCTCACCGCCACGTGCCGCAAGTTCCTGCGCGGCCCGCGCGGCTCCGGCTTCCTGTACGTCGCCGACCGCGTCCTGGACGCCGGCTACGAGCCGCTGTTCATCGACATGCACGGCGCGCGCTGGACCGAGCCGGGCCGCTACGAGCCGGTCGCGACGGCGGCCAGGTTCGAGGACTGGGAGTTCCCCTACTCCGTCGTGCTCGGCTGCGCGGCCGCCGCCCGCTACGCCCGCCGGGTGGGCGTGGAGGCCGTCGCCCGGCGCACCCCGGCCCTGGCCGCCGGCCTGCGCGACGGGCTCGCCGCGCTGCCCGGGGTGCGCGTGCTCGACCGGGGACGGCGGCTGGGCGCCCTGGTCACCTTCGCCGTCGAGGGCCGGCGGGCGGAGCCGTTCAAGGCGGCGCTGGACGCGCGCGGCGTCAACTCGGCGCTCAGCTTCCGGCACTTCGCCCAGTTCGACTTCGGGGACAAGGACGTCGACTGGTGCCTGCGCCTGTCGCCGCACTACTACAACACCGAGCAGGAGGTGGACCTGGTCGTCGCGGCGGTCGCCGAACTCGCCGCCGCGCCCCGGTGACGGGGTCCGCGAACGGCTGACGGCGGTTCCTTCCAGACATGTCCCAACTTATGGCGAATTTCGCCAGAAGATCTAGACGTACGGCATTACGCGGGTGACAATCCGTTCGTCAATCGAAGATCGCCTGGTCCCGCGCGGACCTCTGGTCGACATGCGAGGACCGATGCGGGTTGGGCGTGGGCTGGTCGCGGCTGTCTTGGCGTTCACGATCCCGGCGGTGCCGCCCGCCGGCGCGGAGCCGCCGGAGGCAGGCGCGCCTCCGGCGGCGAGCGCGCCCCCCGCGCCCGTCGCGCTCTCCGCGCCTCTCGCGCCGGAGACGGCCGCGACCGCCACGGCCAGGCGCACCGGCCGGCCGGTCGAGATCGAGTCGATGCGCAGCGAGACCCGCCAGGTCTTCGCCCGCCCGGACGGCACCTTCACCCTCGAACAGCACGCCCGCCCCGTCCGCGTCCGCCAGGCCGCCGGCTGGGTGCCCGTGGACACCACGCTGCGCCTGCGTCCCGACGGCGCGGTGGAGCCGGTGGCGACGGCGGCCGGGCTGACCTTCTCCGGCGGGGGCGGCGGCCCGCTCGCCCGCCTGTACCGCGGCGGCAAGGCCCTGGAGCTGAGCTGGCCGGGCACGCTGCCCAGGCCCTCGCTCGACGGCGACACCGCCACCTACCCCGAGGTGCTGCCCGGCGTGGACCTGCGGGTCACGGCCGACGTGGACGGCTTCTCCCACGTCCTGGTGGTCAAGACGCGGGCCGCCGCGCGAGCCCTGCCCGACCTGGACTTCCCGCTGTCGGTCAGCGGCCTGTCGCTGACCGCCGACAAGGCGGGCAACCTGGAGGCGGTCGACCGCACCGGCGGCACGATCTTCATCGCGCCCACCCCCACGATGTGGGACTCGACCGGCGCGGGCGAGGCCGCGGTCAAGGAGGGCCGCGCGCCCGAGGCCCGCCAGGCCACCATGGGCGTCTCGCTCGACGGCAGGAAGCTGCGGCTGCGGCCGGACCGCGCGATGATGAGCGATCCGAAGACCCGGTACCCGGTGTTCCTGGACCCGTACTTCTCGGCCGCCCGCGGCGCCTGGACCGCCGTGTGGAGCAACTGGCCCAGCTCCAACTACCTCAACTCCAGCGACGTCGCCCGCGTCGGGCACGTCAACTCGCAGACCAACCGCTCGTTCTTCCAGATGAACACCGGCTCCACGATCCACGGCAAGCAGATCATCAAGGGCACGCTGCGCACGTACGAGACCTGGTCGTACTCGTGCAGCGCCCGCGCGGTCGAGGCGTGGTCCACCAACACGATCAGCAAGAGCACCACCTGGAGCAACCAGCCCAAGTGGGTCAAGAAGCTGTCCACGGTGAACGTGGCCAAGGGCTGGGGCTCGGCCTGCCTGCCCGGCGGCGTCGAGTTCGACGTCACCTCCCAGGTCGCCGACGCCGCCGCCAACAAGTGGGCCAACATCACCGTCGGCCTCCGCGCCACCAGCGAGACCGACCAGTACGCCTGGAAGAAGTTCCGCAACAACCCGAGCCTGGTCATCGAGTACAACTCGCTGCCCGCCGACCCGGTGGCGGCCGACGCCTGGTCCGACCCGGGCGGCCCGTGCGTCTCCGGCGACGACCGGCCGGTCATCAGCACGCCGACGCCGAAGCTCTGGGCCCGGCTCAAGGACGCCGACAACTCCGTCAGGGGCCGCTTCGAGTGGTACCGCGCCGACGGGACCAAGGCCGGGGAGTACCTGACCCCCGTGGGCTCGACCGGCACGGCCTTCTCCGCCCTCGTCCCGCAGAGCCTGTACGCCGACGGCGCGCTGGTCCGCTGGCGGGTACGCGCCGAGGACGGCAAGGCCAACAGCGCCTGGAGCCCCTGGTGCGAGGCCACCGTGGACGCCACCGCCCCCGGCCGGGAGCCCGAGGTGTCCTCCGACCGGTTCACCGAGAACGGCTGGAGCGACGGCGTCGGCCTGGCGGGCCGGTTCACCTTCGCCCCCAACGGCGTCACCGACGTCGCCGCCTACGTCTACGGCCTGGACACCACCCCCAAGACCGAGGTCCCGCCCGCCCAGGACGGCACGGCCGCGATCACCCTCACCCCGCGCCACGACGGCCCGAACGTCCTGTCGGTGCGCAGCAAGGACCGCGCCGGGCAGCTCGGCCCGATCCGCACGTACGTCTTCAACGTCAACGCCGGGCGGGGACCGGCCGGCCACTGGCCCATGGACGAGGGCCAGGGCGGCACCGCCGCCGACGCCGCCGGCGCCCACCCCGCCACCCTGTACGGCGCCACCTGGACCTCGGGCCGCACCGGCGGCGCGCTGCGGCTGGCGGGCGCCTATGCGCAGACCGGCGGCCCGGTCGCCGACACCGGCCGCAACTTCGCCGTCGCCGCCTGGGTCCGGCTGACCGGCACCGCCGCCTCCGCCACCGCCGTCACCCAGGAGGGCGGCCGGACCGGCGCGTTCTCCCTGCAGTACAGCAAGGCCGACAACCGCTGGGCGCTGGCCGTCACCGGCGCCGACGCCGACGCCGCCACGGCCGTGCGCGCGCTGTCGGCCGCCGCGCCCCGGCTGAACGAGTGGACCCACCTGGCCGGCGTCTACGACTCGGCGGCCGGCCAGATCTCCCTCTACGTCAACGGCCGGCTGGAGTCCTCGGCCGCCGTCCCCGCGCCGTGGAACGCCGCCGGCCCGCTGACCATCGGCCGCGGCAAGGCGGCCGGCGCGGCGGCCGACTTCTGGCCCGGCGACGTGGACGACGTGCGGCTCTACGGCCGCGCCATGTTCGCCGACGAGGTCGCCGACCTGGTGAACAGCGCCGCCACGCTGGTCGGCCACTGGAAGCTGGACGAGGACGGCGGCCTGTCGGCGGCCGACTCCTCCGGCCGGGCCACGCCCGCCGCGCTGGCCGGCGCCGCCACCTGGACCGACGGCTGGCTGGACGGCGCCCTCGCGCTCGACGGCGCGACCGGCTACGCCCAGACCGCCGCGCCCGCCGTCGCCACCGGCTCCGGGTTCACCGTCGCCGTCTGGACCCAGCTCGACTACCTGCCCGCCAAGGACACCGCGGCCGTCGCCCAGCCGGGCGCCAGGGCGGCCGGGTTCCAGCTCGGCTTCGACAAGGAACAGGGGCGGTGGGCCCTGGGCATGGCCGCCGCCGACACCGACACCGCCGCCCTCGTCCGCACCCGTTCGGACGCCGTCCCCGCCCCCCTGGAGTGGACGCACGTCGCCGGCGTGTACGACGCCCTGGCCGGCGAGCTGCGCGTCTACGTCAACGGCCGCCTGTCGGCCACCACCGTCACCCCCCACGTGAGCACCTGGACCGCCACCGGCCCCCTGCAACTGGGCCGGAGCAAGACCGCGGGCGTCTTCACCGGCTACTGGCCGGGGACCGTCGACGACGTCCGCACGTACGACGGCGTGCTCAGCGCCGAGCAGATAGCCCAGCTAGCAGCCCAGTAGCCCCTCCCTGGGAGAATCCGTGGACAGTGAGTTAGACCTGCCAGAGCCCAACTGGAATCGTTTTCAGCAGCCCGCCGCCGAGCCCGACGCCCCCGACCCCCGCTGGAACCGCTTCGAGGGCGTCAAGCCCGAGACCGCCTGGCCGCGCAGGCTGGCGACCGTGCTCACGGTCGTGCTCCTGGCGCCCATGGCGTACGCGATGCCCGCCTCCGCCGCGCCCCGCAAGGCGCCCACGGTGCAGAAGGAGACGCCGGTCAAGGGCGGGAAGGTGCCCGTCCTGCCGCCGCTCGCCGATCCCGCCGCCGAACAGGCGTGGAAGGCCCCGCCCAAGGTCGCCTGGCCCGCCGCGGGCACCGCCGAGCTGGGCGGCGCCGAGAGCGCCGCCGCGCTCTCCGCCGGGTTCCCGGTGCGGCTCGCGCCCGCCGCCAAGGGCGTGGCCGCGGCCGAGGCCGTCCCGGTCAAGGTCGAGCTGCTCAGGACCGACCTGCTCGGCGTCGCGATGCGCGTCTCGCCCGGCCAGGGCGTCACGGCGGCCAAGGCGTCCGGCAAGACCCGGCTGGAGATCGACTACTCCGGCTTCCGGTACGCCTTCGGCGGCGACTACGGCGCCCGGCTGCGCATGGTCAAGCTCGACGAGTGCGCGCTCGACGCCAGGGCCGCCGCCACCTGCGCCGCGCCGCGGCCGGTCAGGAGCGACAACGACGCCAAGGCGGGCAAGCTGACCGCCGAGGTCGAGACCACCGGCCTGTACGCCGTGACCGCCGCCGCCTCCGGCCCGTCGGGCGACCACGCCGCCACCTCGCTGGCCGCCTCGGCGAGCTGGAGCGTCGGCAACCAGTCCGGCGACTTCTCCTGGAGCTACGACCTGCGCACCCCGCCCGCCCTGGGCGGCGACGAGCCCGACCTGTCGCTCGACTACTCCTCCCAGAGCGTGGACGGCCGCACCGTCTCCACCAACAACCAGCCGTCCTGGGTGGGGGAGGGCTTCGAGCTCAACCCCAGCGGCTACGTCGAACGCCGCTACAAGGCGTGCATGATCGACGGCAAGAAGACCGGCGACCTGTGCTGGGACCAGGACAACGCCACCCTGTCGCTCGGCAACTCCGCCGTCGAGCTGGTCAAGGACGCCACCACCAAGCAGTGGCGGCCCAAGCGCGACGACGGCACCCGCATCGAGTACCTCACCGGAGCCGCCAACGGCGACAACAACGGCGAGTACTGGCGGGTCACCACCGCCGACGGCACCCAGTACAGCTTCGGCCTGAACCGCCTGCCCGGCTGGGTCACCGGCAAGCCGGAGACCAAGTCGGTGCAGACCGTGCCGGTGTTCGGCAACAACAGCGGCGAGCCGTGCTACTCCAGCACTCCCGCAAACGCCTGGTGCCAGCAGGCCTACCGGTGGAACCTCGACTACGCGGTCGACACCCACGGCAACGCCACCACGTACTGGTACGAGAACGAGAAGAACTACTACGGCCGCAGCATGAAGCCCGAGCTGGGCACCGTGTACGTGCGCGGCGCGTACCTCACCCGCGTCGACTACGGCTACCTGAGCAACGAGCTGTTCACCAAGGCCCCGGCCGCCCGGGTGGTCTTCGACGTGGCCGAGCGCTGCCTGCCCTCCGGCACCGTCACCTGCGCCGCCGACCAGCTCAAGAAGGAGACCGCGGCATCCTGGCCGGACGTGCCGTTCGACCAGATCTGCGACGCCGGGATCAAGTGCACCGACCGGCTGTCGCCGACGTTCTTCACGCGCAAGCGCCTGGCCAAGGTCACCACGCAGGTGCTCAACGCCTCCGGCCAGTACAGCCCGGTCGACTCCTGGACGCTGACCCACCAGTTCCCCGCCACGGGCGACGGCCTCAGCCCGTCGTTGTGGCTGGCCTCGGTGCAGCAGAGCGGCCACGTGGGCGGCACCCTCACCATGCCGAAGATCACCTTCAGCGGCGTTCAGCTGCCCAACCGGGTGGACGCCAACGAAGGACGCGCGCCGCTGGTCAAGTGGCGGGTCCAGGCGGTGAACAACGAGACCGGCGGCGAGCTGCGGGTCAACTACGCCGCGGCCGACTGCAAGCCCGGCGACGTGCCCGCCGCGGCCGACAAGAACAACCGGCTGTGCTTCCCGCAGCGCTGGGCGCCGCCCGACGAGGGCGAGGTCACCGACTGGTTCCACAAGTACGTCGTCACCCAGACCGTCGAGGTGGACCGCGTCGCCGGCTCGCCGAACGTGGTCACCGACTACGAGTACCTCGACGGCGCGGCCTGGCACTACGCCGACAACATCCTCGTCAAGCCCGAGCAGCGCACCTGGTCGGACTGGCGCGGGTTCGGGCGCGTCCGGGTGCGTGAGGGCGACGGGCAGGACACCCGGCGCACGCTCACCGAGTTCAGGTACTTCCGCGGCATGCACGGCGACAGGCAGGCCGACGGCTCCAAGCGCGTCGCGCAGGTCGTCGACACCGAGGGCGGCAAGCTGGACGACCTCGACCAGCTGTCCGGCTTCGAACGCGAGGAGATCCTCTACGACGGCGACAGCGCGACGGTGCTCACCGCGACCGCCGAGGAGCCCTGGTCGCTCAAGACCGCCGAGTCCACCCAGGGCGGCGTCACCAAGACCGCCTACGTCGTCGAGCCCAAGTCGATGGTGACCCGCACGGCGCTGGCGGGCGGGGCGTGGCGGCGTACCGGCGAGGAGCGCTCGTACGACGCCAAGGGCCTGCTCACCCAGGTGGAGGAGAAGGGCGACCTGGCCACCGCCGACGACGACCAGTGCACCCGCTACACCTACGCCCGCAACGACACCGCCTGGATGCTCGACTACGCCAGCAGGATCCAGAAGGTCGCCGCGGGCTGCGGCACCGCCGTCTCGACCCTGGCCGCCGGAGAGGTGATCTCCGACGAACGGGTCCAGTACGACAACAAGGCCTACGGCCAGGCGCCCACCAAGGGCGACGTGACCACCGTCCAGCAGCTCGGCGCGGCCGACGGGTCGACCGTCACCGACAGCACCCACACCTACGACGTCTACGGCCGCGAGACCAGCGAGACCGGCCCGGTCGGGACGAAGTCCACCATCACCTACAGCCCGGCCACCGGCGCCCAGGCCACGGAGATCGTCGAGACCAACCAGCTCGGCCACGTCGAGCGCACCCTCGTCGAGCCGGCCTGGGGCGAGCCGGTCGCCGAGGTCGACGCCAACGGCCGGCGCACCGACATGGAGCACGACGCGCTCGGCCGCCTGGTCAAGGTCTGGCAGCCGGACCGCAGCAAGGCCGCCGGCCAGTCGCCCAGCACCGAGTACGCCTACACCATGCGCACCGACGGCCCCAGCGTGGTCACCACCAAGACGCTGCGCGCCGACGGCGGCTACACCGTCAGCCACGAGCTGTACGACGGCCTGATGCGCGAGCGGCAGACGCAGGAACCCGCCCCCCGCGACGACCAGACGCAGGACCCGGCGCTGCGCGACGGGCGCACGATCACCGACACCTTCTACAACTCGCTCGGCGAGGTGAGCAAGTCCAACACCGGCTACTTCGCCACCGGCACCCCCGCCACCGAGCTGCTCGCGGTCGCCGACACCGACGTGCCCACGCAGGTCGTGTCGGTCTTCGACGGCGCGGGCGAGGTCAACGCCCAGATCCTCAAGGCCAAGGGCGTGGAGAAGTACCGCGTCTCGGCCACCCAGCAGGGCGACCGCGTCACCATCACGCCGCCGGCGGGCGGCACCGCGACGACCCGCATCGGCGACGCCGACGACCGGCTCATCGAGCTGCGCCAGTACAAGGGCGCCACCCCGACGGGCCCGTACGAGTCCACCAAGTACACCTACGACCCCGCCGGCCGGCTGTCCACGGTGACCGACGCCGCGGGCAACGTGTGGCGCCACCACTACGACGTGCGCGGCCGGGAGATCAAGACGGAGGACCCGGACAAGGGCGTCACCACGATGACGTACAACGACGCCGACGAGCTGGTGAGCACCACCGACGCCCGCGGCAAGACCCTCTGGTACGTCTACGACGAGCTCGGCCGCAAGAAGGAGCTGCGCGACGGCTCGGCCACCGGCGCGCTGCTGGCCGAGTGGAAGTACGACGCGCTGGCCAAGGGCCACATGAACGCCAGCATCCGGTACGCGGGCGGGCAGGCGTACAAGGCGGAGATCAACGCCATCGACTCCGACTACCGCACCCTGCGCGAGACGGTGACCGTCCCCGAGCGGGAGGGCAAGCTGGCCGGCTCGTACGTGCTCAACACCCGCTACACCCTCGACGACCAGGTGCAGTCGGTCAGCTTCCCGGCCGGGGGCGGGCTGGAGGCCGAGTCGGTGGTCTACTCCTACGACGAGCTCAGCCAGCCGACCAAGGTCAGCGGGCTGTCGTCGTACGTGACCGCGACCCGCTACTCCAAGCTCGGCGAGACCCTGCAGTACGAGCTGGGTTCAGGCGGCAAGAAGACCTGGCTCACCTACACCCATGACGAGTCCACCCGCAGGCTGACCAGGATGCGGCTGGACCGGGAGGGCGCCGCCGCCACCGACCTTGACCTCAACTACGCCTACGACGCCGCCGGCAACGTCACCAAGATCGCCGAACGGGCGGGCGGCCAGGACACGCAGTGCTTCACCTACGACCACCTGCGCCGGATGACCTCGGCGTGGACGGCCAACGACGACTGCGCCAGCGGCACGCCGGCCTCCGACAAGATCGGCGGCGTGGCGCCGTACGCGGTCAGCTACGCCTACGACTCCACCGGCAACCGGGTCAAGGAGACCAAGCACGCCTGGGGCGGCGCGCCCGAGACCGTGCGCACCTCGGTCTACCCGGCGGCCGGCGCCAAGCAGCCGCACGCGGTGCAGAGCATCGGGGCCGACCTGTTCGCCTACGACGAGGCCGGCAACACCACCAGGCGCAAGGTCGGCACGTCCGACCAGGCCCTCGTCTGGGACGCCGAGGGCAACCTGGAGTCGGTCACGGAGGCCGGCAAGACGACGTCGTTCGTCTACGACGCCGACGGCGACCGGCTGCTGCGCAAGACCGCCACGGACGCCACCCTGTACGTGGACGACATGGAGCTGCGCTTCGACTTCGCCAAGGACGCCGTCGAGCAGACCCGCTACTACACCATCAACGGCGAGCCGATCGCGGTCCGCACGCCCGACAACCAGGTCTACTTCCTGGCCGCCGACCACCAGGGCACCGCGCAGGCCGCGGTGAACGGCGGCACCGGCGAGCTGGCCGTCCGGCGGATGACGCCGTTCGGCGAGGACCGGGGATCGCCGCCGCCATGGTGGCCGGGACAGCGGTCGTTCGTCGGCGGCACCAAGGACCCGACGACCGGGCTCGTGCACCTGGGCGCCCGCGAGTACGACCCGAAGAACGGCCGCTTCCTGTCGGTCGACCCCATCATCGACGAGGAGGACCCGCAGCAGCTCAACGCCTACGCCTACGCCAACAACAGCCCCGTCAGCATGAGCGACCCCGACGGCCAGCTGTTCTGGATCGCCGTCGGCATCGCGGCGCGCATCGCGGCGCGGATCATCGCCAGGAAGCTGGCGCAGGCGGCGGCCCGGCGGGCGGCGCTCGCGGCGGCCCGGGCGGCGGCGCGGC
>NZ_JBSGCE010000089.1:0-28733 GCF_053601695.1 Nonomuraea sp. NPDC004702
GGGCGCGGCCCCTTGAGGAGACCCGTCAGTCGCAGCCGAGGGTGGCGGCGGCGCGGATCAGGTCGCGGGTGAGCTCTTGGTCGCCCTCCCGGCCGACTTCTCGCTGGCGACCGCGGACCGCCGGGAGATCTTCTTCATGCCGACGTTGTAGACGACGCCGGCCAGGGCGACGGCCGCGCTGCCGAGCGCGATGTAGGTCTCGGCGTCCCAGTCCGGCATCTGCGGTCTCCTGCAAGGTGATTGAGGGGCAGGCTGCCACCACTGCGTGGAGGGCAGGCGAAGGTGCTTAGCACACCGTACGCAGACCGCCGCCATGTGCAAGTCCTACAAGGCGGACGAACTGTCACAGGCGCACGTCACGTTGGAAAGCGTTCCTCGCCCTTGCAGTGGTGCCAGCGGCGTCACTGTCGTCCAGAAGGTGTCATCCCTCATGACGACCAGTAAGGGCCGCACGACGGCGCACAACGCGTCCCAGCTGCAAGCCGCCATGGATATCAGCGCCGAGCAGCTGGCCCGCGCTCAAGCCGCCGGCCCTCATCCCCGACCACGATATGCAGACACCACGCTGGTCCGATCCGGTGGTGGACCACCGCACGCCCACGCCGCCGTCCGGCATCCATCTCCCAACCACCCGCCGAGCTTGCCGACCACCGTGACGAGGTACACGAGTCAGGCCCTTGTCCCCGCGCATCTTCGCCCCGCCGCCAGCGCCGTGCTCCTGCGGCAGATGAGTACGCGAGCACATGAAACGCTTGGCCCGCCCCGCCCGCGACGGCGACAGGCCGTGAACAGGGTGGCGGAGGCAAGGGGTGGTGCGCGCGCCCGGCGAGCGGCTAACGTGGGGACGCGGCCACGCGGACATGGCCGAAGCCCGCCGGGGCGCCCATGACACCCCGGCCTGTCAGGGCGAAGGTGCCTCCTGCTTCTCGGCTGAGAAGGTGTGTCTGGCATCAGCCGCGAGTGGTTCAGCGAGCGCCGCCGTCCCGTGGTGGCGCCGTACGCCGTTGCCGTCACCTCGCACTTTCCGCGGGATCGCGCACCGGTCATGGGCTGGTCGCGCGAGGAAAGCCTGCCATGACGCACCCCCACCCTCACGGCACCGCCCCCGACGTCGGCTCTGGCATCGCCTCCGATGCCGGCCACGACGTCGGCCCAGATGCCACTGAGGACGACGGTGTCGCCCATGCCCGACCGGCCAGTTCCGGCGCTCTCCTCCCGCCTCGCGAGGCTGCTCGCACCGGCCGGGGGCGGCGAACCCTCGCCCACACCGCTGCCCAGCTGCGTTAGGCGTTGCGTTTCACCGACGGCGAGTTCGGCCGGGCCCGCGCTGCCGGCCTGATTCCCGACCCCGATCTGAAGACCCCGCGGTGGAGCGGGCCGCTGGTCGACCAGCTCATCGCCGACCGGGAGCGGCTGCTGCAGGCCATCCCCGACGACTTCGCCGACGACGAGCTGCGCGCCGCGCTGGGCCTGGACTATGCGGCATGGCGGCGCGGTCGCGACGCCGCGGTGATCCCGGCCCCCGACCGGCCGCCGTACTGGACCCGGGCCCTGTCCGCCGGGCTAATCGCCGACCGCGACCTCGTGGCGCGCATCCCGCCGCAGCCGCTCGGCGCGCGTCGCATCGCCGAGAGCCTGGCCGCCGCGACCGGCCTGCCGGTGCAGGCGTGCGACATCACCGACCTCGCCGACCGCGGCGTTCTGGAACCGGTGGGGGAGTACGAGGGCTGGCCGCTGTTCGATCCGCGCGCCGCTGCCTTACTGGCCGAAGGGCCCGGCAGCCCGCTCGCCGTGGTGGTCGCCGCCCGGCAGGCATGGCTGGCCGACTCCATCACCCCCGGCGACGCCGCCGCCTGGCTCGGCTGGACCGAACCCGAACTGGCCCGCCACGCGGCCGAGCGCGGCATGCGGCCGGGCCGCTTCGACCGCTACGCCCGCGCCGACATCGCCGCGCTCGCCGGCGACGAAGCCACGGTGGACCAGGTGCGCCGCGCCCGGCTGCTGGGCCCCACGCTCGCGGCCGAGCACCTGGAGATCCGCCGCACTGACCTGGACTACCTGCTGGCGGCCGGCTGGCTCGCCCCCGTCCGGCACGAGCTACGGGAACTACGTGATCACCGCGGCCGCCTGATCAAGGACATCGCCGTACCGCAGTTCACTCTCGGCGACCTCGAAGACGCCCTCGCGATACCCGGGGTGGACTGGGAGGCCGTGCGCGCGGTCCGCCCAGGCCGGCCCTCCCCGCTGCGCGAGCACACCCGTCTGCCGATCAGCCGCGCCACCGCGATCCGCGGCTTTGCCGCCGACCTGGCGCACCAGCACCAGATCGAGGTCTGGCCGCGCTGGGACACCCGCCAGGACATGTGGATCGTGGACTGGGAACCCGGCCTCGACGGCGCCCCCACCCGCGAGCAGGTCGAGCAGGCCCTCCTCACGCACCCGGCCGCCGCCCGGCACGCCGACCACGTGCGGCTGTCCGGCGAGGTCGGCGACATCATCGCGTGGGCTCGGCGGATGCGCCGTCCCGGACAGGCGGTCATCGTCGACTGCGAGACCACCGACCTGAACGGAGTGATCATCGAACTCGCCGTCCTGGCCGCCGACGGCTCCGGCCGCGTTCTGCTGGACACCCTCGTCAACCCCGGCCCGGCGGCGATCAGCGCCGGCGCGTACGCCGTGCACGGCATCAGCGCCGCCGACCTGCGCGACGCACCCACCTGGGACCAGGTCCTGCCCCGCTTCCTGGACGCCGTCGGATCTGCAGCGATCCTGGCCTACAACGCTGACTTCGACCACGGCCGCGTGGCCGCCACCCACCAGGCGGCCGGGCGAGATCCCGCCGAACTACCCGAACGGGAGCGCTGGGCCTGCCTGATGCAGGCCCTGGCGACCTGGCGGCGCACCCACTGGTGGCTGCCCCTGGGCGGCGCCCACCGCGCGCTGGCCGACACCTGGGAGGCCGACCGGGTCCTGGCCACCCTGTGCACCGCCCCCGCCTCCCGCACCAGCCCGACCTCGGCAGGCACGCCATGAACGACGACACCCTGGTCTACCTGCCGGGCCTGCGCACCGCCTGGCTACGCTGGATCTGGGGCAGACCCGGACCCACCGGAGGCTGGCAGCTCACCCTCCCCGGCGCGGCCACCGAAGTGCAGCCGCCACGCCGCGGGATGCCACCCGAACAGGTCGAAGCCTGGCTCCGGGACGTCCTGCGCACCCACGGCTGGCAGCCGGCACCACCGGAGATGTGGCTGCCCTTGCTTCCCTTGCGATCAGGCCGCTACCGCCCCATCCGCGTCCTGCCGCTCCGTGCAGGCCAGGCGCCTCCCCCCTCTGGGCGCGGCTGACCAGACGCTGTCCGCCCGGGCGGAACGCCTGCGGCCGGCCGCTGCCCTGTGCTGCCGCAGGCTGACGTCCGCAAGCTGCCGGTCGGCGCTGGATCTTCCCCCGGCCCTTTCCCCAGCCCGATCACTGGCGCAGATCATCGATCAGCGGGCTCAGCAGCGGCCACATCCATGTCATGGCCGCTGCTGAGCGGGAAGGTGGTCACCATCCGGCCGCCCTGGTCCGGGCGGTCCACCAGCTCACCCTGGAATCCAGGAACCGCGCAAGCTGCTGCACCTGCCCTGGAGCGAAGGTCACCCCCCGCCCCGCCCGTCGGCGCCGATGGGGCGGATCAACGTCAGATCTGCGTCCCGATCTGACGTTGCCATCGGAGCTGCCGCTCCTCCCGCCGCCGCGCACGTTCCGCACGTCTGGCCTGGCGCCGTTCACGACGTTCCTGGCGCCTCGCCGTACGATGCTCGCGGCGGGCCGCCACCACCGCCCGGCGGTGCTCAAGCCACCTCTCCAAGAGCCTCCTTCGATCCCTGCTGCCAGCTGGCATGGTTGCCTTGGCCATCCTGGCTAGGACGACCCCCAACGCGCAGAGGGGAGGCCATGCGGCGGAGACTATCTGCTGCCAGAGTGGGGCCTCCGGCCAAAAGTTGATCACTGCGTGCGCCCTCTTCCTTCCGAACCGGAAGGGCAAGGCGGCCGATGCCACTGCGGCGCTCCTCTATGGCGGCACACCAGCCCGCCCTGCCCAAGGCAAATGCGAGGAAGAGCGCCGTTACTGGCGTACAAGCGGAGACGCAGAAAGCGCTTCAGCCCTGCCGGCAGGGGGCGAGAACACTGTGGTGAAGAACGCAATCACCACCATGAGCAGCGCGCGACACGCCAGGGGCCACGTCACCGCTCGACACCGTGGTGGCGTCGGGCGGGTCGCCTTGGGCTGGAGTCGCACGCCTTCATCCTAGGCGCCCGGCACGACGGACGCAGTGGTAACGGTCAAGGATCATGCGAAACCTGCACACGCGTGCAACGACGTCCTGACCAGTTTGAGGGAGCATTCCCTCGAGCGTCCAGGGCTCAGAGATCGCCGAGGAGGCGCAATGGCTGATCAGCGTGTGGAAGGCGTGGAAGCGGCTGCAGGAGCGACCCGACGTGGTGGAGCTGTCGCGCGCGCGGTGACGGAGGTGTTCGCCCCGCAGTACGTGGCGATCGCCATGCCGCCGGCGGCCGGGCTGCTCGCCGAGGGGTGGCAGGGGCTGGCGTGGGGGCTGCTGGCCGCGGCGTTGTGCGCGGGCGTCCCCGCAGCCGTGATCGCGGTCGGGGTGCGGCGGGGCCGCCTGGATTCGATTCACCTGGTGGAGCGGAAGTCGCGGAAGGGCCCGATGGCGGCAGGGTTCGCCGCCGTGGCGGTCGGCCTGGCCGTGCTCGCGGTGTTGGACGCTCCTGGGGTGGTGACGGCGTCGGCGGCCGTGATGCTGGAGTGGGTGCTGGTGATGGGGCCGATCACCTTGTGGTGGAAGATCAGCTTCCACACGGGGGTGTCGGCGGGTACCGCCGTGGTGTTCGCGCATGTGCTGCCGGCGGTGCCGGTCGTGGTGGTGGGCGCCGTGCTGGTGGCGGTGATCGGGTGGGCCAGGGTTCAGGTGTCTCATCACACGCCCGCCCAGGTGCTCGCGGGCGCCGTCGCGGGGGTCGCCGCCACGGCGGTCACGCTCGCCCTCATGGTGTCATAACCACACATCAGGAAAGCCGGGAGCGTGAAGCTCGGCGAACCGTTTGAGAGCCAGGACAGGCCGTCCTAGAGTAGCGGCTACCTACGCGGGGGAGGTGACGGCACTGCGGAGTCGTGGATCACATCCCTGGGCGTGGCCGCTTTGTGGATCGTGCTGAGGAGGTCGTTGTCGGCTTTGAATTCCTGGTGAGCTGCTTCATGGCTGATGTTCTTCAGGGCGGCCTCCAGGGCGAGCTGTACCTCCCAGGCGCTGAGCTGGCTGGCGAACAAGGCGACGGATCGTACGGCGCCGGCGGTCGCGGGGCCACCGTGGCTGATCGCGTTGCGGATGCGTACCAGCCTGTCGAGCAGATGGGTCCAGCGGGTGTCGAGCGATGCGCGCCACTGGTTGAAGGCGTCGTGGTTGCCAAGCGGCTGGCCAGGGTGCGCAGTCGACGCCGGGTGTGATGGTGTTCGGGGTAGATGTCCAGCAGCTCGGTCAAGGCGGCCTGGGTGGTGCCGGGAACCAGCCCGATCCAGGGGAGATCGTCAGTGCGTCGTGTCGCGGCGGCCACCGTCTGGCGTCGCTCGCGAGCTTGGGGGCTGAGTCCATCCGATGCGCCGCCGAGAGCCTCATGCAGGGTGTCGCGCAGGTGGCCGTGCATGGAGTGCACGATCCAGGCGGGCTTCAGGAACATGGTCAGGTGCTGCTGCCACTTCCCGGGGCCGATGCGTGAGGAGGCGGTTTCGATCACCCGGACGTCCGCGATCACGCGTGCCAGCGGCGCCTGTTCCTGGGCGGCTTGCCACCAGCGCAGCAGGTCGACTGCTTCGGCCAGACGGTCGTCGTCCATGGAGGGCGAGCCGTCCTTTTGTTTCCAGAACGCCTCCATCGCGCTGAACACCGCCGACCGGCGTTCGTGATCCACATGCTGTTGCGCGGCATCGGCGCCGAGCCGGAAGTACCGTTCCGAAGGGCTCCCTTGGCTGATGTGGGTGTGTCCCTCGGCCAGGTGCCAGTCGTCGTGCCCGATGCCGGCGTGGAACTTTCCGACGGCGACCAGCGCGTCCACGTGGTCGCGGGCGACGGTGACCGGATCGGCGTATAAGCGTGCGGGGAGGAAGACGCGAACGTTGACCAGGCCTTGCCGGTGGGGCATCTCGGCCAGGACCTTGCCGTCTGTCGTGGTCCAGTTCCTGGCGTATGAGCTGCACTTGGCTGAGGCGGCCTGCGCGTCGTTGGGGACGTACTCGCTGGAGAAGAAGGAGATGTCGCCCAGTCCGGCGGAGATGACCCGCATGCTGGCCTTTTCGTAGACCAGCCAGACCGCGTGCCAGCTCGTTGGAGCGGGGAGGGCAAGGAAGCGCTCGCATAAGGCGTTCCGCTCATCGATCGTCAGGCCCGCCGGGGCAGGGGGATCTTCATCCTGCTGTCCGGCCTCGACCGTGAGGATGTCGCCGAGGGCGGACTTCATGGCGGCTACAGCCGAGCTGTCATCGGCCAGGACGCCCTGGAGGAGGGCGATGAAGTCGCTGCCGAACTCAAGGGAGTGACCTGTTCGGCGTGCGAGCTCGAGAAACACGTCCCGCAGGGGCGCGATGGCTTCGGCCGACGTCTGCTTTTTGTCGATCTTGGACCATAGATCCCGCCACGCCGCCCGGAGCACCTCGTGATCGTCCAGCTTGCCGAGCAGCGCGCGCAGTGCGGATCTGGCCGGTTCCCGGTCGCCCGACCAGCCACCGGCGCGCAACGGCGTGAGCACACGCTGGACATGCGCCAGCTCTGCGCTCAGGACATTCTTCGCCTTCGTGCCCAGGCCCTGTTTGGCCGCGTGATCGTAGTCCTGCATCGCCGAGTTGAACGCCGCCGGATGGAGATCCTTGTCGAAGGCACGGGGGTCGTCCAGCCACGCCATGAGCTCCTCCGCGGCCGCGGGGAAGCTCGGCACGGCCAGGTCCAGCCAGCGCCGCGCCGGGTCCCGCAGAGCCCTACTCACTTCGCTGGCGGTGGTGGCCGCCACCGTCTCGTCCCATCCGGGCATGTGTTTGCCTCCCAAGTAGCGCAGACCTTACCCAAGCGGCGCCGCCCGCGCCCGGATGTGCTCGGGATAGGCAGGCCTCAGATGATCGGGTAGGCAGGCCTACTCTCGCCAGGTGGCTGCCCTTGCCGCAGGTGTGTTCCGCATGGCACGGTAGGCGTCGTTGCGGTCGCGGCGATGCCTCCCATGTGGGGTGTGTCGCGACAGCTTGGGCTGTCCTTACCGGCGGCCCGTCGGCCCCGCGCTCAGCGGGGATACTCCCCACGTATGTGGGGGTGATGCCCTCCCCAGCAACAGGAGGGCTCATCGGTATCCCTTCGACCAGCGCAAGGATCGGCCCTCATGTTTGACGCCCCCATCGACCTCAGCGACCTGCCCGGCTACCGGGCCGCCGTCAGCACCCGTCCGGCAAGGATCGCGTTCATAGATAGCCGGGCAGCTGTCCGAGGCCAGCGCGCTCCTGGCGCCAGGCGAGCACTTCATCGCCCATTTCTGGGACGTCGAGTCCGGCATGCTGGGCTTGGATGATCGCAGCCAAGGGACAGCGGAGGACTACGCACGGCTCGGCGTGCCGGTTCCCCGCGACGGTGGACGGGCTGACCTGCTGGAATGGGTCGAGCGTGGCGAGATCGACCGGGTGGTCTGCGAACGCATCTCCCGCGTCGTCCGCGACATGCTGCCCAGCCTCCAGGTCGAGCACCACCTCACCTCCCGGGGAGTGGCGTTGGAATGCGCCAACGAGCCCCGCGGCGGCATGACCACCGGACAGCTGGAGCTGCGCCGCAGCGCACAGGTTCGCGCCGAGATCTACCGGCATGAGCTGGTGGAGCAGTCCAGGCGTGGCCAGCGCCAGCACGCCGCCAACGGGTTCAGGCACGGCGCGCACTGCTACGGCTACATCGCGGTGGTGGACCCCGACGCGCCTGCGGCCGCCCACCGGTTCGGCGGCGGACGGCCCAAGATGCGCTTGGCGTTGCATCCCGACCAGCGCCGGGCCGACACCGTGGCGGAGGTGTTCCGGCTGCGCCGCGTCGAGGGGCTGAAGGACGCTGAGATCGCCGCCGTCTTGGCCGCCGACCTCGACCGGCATCCGCTGGCGGAGGGGCAGATGCCGTGGACGGACCGGCGTGTGCGCAGAATGCTGACCCAGCCTAAGTACTCCGGCTTTCAGGTGTGGAATCGTCGAGCGCGCGGCGGCCGGTCCAACCCGATCGCCGACTGGGTCTGGTCTCACCAGCAGGCCCACCCCGCGATCGTGACCATGGAGCAGTGGCGGGAGACACAGCTGGTGACCGCAGACATGTGCCGGCGTCGGGTTCCCGGCTGGGATCGGGTGGGGGAGGCCGCCGCTCAGCGCGGGATCGAGCTGGTGAAGGTCGGCCAGAGCGATACGCATGTGCTGTACGAGATCGGCGGCCGCCGGCTCGTACTGCCTCGAGGGGACATGCCGGCCGCGGTGGCTGATGAGGTCATCCTGCTTCTGCAGGCGGGCGCGTGAGCCGCCACCAGCCGCCTGCCCCTGACAGGCCAGCCACAGGAGCTGGCAGGCCAACCAGCACAGAGAGCAGCACGGAGGCTGCCCCAGAGACCAGCGCCCTCGTGCTGCCAGCGGTCCGGCGGGACCGGCGATGGATCACGGCATCGCCCCAGCACAACATCGTCGTCCATGCCGCCACCCTGCCGGCGCTGCAGACCAGTTATCTTGGGTGCTTTGCGAGCGTCAGGCATGTGAGACATGGGCACGCTCGACGTACGTGCCTTACAGATATCCAATGGATGTGAGACACGTGCGGGACGTTAGTCATGCGTCTCGGAACCGGGCGATGTCCCACTTGACGGGTCGACCGACGCGAGCGCGGCCGGCTCCCAACCGGCCCGGCCGTCGGCGCGCTGCACGCGGGCCAGACTCGAACCGGTGGGGGCCTGCGAGCCGGCCTGGGGCAGCGGACTCCCTGGGTCTTCTAGCCCGAGGGCGTCATCAAACCCTTCAGACTCCTCCTGTAGGTCCGGGTCATAGGTCTTTCCCATCAGCGCTGTCATTTCCAGCGTCGGAACCCGCCCTCGGAGTTGATCACCTGTCCGGTGATCCACGCCGCCTCGTCCGAGGCGAGCCAGCGCACCAGGCGAGCCACCTCCTCCGGCCGACCCCACCGGCCCGCGGGCAAGGCGCCGGCGAGCTGCCGGGTCAGTTCGGGGCCGGCCCACCCAGTATCAACCGGACCGGGATTGACGGTGTTGACGGTGATGCCGCGATCGACGAGCGCCTCGGAGAGACTGGCGGTCATCTGGTGGATCGCGCCCTTGCTGATCGCATACGGCAGCTCGGTCGGCATGGGGCCCAGGTGCTGGCCGGAGGTGAACAAGATCACCCGGCCGCCGGGGCGCTGATCATCGTGTTGAGCCGCGAACGCTTGAGTCAGCAGCACGCTGCCGCGAGCGTTCACCGCCCAAGCCAGATCGAGCTCAGCCGCGGTCACCTGCTCCAGTGACTGCTTCGAGCTGCGGGCATGGTTCGCGATCAGCACGTCAACGTGCCCGAACCGCTGGACAGCCTGCTCGATCACCCACGCCGGCTTCAGCGGATCGGCGAAGTCGGCCTGGACATGCGCCAGCCGGTCGCCCAGGCCGCCCAAGGCCTCAAGCACGCCGGCCATCCCCGCCGGGTCGCTGCCCCACGGCTGATCAGCGTCATGAGGTGTCCATGACTGCACCAGCACCCTGGCACCGGCGGCCAGCAGCTCCCGCGTCAGGGCGAACCCGATCCCGGCCTGCCGGCTCACACCGGTCACCACCGCGACACGGCCGGCCAGAGGACCTCGCTGCGCGCTTGCGCTCTCTTCGATGGTCATCCGGAGATGATCGCTGGTCCGGCTGAACGCCACCACCCCTTTATCGTCAGACAACTCGGACCTCGGTGCGGCAGCGCGGCCAGCACACTTGCCTGACATGCCTTACAAGCCTTCATGCTGCTGACCAGCTACTTCGCTCGAGAACACTAGATAACGATGGCGCGCAGCAAACGCTGACCTTGCTCCTGGGCGCCCCACCGGCCCCTATCGTGCAGGTGCGCCCGCAGGCGGACGATCTCGATGAACTGGCCTGGGCTCGCGCGGTCTATCGTGCGGCCTTGCGCCAGGCGGTGATGAACCTGCGTGATCAGGGAGCATCGTGGAGCGACATCGCCCTCGCCTGCCAGGCGCGCATCGCCGACGCGAAAGCCGACGCGAACGACGCTCCGCCTGACGTCACCTCAGCCGATCCTCTGCGCGGCGCCCCATGATCCACCTACGGGTGGCATCGGGGCGCGGCAGAAGTGCCGGTGCCTGGCCAGGCTGTGGCGCAAGCGGCGAATCCTCCCCGCGATGTCGGCCAGCGGGCAGGACATCGCAGGGAACGGCCTGCCGTGTGTACGTCTTCGCCTCGTTCAGGGGATGAGGTCGAGTTCCACATCGGCGCTGATCGCGCGGATCGGGAACTGCTGGCCGGTCACGATGGGGACGCGACGGCGCAGCGCGGCGTCCACGACGCTCGCGGCGGTGACGGCCTCGGGGGCACTGATGCCCGCGGCACGGAGCGTGTCTGCGATGGCGGCCGCGTTGTGCTGGTCGATGGGAGTGATGACGACCGTCTCGAGTCCGACCAGGACGTCCAGGACGGGGCGAGCCCGGTCGGGGACCGCGGCATAGGCGGCGGTCAGGGCGGGCGCGGGGATGACGAGCGACCCGACATAGGTGTCGTGCATCCAGACGACGGCTTCCATGTAGCGGGTGCTCTGGGTGGCGAAGTCGGTCAAGGCCGACGTGTCGAGCACCCGCCCTACGGTGGCGATCACTGGGCGGCCGCGCGCGCATCCTCGAACTGCTGCTCGCGGTGGGTAGCGAGATCGAGCATCTCGCCGGGGGGCTCGCCGAACAACCTGCGCAGGCGCGCCTTGATGTCGGCGCGCTGCTCCGGAGTCAGTTCCTGGGGCTGCTCGTCGGCGGCCGGCGTGGTGGCGTCCATAGCTCCAGGGTAGCCGCGGGGCGGCCTGGGCGGCCAGCCGGAGGCGAGTGGGGTAACACATGGGCACCAAAAGGCTGGGCAAGCCGCCGGAGACGCCGGCAACCAGGATCAGGGCATGGATGCGTTGCGGTACGTGGCGGCTCCAGGAGAGTCCTGGCGCTCGGCCCCGCATACGGTTCGAGTCGGCCGACGACCTCATCACCACCGAGGTGGAGGGATCGCCGCCCAGGGAGGCGCTCCAGCGGTTCGCCGCGCCCGACGGCGCCCTCCACGCGCTCCTGCACGGCCACGTTCTGGTCGCGACGAAAGGCGAGTGACCCCCGGGAGGTGGCGGGGTCATGGGATCGGGGGTCACGAGAGTCACGACGGTCACCGGGTCATGGGACGGCGGGCGTCACGCGGGTCACGGGGTCACGGGGCTGTGGTTACGGGGTGGAGGGTTCGAGGTCTCGTGGGATGAGGGGCGGCGGGCGGCGTAGGAGCGGAGGGCGCGCAGGAAGTCGATGTGGCGGAACCCCGGCCAGTACACCTCGCAGAAGTGGAGCCGGGCGGTGGCCGACTGCCAGATCAGGAACCCCGATAGCCGCTGCTCCCCGCTTGTCCTGATGATGAGGTCCGGGTCGGGCCGCCCGGCCGTGTAGAGGTGGGCGGCGATGTCGTCCGCGGTGATCGTTCGGGCGAGCTCGTCGATTGGCACGCCCGCGTCCGCCCTTTCGGTCAGCACGGACCTGAGCGCGTCGACCACCTCCTGCCGCCCGTCGTACCCGATGGCGAGCGTCAGGTGAAAGCCTTCCCTGTCGCGGGTACGGTCGACGGCGAGCTTGAGCGCGTGGGCCGTGGGGTCGGGCAGTTCGTCGAGCCGTCCCGCCACGTGGAGCCGCCAGCGGGGGGCCGAGTCGACCAGCCGTCCCGCGATGATCTCCTCGATCAGTCCCATGTAGAAGGCGACCTGCGCTGACTCGCGCTTGCGAACGTTGTCGACGGACGCGACGTAGATGGTGACGTGTCTGATGTCGAGGTCGGCGCACCAGCCGATGACGGTCTCGATGTGCTCGACGCCGTGGCGGTGTCCTTGGCTCGGGTTGTCCAGACCCATCTCCTTGGCCCATCGCCTGTTGCCGTCCATCACCAGGGCGACGTGGGCGGGGAGTGGGCCCTTCAGCAGCCGAGAGCGCAGGTGACGGGCGTAGAGGGCATAGAGCACAAGCAGCACCCTAGTAGCAACTGCCACCGCGGCGGGCGGGCGAGTTCACGCCGCAGTTCAAGGTTCTCGCGCTCGTTGAAGACATTGATGAGAACGGCTGGGCTACCGGGGATAGTCCGCGCGCTGGGAAGAACGGCAGGTTCCCGCGGGACGCCGAGTTGATCGACAGCAGCCGGTCCGGCCATACGGCCACGCGCGCGCTCGGCCGCCCCCAGCGGAGGCTTGGAGGCACAACGTGCCCTGCTGCTATGCCCCGATGCCTGTCTACGCTGAGCCCCGGCCGTGTCCCCACATGCCGATCATTGAGCCGTTAGCTGGGCCCTTGGGTCTGCCTCGCCACTGCGGCGCGAAGCGTCACACCGAACTGGTCTGGTGCGTCCAGCCATGGATGGTGCCCCGCGTCGGGGATGACGATGGTTTCGCAGTTGAGGCGGGTTCCCAGACGTCGCAGAGCGTCAGCCGGGCGGCTGTCTCCGGCCCCGCCGATGATCACCGCGCCGGGTGGCAGACGCTCACGCAGTTCGTCCACGTGCGCTTCGAGCGGGTCGGCCTTCTTCGCTGCGTTGAGCTGGGCGTTCATCGCGTAGTTGATGGGCCGCAGCGTGCGGGCTGAGGCCAGCGCCCAATCCCATGCCCGAGTTCGGTCGGCGTGATCAGTCAGCCACGACAGCGTGAGGTACTCGATCTCCTCGGCGTCGGTGCGCGGCTCGATCGCATCGAGTTCATCGAGCCTGGCCCGCTGCTCGTCAGTGCGTCGTGCTCGCTGTGCTGCTTGGTCGGCTTCCCGCCAGGGATCGAGGAAGGGGCCGGCGATCTGGATCAGTCCGGCCACGCGCTCGGGATGGGCCAGCAAGAAGTAGCCGGCCATGTTGGTTCCGAACGAATGCCCCACCAGAACAACCTGGTCGTGTCCCCACGCATCCAGCAGCAACGCCAAGTCGTCAACATGACGGGCGATCGTGTGCTCCCCCTCCCAGCGCGAGCCACCGGTACCGCGCTGGTCGTAGCGGTGGACCAGGCACAGGTCGTCGATGATGCCGGCGATCGGGGCGAGGTAGTCGGGAACTCCTGGCCCGCCGTGCACCATGACCACGGGGAATCTCTGAGGGATGACCGAGCCCGTGGTCCACGTGCGTAGCTGCGTACCGTCATCCAACTCGATCATGGCCGCGGTCATGGACGTGAGTGTAAGGCAATTGGGGCCCGGGTACCGGCGTCAAACTCATCCTTATCCCCAGGCCGCTTGTGGTGCGATCGACTGACCCTTCAGACTCGCCGACTGTAGTGCGATTGGCGTCCCGCATTCATTCGAACAGCGCCACGCAATTTACTGACATGAAACTAACCGACCGCAAACATATGCTCCAGTCGATCAATGTCGCCCATTCACCAAAGACCTATATCTTCAGGGATTTGATTGACGGGACAACTCTCCACAAAGCTTAGACGACTTCGGGGGCGTTACTTCATGCGTCGGCTCATCGCGGCAGCGGCACTCGCGCTCACCCTCACCACCGGCATGACGCTCGCGGGAACAGGCCCAGCGCTAGCCGGGGAATGCACCATCGGAATGTGCGGCGAGGTCTGGACCCACACCAACTGGCTGATCCGGATCACCGACAACTGGGGCGGCGTCAGCGACTCCCGCACCTGGCACTGGCTGAACCTGGGGCAGAGCGGCCACGACGAGAACGGAATCGGCGTCAAGGACGTCGACGGCTTCTACATTCCCACCAACTGCAAGTACACGACGCTGGACACTCCGTACGGCATCCTCATCCAGGACCCCGGCTGGATCAAGATCCACGACTGGCAGTGAGTCGACATCACCAGAATGGAGTGCTAGACGAGTAAGTCCCAAGTCTGATCGGCGATTGGGCGGCGGGCCAGCCGGTTGCTCGGTTATGCCAGATGGCGGCCGTCAGCATCAGGATGCGCCCGCAGGTCACCCGGCGCGGCAGGGGGCCGACCAATGCAGACAGACGGGGAGCCGGCTTTTCGCATCCAGCACCACCCGATCACGCAACGGCTCCTCAAGCGGGACGACGCCCTCGCCAGATGCGCCAACGCCCAGGCACAGGCCGGCGCTGACGCGCTCCTGGACCTCAATTCCGAGGACCACGACGTCGGATCGCTCGTCGGCCCGCAGGTGGACGGTCGGCCTCTCGTGGCTGTTGCAGAGGCCGTATTCATAGCTCACCCGCAGGGTGCGCTCGTCGAGCACCTCGAAGCCTCTGATGTCAGGGGGCAGGTGGTCGCCGACAGCGTCCTCGACGGTGCCGAGCGTGGCCCGGTCGACCGCAACGTGGTCGATCGGGCCGGGCAGGTTCGAGAAGTACAGCCGCCACGCCGGGACGGTGGCCATGCCGCGAAGGGTCCGCATGCGCATGGTCGTGAAGGTGGCAGCGGTCAGCTTGTACGCCCGATCGTCCTGGGCGGAGGCCTCCTCTTCGTAGGGGGACAGCGTGATCAGCGCCTGGCGCGCACTGATCACGGGGACCTGCATGGTGGAGCCGTCGTCCCAGCGGATCCGCGCCTTGTTCGGGGCCGCGGGCAGCGGGCCGGCCACGGCGGAGCCGTACTCCTCGTCACTGCCGATCAGCTTCTCCACGTCCTGCGGCATCTTGCTCAGGCCCTCCGTCGGGACGAAGCCGTCGCGCCAGATCTCTGCCGCGCCGCTGGTCCGCCAGGTCCAGACGGCACGGGCGGCGTGGTCATCGAAGGCGAGCTGTCCGATAAGGAGGTTCCCGCCGCTGACGAGCAGAGTCATTGTCAGGAGCGTCACGACTAATCGCAGCATCCGAAGATTATCGAGGGTTCCTGGGACCGACGTTGGCCAGACTTAGGACTCATCTAGCCCGAAAGCAGGTCGTCTCAACCTGTCCCGTACTGATCGTCTATGTTGGCGGGTGCTGTTCGTCCATCCCGCACTCGCCCACCTAGACGAAGGTCAGACGTAGAACACACACCCCTCAGCCGGGTCGATGACCACGTGGTCGCGGAGCCGAGTCGCGCGACCGGGCGATGCCCGTGACGGCAATCGCAGCACCCTGCCCAAGCCGCCGTGAGCCCCGCTGGCGGCCGACGCGCGTTACGGCACCGGCTCGACGTGCTGGCCGGCCAGCTCGGGCACCAGCTCCTCGAGCCGCGTCGGGAAGGTTTCGATCTCGCCGCGGCCGTGGGCCAGCAGCCACACGAGGCGGATGATCCGCCAGAAGGCGTGGCCGCGATCCTGGGTCAGGCCAGCGAACCCCAGTCGTCGCCATCGGTCGGCCTGGCCGGGGATGCTGCGCTCCCACGCACGGCGAGCCTCCTCTGCGGCGTCGTCGCCGGGCAGCGGCGGGTAGAGGCGGGCCTCAACCTGGGCGGGGCTGCCGAGACGTCCGGCGTGCTCGGCCATGGCGGCTTCGTAGCGGTTGAGCAGAGCCTCGGTCAGGACGCACCACAGGGCGAGCAGCTCCTCGGTGAGCTGCTGCCGGCGCTCGCCTTCAGCCTGCTCGGCGAGGGCGGCGATGTCGTTGACGGCGTCGGCGTACTTCCGGTAGGAGAACAACATCGACGGGAAGACCTCTCCAGCGGCGACGAGGGCGGCGCCCGCGAGGCGGCTCTCCCTGATGATCTTCCGGTAGCGCGCTTCGCTCATATGTTCGATGCTAGGGTGCGCGCCACCTTGATCGCCACCGGCCATGCTGGGTGTCCCGTGACAGCGAACCTTGAGGTGTGGACAACGAGGTTGAACGGTCAGCTGCACCCCGTCAGGGCGCCCTCCTCGCCGGGTAGCCCCGGTGCATTGCCGCACCGGGGCCCCCTCAGAACCGTGCGTGCCACTCGTCGCGGCACACGGCTCAAGCAAGCCGCGAAGGACGGTTCAGGTGTGTTGTGCTGGGCTCCTGCGCAGGCGGGCGAGGTAGCCGCGATGGCAGGAGGCGTGGACGAGGCGGGTCTGGCCATCGCCGGTCGGGCCGGGTCGTCCGTGGTGTGTCAGATAGTCGGCTGCTATCGCGCGTCGGACGACGTTCAACCACCATCGCGCCCATTGTTCAGGCGATTCGGGTGGCTGGTCCGCCGTGAGCGGGTGGTCCCGGCAGAGCGAGCAGCGGCCGTCCCGCTTGGTGAGCGGGCGGAGGCTGTAGCGATCAAGCGGAGGCTTCACCCGCGCACGCCGTTTGGTCCAGTACTCGGCCAGGGCGGGGTCATCGGGAGATGCTCGGCCCAGGACGAGCGTGTGCCGGACGATGGGGGTCCGGGCGAACTTGGTGAGGTAGGCGCCGGTCTCCTGGTCGCCGGACACCCACCAGTCGTTCCCGAACTTGTCGAACTTGCCGTAGTACCGGTCGACGATCCAGCGCCTCGGCTTGTTCGGATGGCCGCGCTTGGCCCACTTGAAGGTGAGCCTCCATACGTAGTTGTCCAAGGCGGTGAACACCTTGGACGAGACCATGCTGCGGTAGTAGGCGGCCCAGCCCCGCGCGATGGGATCGAGCCGGGCTATGACCGCCCGCGCGTTCGAGCCGCGCGGGCTGCGCGTCTCGGCCGCGAGTCGCAGCTTCGGCCGCCTAACCGCCGAGGGGCTCGGCGTGGTCAGCGTCTCGCCGTTGGGATAGCGGCGGATGAGGACGCCCAGGAACTCGAACCCCTCGGTGAGGCCAACGATGCGGGTCTTGTCCTGATTGAAGATCAGACCCCTGGGTTCCAGCCACTGGTCAAGGCGCGCCTTGACCTGTTCGGCCCGCTGCCTGGAGTGGCATAAGGCGATCATGTCGTCGGCGTAGCGGACCACTATCGGGCGTCCTGCCACCGCCTCTCCGGCATGGCAGCCGTCCGTTCGGTAGCTGACCCCGGCGGCTTCTTCCAGCCCGTGCAACGCGACGTTCGGCAGGCACGGGGAAATCACGCCGCCGTGAGGGGTGCCCTCGTCGGTCGGCGAGAATCCCGTGCCCGTTTCGAACACCCCGGCCTTCAGCCAGTCCCGGATCATGTCCCTGGCGGGGAACGACCCGATGGCCTCCAGAAGCCGGGTGTGGTCGATGCGGTCGAACGCCGCCGCCAGGTCCGCATCCAGTACCCACATCCGTTTCGCCAGCTTCTGACTGGTGGCCTGGAAGACGGACTGGATCGCGTCTTGGCAGCTCCGGCCTGGCCGGAACCCATACGATCGGGGCTCGAACCGAGCCTCCCACTCGGGCTCCAGCGCGTTACGGACCCGTGCCTGATGACATCGGTCCATGATCACCGGAATGCCGAGCGGGCGGAGCTTGGCGGGGTTGCTGGGTTTCGGGATGTGCACCCGCCTGACCGCGCGCGGCTTCCAGGACCCGATCGTGGCGCGCACGCGCACCGCCACCCCGGCCCTGGCCTCGGAGGTCAGCGCGACCTCCCCGTCGATGCCCGCGCTCTTGCGGCCAGCGTTGCGCCGCGTCACCCGCCGCACGCTCATGAGCGTGTTGGCCCGGCTTCGCGGCATCAGCTTCTGGAGGTTTCCGGCCTTGGGCCAGTCCTCCTCCCGAACCGCCTCGAAGATCCTGCGCCGCAGCCGCCGTACCTGCTCTTCCTGCGCCCGCCAACCGATGGTCTCCCACGTCTCGGCGTCCAGGCGCAGCAGATCCTCGGGTCCGTTCACCATGTGGCGTCCAACTCGTCCTGCGGTTCCAGCGGAGTCGGTGCTTCGTCGTCAAAGGCTCACCTGCCCACGTCAGCGCCCTTTCGGGCCCGGGCACCGTGCCCGGTATCCGGCCGGTTATCCGAGACCGTCGCTGGAGGAAGCGACCTTGCCGTCCTGGTTTCCCGATGCCTTTCGGCCGCCGGCCTTGGCTTCTTGGGCATCCTGTTCCCGCCGGGAGTTCAGCTCTCCTCGCGGTCGGCCTACCGCTCTGATTGGACCTGGAGCGGACCCCGACGGGGTTTCCATGTTCCGCGCGTATGAGACGCGGCTGGGATCGGGCGTCCTCTGTACCCCGGGGGCAACGGTGTCTGCACGGTCCGATTTGGTCCCCGGCCGCCGTTCGCCGCCTTCCAACGGCTCGGCCCTGTTCACCACGGTCAGCATCCCGTCCCGCGGTGTGGACGTGACGAGGCATCAGCGAGGATTCACGGTCGTTCGCCCTTCCAGCCTTCCCCTCGCCTGTGGTCCCCGGACGGAACGGGCACCCTTGGGCTTTCCTCTGGGCTTCGCACCCCACGGTTACCCGCGACGCACGCCAGAGCGGGGACAGGTCTCAGACACTGACCTGGATCACGGTCCCGACATCGCCGGGCCTCCCTTCTCGTGACCACTCACAACGTGCGACCTCATGTCGCAACCGAAGGCGTCCCAGCCCCAAAGTAGCGATGAGCTAGATCACGGTTGCGATTCGCAGTCGTCACGAATCGCGCGTACCGAGGCATAGGGGGTGCTCCCCGTTCGATCGTGTGCCCTGTTCTCGCGGGTCGGTCGGGTTCCAGATCGATGCTCCAGCGCAGATGAGGCCGATCAGGAACGGGTGAACGGCGCCGCGTTCGATGAGGCCGATGATGCCGATGGGGGTCTCGCCCATGGTAAAGATCATCGCGAGGTAGAGCACCATCGAGAGCAGACCGATCACGCCGACCGTGATCAGCGCTCGCCCCATTCGCGGAGAGATGCCGATGCGCCGCCACCTGCTTCCGAGCACGATGGCCAGCGCGTTCCCACCGACGAAGCCGGCGAAGGCTCCCATGCTGTGGTACTCGCCGGTGCCGTTGTTGAGTGCCTCGCCAGATCCGGGAAACAGCGCGAGCAGGACGCCCCCGACGGCCAGCAGCGTCGCGGGGGCGAGCATGGCCCAACGGCGGCCATCCGACAGATCGCGCAGCGTGGCCACTCCGGCCAGGATCGTCATCCCGAAGAGGAGGAATCCGGCGTTCATCACCCAGGCCAGGGGCGAGTACATGTACTGCCCGAACAGAGTCGAGGGCCCGTGGACTCCGAGGTTGCTGATGAAATGGTGCGTGTAGCTGTAGGCGGGGTCGGTCCACGCTGCGGCGGCGACAAACTCCCCGAGCAGGAAGATCGCCGGCCCGGCGATGAGCAACGCCCCCGCCACTCGGCGCTGCGCAGGCAGGCGCACGCGGGAGGCAGGCATCTCGCGACTTTTAGACCGTGAGTCAATTGCTTCGGACATGGTCGGGGTCCCTTTCTGGTAGCCGGGTTGGCGGGAGGGCCCGCCGGCGATTGACGCGGCTCGCTTGTGCCTGCGACTCCCGATCGGCGGCCGGGGAGGCCGAGTGGCTGGGCTGAACCTCATGGCTTGGAGCCCGGTAACCGTCAACGAGTACGCCATGAGCGAGAACCTCGAACTTCACTCACTCACTCACTATATCGAGACTACTTTTACTGTCAATGCACTTAGTGTTCGGGTGTAGAGTATGCGCCATGGTGGACGCAGCGACGGCAGGGCGACGTGAGCGCAAGAAGGCGGCGACGCGGGCGGCGATACTGGAGGCGGCGATGACGCTCTTCCTTGCACGCGGCTTCGATGCGGTGACTGTTCGCGAGATCGCGGATGCGGCCGATGTGTCGCCCAAGACGGTCTTCACACACTTCCCACACAAGGAGGCGCTTGTCTTCAGTGACGAAGGTGAGCGGCATGAACGCCTGATTGCCGCGGTGAGTGGCCGCAGGGCGGGGACCTCGATCTCCGACGCGCTGAAGGCCCACTACCTCTCCGAAATCGCCGCGCTCAAATCCGAGCCGCAGAGCCAAATACTCGCTCTCATGGAGGAGACGCCAGCTCTGGTCGACTACGCGGAGAAGATGTGGTTGCGCCACGAGGATGCCTTGGTCGCGGCGATCACCGAGGAATTCGGGCTGGAGGAGCCAAGCGCAGAGATCCGCTTCTACGTCCGGTTTGCCCTGCAGATTCAGCTCATGGCCATCCGTGAGCCCGATCCAGCGGCGGCCATCGATGCGGGGTTCCACCTTCTCGATAAGGGGTGGGCGCCCTACGACGAGGCCGGAGGGGGATGAGCGCAGCCGCAAGGAGTCGTGAGCCGCCGCGCCATCCGGGCAGCTGAGGAGAGTCTCTAGGCCAGGGCCTCACGTCGCGGCGGCGCCCCGTCGGGCCCGCCGCTCCGGCGTCGTGGCCAGGGCACCGAGGGCCTCTTTCTCCGGGCCGTAGATCGAGCCGGCGCGGACGCGTACCTGCCGCCGGCCAGGCCCCTCGGCCACGTCCTGGCCCAGGGGCGCGAGCTCACCAGCGGGACCACGGCACCGCTGCAGATCGCACCGGCCGCGGCGGCCCCGGCGGAGGATCGCGCCCCAAAGGAGCCGGCCTAGGGGCTGTCCGGGCGATCATGTGACTGTTTGCTGGTCGGGTTGTTGTTCTGGGTGTGACGGTAGACCGGGGTGACTTATCCGATGCCGAGTGGGAACGGTTGCGCCCGTTTCTGCCGGCGAGTAATGGTCGCTGTGGCCGGTGGCGGGATCACCGTCAGGTGATCAACGGGATTCCGCATCGGATGCGGACCGGGGTGCAGTGGCGTGATCTGCCGGAGCGGTACGGGCCATGGAAAACGGTCTACGAGCGGCATCGGCTGTGGTCCGCCGACGGTACCTGGGAGCATCCACTGCAGCAGGTCCAGGCCGCGGCAGGCACCGTCGGTGAGATCGACTGGGACGTCGCGGTGGGCTCCACCATCATGCGGGCGCACCAGCACACGGCCGGAGCCCGCACCACTCCGCCACCGGCACCCGCCAGGCAAAAAGGGGGCCGCAGTGATCGAACACCAGGACGAACCCCCGTGGCGGAACCTGCGTGCTCGCCTGGGGGAGGTGGTGAAGCAGGTGAGGCCCTTGGCCGATCGCGAGGCGGCTTCACCACTAAGCTCCACCTGAGTGCTGAAGGCCGCTGCCGTCCGCTGGCCCTCATCGTCACACCAGGTCAACGGGCCGACTGCACCCAACTGCAGCCGGTGCTGGAGAAGATCCGGATACCCCGGCCCGGACCGGCCAGACCACGCAAGAAGCCCGACAGCCTCACCGCTGACAAGGCATACAGCAACGGCCCATGCCGCAGGTACCTGCGCCGACGCGCCATCCGCCACACCATCCCCGAGAAGATCGACAGCCAGGCCGCCCGCCTGCGCAAAGGATCACGCGGCGGACGGCCACCCGCCTTCGACAAGGACCGCTACAAGAAGCGCAACACCGTCGAGAGGGCCATCAACAAGCTCAAACAGTCACGGGCCGTGGCCACCCGGTATGACAAGCGCGGCTACGTCTTCCTCGGCACCGTCACTGTCGCAGCCACCGTCCCGTGGCTCCGCTCATGACCGACTACAACATCTACCGCGCAGCGACAGCCTCGACTTCCAGCAGCCACGCTTCGTCGTAGATGCCCGTGATGATGACCGTCAGAGCCGGAGCGTGCTCGCCGAGCACCTCGCGCCGGATGGCGGAGTTCTCCTCCTGATACGCCCTGTCTGACAGGAACGTGGTCACCTTGACCAGGTCGGACAGGCCCATCCCGTGATGAGCCAGCGCGGCCGCCAGGTTGGCCCAGACCTGTCGGCACTGCGACGGCAAATCCGTCTGGGAGGCTGCCGTCCGGCGCCGCCGGAATCTGTCCGGAGACATGGACCAGGCGTGCAGGAGCGGTGATCTCATACGAGTGACGGTAGCCGCCACCATCAGGGACTATCGGGCCAGGAGTAATCATGCGCAGATCGTGACAGCACAGCCAAATCCGCAGCAACCGAGATACTCCGCCCTGACGACCGCGACGCATTAGCCCGTCCTCTTGATCGCCCGAACAGACCCTAGCCGGGCGGCGGCTGGGACGGCGGGCCGAACATCGTGGCGGTGTCGACGGTGGCGACGGCGCCCGAGCCCGTGCGCTGGGGTGTGCCGTCGGCGCCGATGAGCGGCAGCCGGTCCGGGAGCCCGCCCGGGTCGAACCCGCCCTCGCCGTTGATCCAGGACGGGCGCGGCGGCTGCGCCGGTGGCGTCTTGGCCTGGAGGCCGTACTTGGAGGTGAGCCAGACGTTGCCCGAGGGCAAGTAGCCGCCATACCACGAGCCGTTCCAGGCGTAACCGAAGCCCAGCGAGGCGTACCAGGCGGTGCCGCAGGGGGCGGGGTTGGAGCCGTAGCCGTCCCACATGTACCAGTCGGCGTGGCTGGTCTCGTCGGGCGTGTAATGGAAGCCGGAGTCCATGCCCGAGCAGGTGCCCCACTCCTGCCGGTCGAAGTTGTAGACGAGCACGATCAGCCGTACCGCGAGGTAGCCGGCGGGCAGCGGCCACTGGCGGCCGCACGGGATGGTGCCGTTCGGTGCCCAGGTGTCCACCCAGGTCGACTTGTACGAGCCGGCGTCGATGCTGCTGAAGTCACGCACCTCGGCGTGGACGCTGACACACAGGAAGTTGGAGCGGTAGACGTAGTCCTCGTTACTGGCCCGGCCGTCCTCGGCGTGCGCCGGGGCGACCGAGGTGATCAGGACCAGGACGGTCGCGGCGACGGCGCACAGGGCACGGCGTACCCGCCTGGCGGCCGTCCGGGGTTGTCCTCGCATCGTGCCTCCTTCTCAGTTCCCGGCCGAGGTCACGCGGACCACGACGCCGTCGGGGATCGGCGGGCGGTTCTTCTGGACCACCGAGGGCGGCGCGGCGGGCGGTGCGAACGTCTCCCGCACCGACACCTGGCCGGCGGGCGTCATCCCCTCGCGGACAGGGATCTGGCTGGGGGCGGTGGCCCAGTCGATGCCGCCGTCGGGCCGCAGCCAGGCTGGCGGCTCCGGGCGCGCAGGTTGCGCCTCGGCTCGGGCGGCGTAGAAGGGCCAGGCGAACCACATGTTCCCCGAGGGCACCCAGCCGCCGTACCACTCCCCGTTGTAGACGTAGCCGCCGCTGTAGGTGGCGTACCAGGCCGTGCCGCAGGGCGGCACCGGCGGGTTGCCGCCGTAGTTCCAGTTGATGAACATGTGCGACCCGGTGAACTTGTTGTAGATGAACCCGTCGCCGTTGATGGGGTCGAGCGGGCTCCGGCACAGACCCCACGCGGAGGTGCTGAAGTCGTAGACGAGGAGCTGCAGCTTGGCGGCCATGTTCCAAGGGGGCCGGTCCCAGGTCCTGGCGCAGTCCACCCACTGCTTCCAGACCGGGACGTACATGCGGGTCAGGCTGTCGACCGTGGTGCTGGACTCGATGGCCCCACCGGGGTTGTCGATGGTGGACCCCACGTCGACGCAGAGGGCGGAGGACCGGTACACGGTGCCGGCGTTGGAGACCTGGTCGGCCGAGGCGGTGCCGGCGACGGCCAGGAGCAGGACCATGACGGCCGCGACGACCGTCGATCTGCGGAGTGCGCGCATGCTGAACCTCCACAAGGCAGGGGCGGCGGGCCCCTCGGACGCCGGGGCGGGCCGTTCGCTGCCATGGTCGAGGCGCGCCGGGGCGCGCACAATCTCTTCGGCCAGGCACCGAAAGGTTCCGCAGTCAAGCGAACGATTGCTTGAAAACGATCATCAGGGGACGATTGGCGCATGCGTCTGAACTTCCAGGTGGGCGACCTCGCGGCCACCCGGATCGTGGTCTCGCCCCTGCCCCACGCGAGCCTTCAGCGTCCATCATCCCGAACTGACCGAGAAAGGCGCGGTCCTGGCGGGACATCGCCAGGACCGCGCCGCGCCGGACGCTGTCGCTGCTCGACACCCTCAACCGCGGCGCCTCCCGCGTCACCCTCCATGACGGCCTGGCCACCTCCGAGGTGGCCCGCCGATTGACTCCCGAGGGGCAGCTGGTACTCCAGTGACACTTCGCGATCTTGTGTGCGAGGTGGGATGAAGTGGGCCACCACGCTCGCCCAAGCCGTAGTACGCCTAATGTCTGGCTGTGCTCTTCCAAGAAATCAACCAGCTCATCACCTACGACGAACGGCAACGGATGGTCCCAAAGGGACCGTGATCGGCTCACCACACTCGTCGACTCGGCCCGCGCTCAGCACCCCACTGACTACACCACGTTGCGCGCGCTTGGGATCGGGCTGCTGGTTCTGGGCGAGTACGGCGACGCGATCCACTACCTCAACCGCGCACTCGACTTGGCGGACACGAGCGGCAGGCGGCTCGCCGCGTCAATCAATCTGGCCGACGCCTATCGCTACTCGGGTGACGCAGCAGCCTCGGAAACTCTCTGCCGCGCGATGCTCACCCTTGCAAGGAAGGAAGTGCCCGAGCTGTTGTGCTTCCCGCTCCAACATCTCGGCAAGACCCTTGCTGACCTGGATCGCAAACAGGAGGCACACGACGTGCCGCAGGAGGCCCTGCCTCTGCGCATGGCCGAAGGCGACCCCGAACTGATCGCCAGAAGCCAAGCGGCCCTACGACTCCTCGACGCTTAGTGCCAGCTGACACTTCGCGATCTTGAGAGGGTGGGGTGACACGGCGACGGCCACCACGTCGACTCGCACGCCCAAACGGAAATCGGGTTCGGTATGACCAGGCTCTTGGACTTTGACCTGCTGCCGCGCATCAACCAGATCAATAAGGTCAAGCTGTACCGCGTCGAGAGCGGCGAAAGCGACCTGAACCCGCGGCTGACCCCGGCGATGACCCGGCCGATCACTGGTGGAGGGATGTTATTCCGACCGTGCGCTATTCCTCGGTCTGAAGAGACGCTCGCGGTAGTTCCGTGAGCAGTGCGGCCGCCCAGAGGAACACCTTGGGATCCCCGAGACCTGAGTCGGTGAGCCATTGAGCGGCCCGGCGCGCGTCTTGCTCGTCCTGGATCAGCCCATAGGGGTCCGGCTGGATGCCAGTGGCTTGGTGAACATCGGTGACGAGGTCCCCGATGCAGGTCCAGGTGTGCCAGCTTCCAGTGTCGAAGCCGACCAGTTCGAAACCCAGCCGCCGCTCGCCGGAGCCGGGGAACTGCTCATGCCGGATCAGCCGCTCCGGGAGGCTGCCGTCCCAGCCGCCGTCGGCCATATCGGCCTGCAACCCCGGAACATCAGCGGCAGCGAATCCGACCCCGAGCACATGTAACCCCGAGTTTCCGGCATGATTCCGGGCGATCTCAGCCTCCTGGGGACTGGCGAACCAGTGATCCCAACCACTGGAATCCACTGCCACCAAGTCCACCACGCAGTCGCTCAGCGACAGCTGACTAGGGCCAGGCAGGCCGAGCTCCTGCCAATCTTGCCGGTCAGTGCGTGTAGCGACCCGATAGCCGGCAAGGACGTAATCCAGTTCCATGGCACTATTCCCTCTCACTTGTTGTTGCATCGCTGGGATGGCTTGCCTTCTGTTCTGCGGCGCGGTCGGTGAGGCGGTCGGTCCAGTCACCGCGGGCGTAGGTGACCCAGTGGACGGCGGTGTTGACGTGCAGGCCGAGGAGATCAGCGAGGATCGCGGCAGGAAGGTCGGAGGCGATGGCCGCGATGATCCGGGCTCCGCCGGAGTGGGCCGGCAGAGCCTGGCGCAGCCGTGCCACGTCATGGTCGCCTCCGGCTCGCACCAGGTGCCGGTGGTCCGGCTGGAACTCCGCCTGGCCATGAAGCTCCAGCGCGACCGGGCCGATCGATACGCCCCCCTCTTCGACCACATGCGCGGGCACGGGTTCGATGCCAACCTGTTGCAGCGGGCGATGGCCGCCCGCGACATCCCGACCCATCGCCGGAGAGGGCTGGTCCAAGACCTCGCCGACGGCACAGTCAGCTCCGCATCCCCTCGACCATGAGCACCCGGGCCGCCTCGGCTTCCGTCGCCGCGCGCACTTCGACGAGATCGTTCTCGTGGCGCAGGATGGTGACGATCCCGGTCAGCAGCGTGAGCCGGCGGATGCGGTCTCGGGCAACGACCTGCCGGTCGACGGAGAACACGGCGGCGTGGGCATTGTCGTCCCTGCCCCAGGTCCAGGCGCGGCCGCCGACTCCGGGGCCCGGACGCAGCAGGACCGTGCGGACGTCGGAGGGCGCCAGCCGGTAGGTGGGCACGGCGTGCGGGTTCAGCTCCTTGCCGATGCGCATGCTCACGCGCAACTGCTTGGCGTACCGATCGAGCTCCTCCTGCGACCAGGATGCGACGTTCGCGGGAAGGTTGCCGAGCATGTCGATGCGCAGGCTGCCCAAGGTCTCCTCGATCCGCCGCCCTGCTTCGATCGCCTCCTGGGAAACGAGGCGACGAAGGCGACCGGGCTCGTCCGCGGCGGAGGGGGCGTACGGGAACAGAGGGCTGACCTGAGGTTCGGGCACGTCGGAGGGATGCAGCGCGGGCCATCGCGCCAGCCGGGCCACGGAGGAACCGAGGTCGAGCGGGAGGATCTCACACATCCTGTCGGGGTCCCAACCGCTCGCCTCCGTCTCCGCCCGCAGAACCGGGTCAGCGGCATCCGCCAGCGGCCAGAACCTCAGCAGCCACGCCTCCTCGACGGCCTCGGTCACGCTCGCGTCGTAGCCGGCCGGCTGGGTGCGGACGGGCCCGGTGTAGGCGCGCAGCGCGTAGGCGAAGAACGGCGGGCCCAGCAGCAGGGCCTGCCCGGAAGGTGCGCGCATGAGACCGCACAGGTGCACCACGCCGCCCGGACTGAGGTAGACGACCTGCCCAGCCTCGGCCCATGGCGCGCCGGGTGCCGGAGGCTCGGCGTCCCAGACCTCCATACGGACGCGCGCCGCGAACGCCCATGCCTGGCTGCTGATCGCGAGCTGCCCGAGGGCGATCGCGCCCGGCTCGGCCAGCAACGATCCGGCCGCGACCTCCTCCTCGGGTTCCCGGCTGAGCCCAGAACTGTCAAAGAGGTCGAAGCGCCCGTACGAGATCGGCACCTCGTCCTCGACACCTCGAAGCAACGCGGCCAAGGTCCGCCTCCTCCATCGTGATCATGTACTGATGGACCGAGACCTTAGCCGCCGCGGGTGACAGTGCCTCGCCCTCGCCATGACATCCACCGGTCTCCAGGCGAAGCGCATCCACGCGGCGAAGATCATAGGCTAGGTGTTTCTACGGTCGCTCAGCTGAGCCGCCAGCCGAATCCCTGCGCCACAGCATCGACGATCTTTGCGCTTGCCCTTGCCGTGACGGCTCCGTTCCTGATCGGATGGAAGCTGTAACAGCAGGTGGCAGGAGCCGCCCATGAGGTTACAGGCGAAGACGTGGAAGCTCGTCGCCGGCACCGTGATCGGAGCCGCTGCAGGCATTCCGCTTGGACTCCTGCTCAGCGCCTTCCTGACATGGCGTCACGTCATGGCCGGCATCGTCGTCGCCGTCGTATGCCTGGTAGCGGCGGCGCTGCACGTGCCCACGAAGCACAAGCGTGCCGCGGCCGAAGTCCTCAAGGAAGCCAAGAGGTTCCCGGCCGAGACGGACGTGGAGGTTGAGGGCAGCGACACCGTGTTGGTGATCAGCCGCAGGTGGTCGCTGTGGGGACCGCTCACGATCGTCATGAAGTACTCCGACAAGGAGTGGGACGAGGCGTTCGACGAGATCGCCCAAGACCCGGGCATCTCGACCGTGCCTGTCACGAGCTACATGATTTTCCGATGGGGAGCGGCGCGGCTGACCGACACCATCACGGCGATGTCCTCACGTGCGCGCCTTCCCCGAACCGACCAGAAGCGGGCGACGAGGTGGAGCAGATACCGCGGACAGGCTCGGGAGGAGTGGTTTCAAGCCAAGACGGGGCAGTCGAGGGTGACCGAGGCGGAGGTGCGCTTTCTCGCTGCAGCGCTGCGACGGGGGACCGCCCGCTCAAAGTAGAGCGGATGGGCGCTACGCCACGCCAAGAGCGGAGCTGGTCAGCCGTCATGCAGCACAAGGGGCTCACCACACGCGTCAGGCACTTGCTTACGAGTCTCGAGGCGCCGCTAGCGGCTCCCTCCGCTCGGACGCACCGGATTTGCTTGGTTTTGCTGGACGAGGCTCGCTGCGGCCCTCGTGCGAGGCTGGCCCCTTGGTTTTGGTGAGCGAGTACGGGCGAAGCCCGTTCCGTTTGATAAGTGGCGCACGTTGTGCGAAGCCTAGCTCAGCGCCTTTACAACGTAGATTACGTCCGGCCACTCCAGTAGAAGAGCGGCCGCGGAACACGCCATCAAGCAGTCATCCCATGAACCGCCTGAGGCACTCATCGTCGCTGTCGTCGGTTCCTGCCGACGACAGCGAGTCGAAGCGACTGTCGGGTCTATCTAGGGGCGAATCGAAAAGATCCCTTGGTCAGAGGTGAAGGCGATCTGCTGCCTGGCCAGCAGCGCCAGCGCCAGCGAGGCCGCCCTGCGGATCTCGGCCATGGCGTTGAAGACGTCCATGGACGCGTCAGCCTGGGCGCCGTCGGCGGCGGCGCGGGCCTGGGCGGCCAGGCCCTGTCGCTCGGCGCAGATGGACTCGTCAGGCTCGTCGGCCTCGCCGTGTTGCCGTTGCCGGGTGACCTCATCAACCCGCGCGCGATCTTCTGCGTCGGCGGCCTGGCGGGCGTCGGACCGGCGCGTGGGGGAGGCCCTGC
>NZ_JBSGCE010000090.1:0-28337 GCF_053601695.1 Nonomuraea sp. NPDC004702
GCCGAGCTACGAGCCGGGGTTGGGCGAGATGATCGCGCGCAACAAGGAGCGTCTGATGTTCACCTTGGACCTCGGTGAGGCGCTGCGGGACGCCGAGGTCGCGTATGTGTGCGTCGACACCCCGCCGACGCCCTCCGGTGACGCGGATCTGTCGCGAGTCTGGTCGGTGGTGACCTCTCTGCGGGGCGCGGCGCGCCTGCGGGCCGTCGTGGTGAAGTCCACCGTTCCGGTGGGGACGGGCACCAGGGTCCGGGCGGTCTTGGACGCCGCCGGTCTGGGAAGCGTCGATTACGTCGCGAACCCTGAATTCACCGCCGAGGGCACGGCGGTCCACGACTTCATGCATCCAGACCGGATCGTGATCGGCTCCGCCGACGAGGCCGCGGCCCGCCTGGTCGCTGAACTACACGACGGCGTGGAGGGACCCGTCGTCATGATGGACGTGCGCTCGGCCGAGATGGTGAAGCTGGCCTCGAACGCACTGCTCGCCACGAAGATCAGCTTCATCAACGAGATCGCCACCCTGTGCGAGAAGACCGGTGCCGACGTGCGGGAGGTGGCCCGCGCTGTCGGTCTGGACCATCGCCTCGGCCCGCACTTCCTGCGTCCCGGGATCGGCTGGGGCGGTTCCTGTTTCCCCAAAGACTCCGAGGCGTTGCGGCAGCTCGCCAACAACACCGGCTACCACCTGCAATTGCTGTCGGCCGTGATCGAGGTGAACAATCTGCAAAAGCGCCGGGCGATCCAGAAGATCAAAGATGAGCTGGGCAGTTTGGCGGGCATGCGGGTGGCGTTGCTCGGGCTGACCTTCAAACCGGGAACCGACGACATGCGTGAGGCGCCAAGCACGGTGCTGGCCGCCCGCTTGCTGGCCGAGGGCTGCGAGGTGCACTGCTGGGATCCGCTGGCACGCCCGGCCGACGCCGAACCGTGGACGTCGACCACCCGGCATGCGAGCCCCGAGTCCGCCATCGACGGCATGGACGCGGCGATCATCGCCACCGAATGGCCCCATCTCAAGGAAGTCGATTGGGCGCGCATGGCATCGCTGATGCGACGGCCGGTGCTCTTCGACGGCCGGAACATGCTGGACCCGGCGGGAATGCGCTCGGCCGGTTTCACGTATCTCAGCGTTGGCCGACCGTGACCAGGTGTCGGCCCTCGTAGTGCCGAGCCTGCGGCTCTTGATGGTGCTGGCGCGGTGGCCCTGCCCCGCTCGGCCGCCGGCTTATCACAGGCTGGCTCCCGTGACCGAGAACCGAGAAACCTGGCACGCGTGGTGCCTTTCTCTCGGCAGGCTCCACTATTTCACCTCCTCCCGCGAGGATCCGGGCGGAGCTCGGTGTACGGCTATGTGGGTGAGGCTGGACGGCGTCAATGAGCTCGAGACGCTGGAGGACCGCAACCGACGCTTCACAGACGCCTGCTTCGAGCGGGAGCTTTCGTGGGAGACGAGGACGAAGATCCACGATGAGTGGAGACGGTCCCGTCTCGAACCCGAGGTGGGTTTGGCAGTATTCCCAGCCGCGCCCGTTAGGGGCATGGGTGCCCAGGCGCAAGGCGTACAGCTTCGGCGTCGCAAGAGTGCTGACCTGCGCGAGACCTTTAGTAGACGCCAATCGCTTCTCCGCACTACGCAGGTCGCGTCTGAGTGAGGGTTGAAGCGCTCCTCGATCTTCCGAAGTCCTCCGGTCTTGGATGTCGTCGATGGGGTTCCTCTCGTGACCGGGCGGAAGGTCCGATGGCCAAAGACTGATTCCGAGGGCATTGAGGACGTGGCGCTGCTCATTTTGGAGTGGCTCGGCGAGCAAGGGGTTAACGCGATGCTCAGGGTCGATGCCGAGAGCCTGGTGGAGGGCCGGCACTCCTGGACCTTTACGGCGAGCGGCGGCCCCTTGGAGGTCGGCATGCGTGCTGACGGGGCCAGCGCTGCCGTGTGCTTGTCGTTGGCGGTCGCCAGGCTGCGCGAGGTCGGCGTCGTCGTGCCATATTGATCAACAATCACGCTTCGCCTTGCCCGGGGATGCTCGGCATGCCGAGGTGGGTCGGAGTGACTCTGGCGAGGCGGCGGGTCTGGTCTCGTTTCTGGCGCAGGAAGGTGAGGGTGAGGTCGATGCCTTCGATCTCGCCGAGCCGGCCCTCGGCTTCGGCGCGGGCTCCGCGGGCCAGGAGGTCCACTTCGACCTCGTCGATTCTGGGCAGCATCTTCGGTTGATTTTGATCACGGGCATCTGAAGCAGGCTTCTCGGAACTAGAAGTGCTGGGTGCTGGTTCTGCTCTCGGGCAAGGCGGACGGCCACTCATGATGTTGAATATCCGCGTGGTGGACTGGACACGGTTGGAGGACGTCTTCGGGACGGCCAATCAGATACCCGTGCTCCTGGCTCGAGTCGAGCAGGGGCCCGATGATGTCGCCTGGCAAGAACTCGGCAATCGCCTCTGCCATCAGGGTGAGACCGTTACGCCAGCAAGCGTCGCTGCGCTACCGGGCCGCCGCCAGCGCCGAAGCCCGGGTGCTCGCGGTCAGCAGCCCCTCCGGGGTCGCGACCGTGATCTACGAGGTTGATCCAGCGCGTACGCGTTCAACGCCTCCCCCACCGGTTCAGCATCAGTTCCAGGGCGGGATCGATCACATCACCCTCTGCACCCGCAGATCTACGACCGGCTCGAGGCCGGCGGCATTTCGCGCTCCAGCTCCTGGATCGGGGCTTTGAGCTGCATATTCCCCTCGTCGAGCACGTCGTTGGAAGATGGCGGGCCACGCGCCGGTTCCCGCACCAGCCCGCTCGGCACCCTCTCGGCCGTACGCCCGTGCCCGGCATGTCCAGTTACGCGGTGTCTCTCGACTGCTCTCCAGGTCCTCGGCCTCCGAAGCCAGCGTTCGTCCGGGGATCGAACAGGGACAACGCGAGGGCGTCCGACTTGAACTCCGGCGGGTAAGACTTCCTCCCACGCGGAACTCCCTGTGCCGGTCCTCCATCGTTCGGCGCTCTAGGTGTCCACATTCAAGGGCAACGCCCTAGCGCCATCCGCCCGCCCCGAAAAAGTGTGACTGTCTCACCAGCCTGAAACGCTTCAGCACTGCCCAATGACCTCCGAGCATTGAGCCTTTCATCCTAATACCGCAGGTCGGGAGCGGTGGCTAGCGAAGGCGAATCCTGTGGCCTGCGACGAGAGCGGGCCTCTAGCGGCTGATCTGGGCCGGTAGATGCGGTATCAGCCCTGCTCAGGAGAGCCGGGTCCGAGGACGAAATGGGCTCATTGATGGCGCTAGCTCAGATAGACGAGAAGGCCGATACCCCACAGCACGAGAGCGGCATAGCCGAGCACCAGCCCCGCCATCGCGAGCCCTCGCCCTTCCAGTCCCTGCTGGTCGATCTCATTTATCGCGCTGTGCCCGACAACTATGGCAACGATGCTCAGGATCCCGCACACGACCAAGCTGAGGATGCCCAGCACCAGAGCCGCCGTCGCCTTGCCGCTGCTTCCCTCTCTGGGGTACCCGCCAGACGAATAGCTCAACGTCTACTCCACCCGTCATATTCTACGAACCTCATCTCTCTCTCATTTAACAGCAAGAGGACGTTTTGCGGTCGACATATATCGAATCGGAAGAATTCTGAAGGCAGCGACGACCAGCATCGGGCCAAGCGAGAACCGCTGTCGCACCTGCCTGCAGCCTGACCACGTGCCTGCTGAGGCGCGAACACAGGCCCGCGAATTGGAAGTCGACCTTGATCGGTTCTCCCTATTGGACTCCATGGTCGTGGAGGCGCTTAAGGGAATGAACTAGGAAACTCCTCCACCAGTAGCCACAAAGGGCTATCCGTGTCCAAGGGGCCCTTTCTTCCTATTTCCGCAGGCCAGGACCGGTGGCTGGCGACGATGGACCTTGTGGCCTGCGACGAAGCCCGGACCTCCCACAGCCGAGCCGGGCTGGCGGATGCGCCACCAGTCCCGCCCACGAGAGCCGGGCAAGGAGGATGAAGAGGACTCAAGGCACCGACATCGATGCGCGGTTCTCTATCGATGATCTTCGCGTTCGACCTTCTCGCAGGTCCGTAACTCATGCTCTTGGTGAGGTGTCAACGTCGGCCGAAAGGACCGAGCCCTTCTCATCCTCGTTAGCCGGCTCTCCTGGGCGGGACTGGTGTCGCGTCCACCAGCCCGGCTCGGCCACCGGTCGCCTGGGCCATGTCGAGGCCGCCCACACGGCCTGATCACCACAACGATGGTGTCCGCCGAAGCGGAGCGAGCTCAGGCCCGTTCCAATGCGCGAGCCGCGAGCTCGGCATACCGCCACACTACGACTGATCGTAAGTCGGCGATTCAGCGCACTATCTAGTCCGGGTCGGATGCCTCTACGACAGCGACTTGCCAGGGCAGGCGGTCGAGCACCGGCCCCCAGCGTCTCTCGCTGGTTGTGAGGATAGGGAAATCAAGATACCGGGAGATGGCGATAGCATGAGCGGCGGCCAAATCGGGAGCGTCGCCCAGGTGCTCGGCGACAAGGGACACGTGGCGGGTGTGGTCGAGATCAGTCAGAGGCTCCAGGCGGACGCGAGGCAGGTACTCGATCACGCCGTGGAGCATGTCACGCTGCGGGTCGCTCAAGCCGCGGTGCGCGGCCGTGAGGGTGATAGAGGGCACACTCATGCGCTCGGCGGCGGCATCGAGCGCGGCGACGAGGTTGGTGAGCGTGTCATCGCCGCGCCCCAGTTCCCGAAGAAAGAGGTCATCCAGGACATAGCCGCTCACTGGGTGCCGTTCTTGTCACGCAGGTGGTCGAAGAGGCGCTTGGCCGCGGCAACGGCATCAGGGTTCCCAGCCGCTTCGGCCAGGCGGCGTTCAGCCGCTTCGCGGCGCTGATGACTGGCCGCCTGGTGTCGTTCGAACAGGAACTGAAGAGCCTCGGCCGCGGTGACGGTGCGGCCGCGTTCACGGGTGAGCTCGGCGACGATCTGGTGGATTTGATCGCGGACCCGCTCAGGGACCTTAATGCTCGTCATGGGTTCGGGCATACCGAGATTCTACTGCGGCAGAGCCGCGGTATACGCCTTCGGCGCGGTCTTCCGACAGACGTGATGCGCTGAGTTCGGTTGACGGTGGCCGCCGTGGTCACACTCGACACCACCGTAGACCTCGCGCGCGCCCTCGACGATCTCGGTGAGCGCGGCATCCGTCGCGCCTCATGGCGGCGGGCGGCGGCCGCGTCCGCACCGGTTCCGCCCCCAAGGACTGACTGACGAGATCCACCCACCTTGTTCCATCTTCGTCAGAGACGGCGCACGCCTGGGTACGCCACAGCGGTGCAGAATGTACTCAACGCCCTCCGTTATCAGGGTTCATAGAGATACCGTCAAATCGTGACAGACCTCGACGAGTCACAGGTGACGCCGGGCGGTTGCGTGCCGAAGCTCCTGACCGGCGTCATCATTGTCCTGCTGCTCGTCGTGCTCATGGTGGTCGGCCTGTTCGTGTGGGCGAAATGGTCGATCAGTTCACACCTGGGAAAGGACGAGGCGCACGACCGGGCCTTCATGAGCCAGCAGGCGACGGAGATCGCCGCACGCCTCGAGAAGGCGGCAGCCGACGACTCACTTCCGGACGAGGAGATCTACGAAGCGGTTTACAGGTAGCCTGGCACGTCGAGCGCTCCGACGGGCTGGTGCGGATCGTGGTCAAGGTCCAATCGGCCACGGTGATTCCCGATCGCTGTTACTCCTACGATTCGATGAGGCCGCGGTCCAAGCCGCTCATGAGCGAGATCCCCGCGTGCCCTGAGGCGACCTACCATCATGAGCGCCGAACCCCCTGAGATGGCGACCGGGCAAGGAATGCGAAGATCGGCGCGTCCGGGACCGGAGGGTACGAGGAAGACTTTTCATCCTGTTGCCGCAGGCCAGGAGCGGTGGCTGGCGAAGATGGCCCCTGCGGTACGCGACCAGGCCCAGACGTCGGGCAGCTGGCGGGGTCGGTAGATGCGCCATCAGTCCTGCTCAGGAGAGCCGGGCAGAGAGGGTGAAAAAGGCTCTCTCCGCAAGGTATCGATGAGGCGCTCTGTCACGCCACCTAAACCAGGTGCTGTATAGCTCGTGCAGCAACATCCCCTACAGCGCCGACCTCCGCCGCCCAGCATCGTGCGTTCGATCTGCGCGGCAGTTCGGTCGTCGCGAGGCTGCCTGTATTTCGCATCGAAGTGGCTGGGGCCGTGACGATCGCTCACTTCGCCACTGGTCGCGTCCGAGATGCGGTGTAAAAGTGAACGAGAGTAGGTTGCCGTGCTGAACCGTCCACAGTTCGCACCACGCGAGGACCTACGCTCGTGCCACGCGCACTACCGCCCGTCCAAGCCATCCGCGCCGAGATCGACGCCCTGCTCACCAAGGGTCGTGACCTGTCGAGGTGATCGAGGACGTCGCCCGTCTTGGTGCCCGCCTGATCATCCAGACCGCCGTCGAAGCCGAGGTGGATGCCTTCTTTGGCCGTGCCCGCTACCAGCGCGCCGCCGCCGTCACCGCAGCGCACCGTCCGCACCAGGCCAGAGGCCGAACGAGCCCTGTTCAGCTACATCGAAGGGTTCTACAACCCACGCAGCCGCCATTCCGCCAACGACCAGCTCAGCCCGGCCGAATACGAACGTCGACACACGCTCAAGAACGCCCAAGCCCTCGACTACGCCGCCGCGTAGTCGCAAGCCCTGATGTGTCTATCGAACCGGGGCAACTCCAGGTCAGACCAACAGGCCAATGTGGTCCGCCAACTGATGCGCCTGGGCGCGCAGATATGATGGCCCGATCTCCACCAGTTCAAGCGCCATACATTTGGCGAACCCGTTATATCTGATCGTCTCCGGCGCGGCCTGATGCGCGAGCCGCAGCGTGCCAAGCACGGCGTCGAAGTCGCGTCCGAGCTGATGCGCCCGCGCGACCTCGATAAGATGCCGGCCCCGACGGGGCCTTGAGGGAATCGGAATTCCCTCACCGTTGTCAGCGTGCCGTGCAGCCTCCTCACCCTGATGGAGCTCCACAGCGACGGTCACGGCATGAGCCTTCATAATGACGCGCGAGAAGGACGTCCACGGCTGGTAGTAGTCCGCGGGTAGCCGCTCAGCAACGCGTTGAGCATCGCTCCAATGCCGCCACGCAGCCTCGGTCTCTCCGCTTCGCGCCGCGGTGTAGGCCAGCTCGAACGAAAGCGCGCCCCACATGGCCAGCAAGTCAACGCTTGGGTTCTCCATGTGGGGCTGGATGGCCGACATGCCCACTTCGTTGATGGCGTAGGCCGCCTCGTAGTCGCCGTTGTCGCGGTGAGCCTGAGCGTAGAACCAGATGGCACAGGCCAACGCCATGGGGTCTTCCGCCTCCCGGGCGGCCAGGAGCGCCCGATCGGCGACGCGCCACAGCAGGTCGGCCGCAGGCTGATAGGCCACGAACATCTGCGTGAGGCCATAGACCTCTGCCAGGAGCGCCTTGGCCCGGCGCTGTTCGACGCCTTCGTACATGCCGGCGGCGTACTGCCCGTCACGCAGCAGGTCCGGCAAGATCTTCCCAAGCGCCGTCCGATGATCCGGCGAGGCGTGCCGCGTCCGCCACGCGGAGTCGAGTCGTCCTCGCAGCGCGTCCAAGGACTGCGCCGGTCCCCGCGTCTGCTGCAGCAGCGGGTTGAGGTTGAAGGCGCGCTTCACATCTCCCAGAGCGCAATGGCTAGGGCCGCTGAACATCCTGATCGGCATGGCCTGGTCGCCGGTCAATTCCACCAGGTCACGAACATGCAGCGCCTCGGCGAGCCGGGGCAACAACGACAGAAGTGGCTCTGCCTGCGGATTCCCGTACTCCACCTGCTTGAGCCAGGAGGGAGACCTGCCCACCAGGCCGGCCAGCGTGTCGCGGCTCATGCCCCGGCGCTTGCGCCAAAGCCGGATTCTCTGCCCCACGGTCAAGACCGTCGTGCCGGGATCATCGGTACCGTCGCCCATGGCCCTGCACCCTTCCTGTCGGCCGGTCATCTCAGGCTAAGGCGCAGGGCTCGATTCGTGGAGAGCACGGAGTGAGGAGTCCGCGCTCTCGGGATGTCGCAAGTCCCTGTGCTTATGGCGTTCTCATCCCGGCGCCTTGGAGATGATGCGCCCGCTGCCTCTGGTCGCACGATCACAGGACAGACGGTGACGAGATCCGACACGGGCGGGTGATGCCGGCTCTTCGAAGTCAAGCGGGGGAGCATCCGCGGTCCGGCGGTAGTGGACGCGCTGCCGTTGATGCTCGCCGAAGCCGTAGGCGTCGCGGGCGACGGTTTCGATGACATGGTTGGGTGCCTTCGGAGCCGGCGTTGGTGATGCCGGTCGGGATGAAGCCAGATCTCGGCCGCCGGGTCGCGATCGTGGCGGCCAGACGTTCGAGTTCGGGCAGGCCGCACGCGGCGCAGCGGTCACGGGGGAGGCATGGCCGATAGGTGATCACCGCACGGTCCGTGTGGGCGCGGCCAGGGCGAGCAGGTTCAGCGGATCCTCTTGGCGTTCCAGGCGGCCAAGATCGGCCGGCCCACCCGTGCGGGCTGGGCCCGTGGTCATCGACCATCGGGGCCAGCTGAGCGCCGTGCGTCCGGGCCGCGGAACGGGTCAGCCCGTCGCGCGGTTCCCCGCTCGCGGTTACCTTCATGTCCGTGCTGTTCGCGGGCCTGGTCGGTCAGCCGCACGACGTGGAAGTGGCCGACGGTCAGTGTGGCCCGTGGCGACGCGGCGCGGACGGCGGCTTCGAAGATGGTGCGCGTGCCGCCTGGCGACGAAGCCGCCTACCCCCGCCAGGCGGCATCACGCTGGTTGAGCCAGCTGGTGACGGCGGCGATGGCGCGGCTCTCGACCTGGCCGAGCGGGCTCTGGTCGCCGGGCAGGTTCACGAAGCCGGTCTGCCAGCGATCCACCGCCGCCGTCGCACAGAAACCGGTAGCCTCCTCCAGCACCCAGCCAGGAGAGCCACGGCGGATTGCGTCAATACCCAGTACGGGGCCCCCTCCGGCTGAGCGAGCGACACCCGAGGCACGTGCCCGGTGAAGGCGACGGACACGATCGGCCAGGACAGCGCGTGATCGCGCGCCGATGGAATCACCGTTCCTCCCCCGTCACCCACAGCGGCACCACCGGCCAGGATCGCACCGGCAGCCGCGACCGCGCGGGAATCCGCCGCACCTGCTCAGTGAACGACCGTCGTGGGCAGGACGCCTGGTCACGGCACCCCGCGACGCTTGCGGTGTTGGTCCCAGTCAGGCCGCGTTCCAGCAGTCCGGTTCCTTGAGACGATCATGCGCTTCTCCGTCGGCCCACGGCAGATGGACGACGCGCCCTCCCGGTTTCCGCCGTTCGCGTCTCCGCTCCGCCGTGCCAGCGCGCTTGCACCACGTATGCGAGCGTACGCACGCGTGCGGCGGCGAACGCGCGGCCAGTCGCTTCGGTGAAGTGCTGCTCACATGACATACCGTCTCGGCTGACAGCCATGTACCGAGGGGACAGTAACCCGATACCTTCGCCGTGTGGGTGCTGAGTCTGAGCTAACACGCTGGATCGTGCACGGGGAACGGCTGGTCTATGACAATCGATGGATTCGCCTTGGGCTAGCCGACATCGAGATCCCTGGCGGGCAACGGTTCGAGCACCACGTGGTGCATCTGGATCGGGCCGCCATCACCGTCGTGCTCGATGAGGAGGATCGGGCTCTGCTGATATGGCGACATCGGTTCGTGGCCGACCGGTGGGGATGGGAACTGCCTGGCGGGCTCGTGGAAGCCGGTGAAGATCCCATGGACACCGCCGTACGGGAAGTTGAGGAGGAGACCGGGTACCGTCCGAAGAATGTCGAGCCCCTGGTGAGCTACCAACCGATGGCTGGCATGGTGGATGCTGAACACCTGTTGTTCGTGGCGCGCGGGGCTGAATGGATGGGCGCGCCTGAGGGCGAGGTAGAGGCCGACCGGATCCAGTGGGTTCCGATAGCGGAAGTTCGGAGCATGATGGCTCGCGGGGAGATTTGGACGTCCGGGACTCTGATCGGGCTGCTACAGGTTCAAATGTGGCTCAACGGCCGAGGCGCGCTGCCGGACAGTATTTGAGCGGCCGTGAGGTGGATATCGCATGATTGAGCCCTTCGCAGGCTGGGAGCGGCGGCTGGTGAAGATGGGCCCCGCGGCCTATGCCGAGGCCTGGGCGTCCGGCGGCTAAGCCGGGCTGGTACATGCGGTATCAGTCCTGTCAGCCGAGCCGGGCAAGCAGGTTGGAGAAGGCTCCGTACGCTGTTCGCGGCGACCATCGCCTCCCTCGGTCGGTTCCGGACGAGGCGCTACCCGCGTGCCGCCCCCTTCGGCCAGATAATCGTCACCGGGACGCGGCGTTCCCGCGCCGCCGCCACAACCTCCGCCGTACCGCCGGATCCGGTGCCGGGCTGTCCGTCCCACACGGCCATCAGCTCGCCCACTGACGACAACATGGCCTCATTCGCCGCCTCGTAGGCTTCCCGGCTGGCGTGATCGAAGTTCATGACCCGGACGCTCTTCGCCGCCGCCATGAGCTGGTCGAACTGAGCGGCGTGGTCCGACGTCACCTTCGCCTCCCGGTAATCGCGGGACGGCAACACCACCTCCAGCGCGCCGCCAGCAGCGAGCACCGCGTCAGCGAACAGAGAGTCAGCCCCGCGGGCGATGCAGGACACTCCCACCAGCTCGCCGTCATCCACGGCGGCGAGGCGCGCTCGGATCGCGTCGAAGACGAGGCGAGCCGCCTTCGACGTGAGGTTCATGTGGCCGGTCACGCCGATACGCATTCGAGGGCCCATTCCATGAGGTAGAGATCTAGCGTGCCAATTGTTCCCGGATGCGCTGACGTAGCGACGCCACAACGGGGTCTCGGCGAGTCACGATCTCCCTGTAGAACTCGCGCAGCTGTACCCGTACTCGGTCGGATTGGACCTGTTCTGCCGTGTCAGCCGCCTCGCCGCCCACGGTTACGGCCTGGTCGAGGTCTCCGCTGATCAGGTGCGCGTACGCGAGCCCCACCTGGTCGAGCGCCAGGCTGCGCATGCTTGACCCTTCGCGCAGCTCGATCGCGCGCTGGATGTGGGTGAGGGCCTCGCCCGCGAATCCGCTGTCCCGTTGGGACAGCTCCAGGTACCGGCCGCCGGTCACTCCGGCCAGCTCGGCTTCAACGAAGTATCTGATCCATTCCGGGTCAGGGTCGCCGGGACTGATCTCGGTGAACGCCTGCTCGGCTTCGCCGGTCGCCCGTTTGAACGACTCCGGCCGGCCCATCTTCGCGTACGACCACGCCTCACGGGTGTGCAGCATCGCCCGTAGTCGTGGTGTGGCTGTCGACTTCACGCCGTCGAGGGCGAGCCGGGTGAGGGCCAGCGCGTCCTGAGGCTGGTCCAGGTAGAGGAGTTGCCGGGCCATGGACGCTAGGACACTCGCCCCGAAGGGCCTCTCGCCAGCGGACCTGGATGCCCGCAGCGACATGACGTAGTACGTCTGCGCGGCCGTCTGCATGCCGCAGTCCCAAGACATCGTGGCGGCGATCTTGGCAAGCTGCGCTATCACGGCGAACAGGCGCACGCTAATCTCGTGCGGGTGGTTGTCACGCGCCAAATCGGCGACCTTATTGAGCTGTCCGATCACGGCTTTCCGAGCCAGGCCGCCGCCGTACTGGTCATCCCACGTCCGGAAGGCGTTCGTGGACTGTTCAAGGTGGGCGACCTCGTCCATGCCGATCCTGCCCGGCCCTGCCGCGGCCCGCGCCGGCCCTGTCGGTGTCAGCCAGCGCTGGATCGGGTCGACGAGCGGAATCCCGACCGTCACGGTCAGGGCCTTCACTACTTGGCGACGGTCGAGTGTGAGATCGCTCTTGCTCATGTCGTAGATGGCATCAGCGGTGGGTCCTGCTTCTCGAAGGCAAGGGAGTCGGGGCGACGTGACAGGGTTCGCGGCGTCGGCGACCCTTTCGTCGGTCGTGACCGTGACCTTCGACAACGCTGCCGGGGCTGTGGACAGCTTGGTTTCTGAGACGGCGAGGCCGCTGGCGGTACAGACGGGTACGGCTCCCTCGAGCGCCTTTCGCGGGGCTCGTCGTTCCTGATTCTGCGAGCGCCATCAAGTTCCATGAGTTCACCATCGCGCTCAAATGACGATCGCGCCACGGGGTTCGCCTGCCGCGTTCATGAGGACGTGGCGTTGCGGGCGTTCTTCTCACCGGTGCCTGCGTGACCGCCTGCGATGGATATTCGAGTAGATCGGCGAGGTGTCACCGACCGTCCTTGCCGGGGGCCGTGTGATGGGCACCTGGAGCTGGGATCGAAGACGACCACACGTGCGCGGCGCGTGGTGACACGTCAAGGGCAGGTTGAGCGACGCCGTCGGCTCGAGCGGCAGCCATGACCACTCATGAGCGCCTGCGCGCGGGCCGGCCAGGCGCCCGAGCTTCTTTTCGGGGAGCGACGTGCGGATTCACCTGAGAGGCAGAGCACGGCCCTGCTAGCGTGAGCGGCCGCTATCCATCGAGCGTCACTTCTGGACCACCATGAACCCACTCCCCCAATGTCCCACTTTCGCGCAATTGCAACGCTATGTCTCTGACATGGAGCGGGAGCGCCACTTCGACGACAGCTCTCTCATCGAGCAGTGCCTGAAGCTCAGCGAAGAGGCAGGCGAAGTTTGTAAGGCCGTCCGTAAGCATGAGGCCCTACCGGTGGATCCCGCGAGCACGATCGGCAGCCTTGCCCACGAACTCGCTGACGTCCTCATCTGTGGCCTGTCCATCGCCAATCGCGGCGACACCGATCTGACCGCGGCACTCCGTGACCCCCAAGGCCTCGGCCAGACTGGATCAAACGGCGTGGACGCGACCGCGATGACCTTGGCGGACCTTCAGCACCGCGTCGCTTCGATGACGAATGAGCGCCTGCTGTCCGGGACGCTCATCGAGCACTGCCTCCTTCTCTCGGCGCGGGTCGGTAACGTATGCGCTGAGGCACTCACGTGGCGGGCAGCGCCCGCTGGGCGCTCGGACTTGGCAGGCGAGCTCATTGGTGTGCTACAGCATCTCGCGGCCATCGCCAACCTGGTCGATTTGGATCTCGCGACGGCACTGCGCTCCAAGGAAGCGATCAACGAAACCAGGGTTTGGGCTCGCCCGCGCCGCTCCGCTAGCTGATCACATCAGCCTGGGGACGGACGGGATGGACACAGCTAGCATGAACGACTAGAAGCAGCTCCAGCATGATCGCGTTTCACCATCCGGCCAGGAAGTTCCACGAGCACGCTCAGCCCGCGTGACCAATCAACGCGGGCCGGACTACATATCGTCGGGGACGACCTCACCACGGAGTAGTCGACGCGCTCGAACGCCAGTCGCAGGCCGGTCCTAGCGATCACGACTGTGGCCTCGTGAGCGCGGGCGTGAGGCTGCCGTCGCAGCCGGACCGTTTGAGCGACGCGGCGACGCGGCGACGCGCGGAGGCGGACGTGGCGTCGTAGTGCCCCACGACCACGCACATCGGCAGGAGCATGGCGGCGAAGCTGGACCGCATCCGTGTGGGGGTACCAGTGGCGGGCCGCCGCCCGTCGCACCACGGCGTGGTGTCCGATGCCATGGGCGTGGGCGACCATCACAGCCGGCCGGGGCGGCGGCGCCACCACGGCCTCGAGGCGCCCGTCGAACAGGGCAGTGGCGCCGGTTTACCAGATGCCACCGCCCCGGGTATCGAGGTCCAACCCGATGGCGGTGTCGATTTCGTCGCCGCGCTCGTGGTGAACCGCGAGGGTTGGGTGGATGACGAGGTCGGCGAGTTCACCGTCAGCTCCCCTTCCGCCCGCCAACGGGGTGGGCGAGCGTGCGGGCGTCGAGGTGGCGCATGCGGAAGGGCGTGAACGCGACGAACCGTTGGATCATCGTCGAGTTCGCGGCGAGCAGCCTGCGGCCTGGCCGCTGGCGGGCTCTCCATCGCACCTTCCGGACAGGGAGTGACGTCGGCGCTGTGGTCAGGGTGGAAGTAGGAAACCAGCACCGCCTCCACGCCGGCGAAGGCGAACCGGCTCTGCCGGGCGAGCTGGAGCAGCAGGCCGAGCGCGGCCCATCAACGATCACACACGACCTGCCTGTCCCGATGAGCAGGCCGCCGACGCCGCGCGTGAGCATGCCGTAGGTGCCCGAGCGCGCCGAGCAACCTCACATCCGTCACATCGGCGGCGATGGGAGGAGGCGCTTGGTCGAGGAGGCGCGGGTGGGCGCATGGGTCGGTACGCGTCGTCGGCATCGGTGAGGATGCCGGCCAGCTCAGGCGTGCTGGCGGTGCGCAGCGGGGCGCGGAGTTGGCCGAGGTCATCGAACGGGCCGTCCTGGCGGACCGGCGTCCTTATGAGGTCTTCTCGTCATGTCGGCGGGAGTATCGCCGTCTGTGTCCAGAGGCGGCGAGCGGCGATCCGCCAGGTGGCTTGAGCCTTACGATCCTCTATCGATGCGCCCGGCCCAGGCTCATGGACGAGCACGTCATGCTGCGGACGCTCATCCTCCGGAAAGCTCCGCCACGCTCCGCCGAAATCGCCCCACGATCGCGGCCCCGGGATGGTTCCGCTCAAGCATCGACTGGAGAGCGTGACAGCGCGTCACTATCGCCGCGGCGGGACGCGGCGTCGCGAGCGCGTTCAAGCCGTGACACACCGCCTGCTCGGGATCGCCGAGCTGAGCGGAGGCGATGCCGAGGTCGAGCGCGGTGATCGCTCGTCGGGTCGGCGACATGCTCGGATCCTGCTCGTACACCTCCATCGCCCGCGACGCGAAGTCGCGGGCCTGCCTAGCATCCCCCAGCCACAAGCAGGACGTCGCGGCCACCGACCACACTCGCACCGCATCGGCGCTGAACAGACCCGCCGCATGCACCGCGTGCCGCTCGGCATGGCCACGCAGCACCGTCAACATCTCCGATGCCGGACCCGCGTGCCCCAGGCGGGCGTGCGCCCGCGCCACCTGCCCCGTCAAGCGCGTCCGCGCCGCGGTTCCGGCCGGCGCCACGGCGATGCCATGCCGCGCGGCACGGAGTGCCTCGTCCGGATGGTCGTCGTACAGCCACGTCGTCGCCTCGACATCCCACGCCCACGCGACCACCTCAGAGTGCTTGGCCTCGTCCCCATGGTGACGAGCATCCGCCGCATACGCCAGCGATGCCCGCACCTGGCCGCGATCGCCTGCCGCCCACGCCAGCACAAGCGACAGCCAGGCAGCGGCGACGTACAGCTCGCGCCGCTGCTTCAGCGTCGTGCGGTGCTGGAGTAGCGTGGCGACATGACGGCGATCCCCGAGAGCGGCTCCCCACAGCTCGTCGGCGCTGAAGCGGGCGTAGTGAAGGCCGTAGTCGGTGATGACGCGTTGCAGATGCGCGAGGCCGCTCGACCCGAGGCCGGTTTCCTCGCTTCGGCGGATCGGCTCCCGCGCCTGCTGTCCAGCGGTGGCCAGCGGTCCCGGAGCGATCAACGCTGCGGCGCCCCATCGCGCAGCACCGCGCAGAGCGTCACGGCGGTTCATGCGATCATCCCCTGTTTGTGGCGTGTAGTCGGTGGTAAAGCCGAGCTGAACCGGGCCGGCCTCAGGCGGCCGGACAAGCGGTCCTGATAGTCGGCATCGGCATGGCCACCGCTCTCCCATCGCCGTAGAACCCGAACCTCTACTCCACGTGCGGGTAGCCCCTCCGACGCGGCCACCTCGATCGGCTGATCAATGACATCGTGGGGCTCCACCCGCGCGCGAGGCGGTGGCTCTGGAGCTGACTGTGGCCGCGGCACCGATGAATCTCCTGAGGGATGTCGTTGTGGACCTGGGCAGACCTCCTGTCACCGAAACCCACAGCCGCGCGGGCGCGAATCTCGCCGGGGTACGTTTCGTGAGGTCTTAACAAGAGCTCCTTGCGAACACGTACGACAGCTTCTGTGTCACCCTTCCGCCGCCAAGCCATCCGGCAAGAGCGAACCGCGCCCTCTTTCTGGACCGTAGGTCCCCCCTGTGGGGGGCGTCAATCGCCACTGGCGGCACTATCGCATCACGGCGGACGGCCGGGGCCTGGGCCTGGGCCTTGTAGGCGAACAGGTACACGGCAGATTCCCGTGATTGAGCGCCACAGGTTATGTAGACGTCGCGGCGATCGTCCGCGAGTGTGGTTTCCGCTAGTCTGCGGTCCGCGGGCCCGCCGGCCGCCTATCTGTGGCTGAACGGACCCGTTCGCCTCGCCGAGGAGGAAGAAGTGGCGGATTTTCCGCGATTTGAGGTCGCAGGGCAGATAGCGCTCGTCACGGGTGCCGCTCGCGGCATAGGTCGCTCTATCGCCCTGACTTTGGCGAATGCCGGAGCCGATATCGTGGTCGGCCTACGCGACCGGGAAGCTGACAACGGAGTGGTTGCCGAGATCCAGGCCCTCGGCCGTAGGGCGCTACCCTTGCAGATGGACGTGACGAAGCTCGACCAGGTTCGTGCCTCGGTCGATGCTGCCGTAGACCATTTCGGGCGGATCGATATTCTTATCAACAATGCTGGACGAGGTCCTGGAAATTTCGCCGAATATGTCCGCGAGGAGGATTTCGATCTCATCCTGGCAGTGAACCTCAAGGGCACCTTCTTCACCAGTCAGGCTGTCGGTCGACACATGATCGATCAGAAACGTGGAAGAATCGTAAACATCGGTTCGCAGGCCGGTCTCGTAGCCCTGCCAGGAGAGGCGATATATTGCATGTCCAAGGCCGCCGTCTCTCACCTGACCAAATGCCTTGCCCTTGAGTGGGGGCAGCACAACATACGAGTGAACGCCGTCGCGCCGACCTTCATCAACACCCGCAGCCTCCAAAAACACGTCGCTTCCCCGATCAAGAAGGCCGAGATCATCGAGCGTATCGCCGCCCTGCACCGAATCGGCGAGCCGATCGATGTCGCTGGCGCGGTGCTGTTCCTGGCCTCGGAAGCCAGCTCCCTGATTACCGGCGAAACGATTGTGATTGATGGTGGATGGACGATTCGATGATCACGGGAGTTAGGCGGCGTAGAGTCGGGATCGTCGGCACTGGCGACATCGCGCGGAGGGTGTATCTGCCCCTGCTCGCATCCGATCCTGACGTCGAGGTCGCAGCTATTACCAGCCGTACTAGGGCGAAGGCTGAGATTCTGGCTCATCGATACCGGTTGGCGACAGTGTGCGACACCCTTGACGAGGTCCTCGCACGGCAGCTCGATATCGTGTTCGTGCACGCTTCCACCACCGCGCACGCGGAAATAGTCGGGCAGTGCCTCGCCGCGGGCGTGCATGTCTACGTCGACAAACCCCTCTCTGAGGACCTGGCCGAGGTAGAGCGCCTCAGCGCTGAAGCCGCTGACCGAGGGCTCCTACTAGCTGTAGGCTTCAATCGTCGCTTCGCGCCGATGGTCCGTGCCGCGATCGAGGCAGTGCCCGTTCCTACGATGATTGTGGTGGAGAAACACCGAAAGTCACCGCAGGACAAGACCGCGCGGGAGACTGTATACGACGATCTGATCCACGTAATTGACCTGGCGGTGTGGGCCGGGAAGTTGACGGCCGAGCAGGAGACGCATCCAGCGGTCATCACCAAGGAAGGGAAACTGCTGGCGGCTTCCGTGGTCTTCGGCGCGCCGAACCGGTTCGCCCAGGTCTCGATGGCTCGTGACGCCGGGCAAGACTTCGAGCGGCTATTCCTTACCGGTGGTAACACCTCAGCAAGCGTTGATGACCTTGACATCGCGCTGCTGCGGCGCCCTGGGAGCACTGAGGTACGGTCCTTTGGAAGCTGGGACGACATCCTCGTGCGCCGTGGCTTCTCAGGTGTCGTCAAGCACGTGCTGCGCTCGCTGGAGAACCCGCAACAATGCGAGGTCGCGGCCGCGGCCGTGGTTGAGAGCCATAGGATTGCCGAACGGATCTCTCGCGCCATCTCGTGAACTCCTCGCTTCACCAGGCATGTCGCCAAGACGCTGGAGGTCGATGTCAAACCTGCGCGCCACCGACGCGACTATCTGATCGCTGCTCCAACACGACGCGGATGCCTTATTCTCTGAACTCCGCGAGAACTACCGCGACGCCTCGTCACGTGCCTCCTTATTCCAGACTTAGCTCAGCTGATGTACTAGACTGTCCGGAATCTGCTGGGCACTGGCACCTCACGCGTCCGCACCCATAGCCCTGCGGGCACATGTTTATCGCATGCGGAGCCCGCGTCAATGCCGTATCGAAACCTTGTTCATTAGTCATCCCTCTCGTCTGCGGCCGGCCCGGAAGGCCGCGCTCCAGGGTTGACTGACGTTTCTCCTCAAGGGGTAGTCTGTTCCGAGAGTGGATGGCGCCATGTCGCGGTCATTCGCGGCAAAATGATCCCGGCCTGACTCAGTAATGCACGATATATGCATCATGGAGCTTGACGTCTATCAACTAAGCGCTTGGCGCATGCAACAACCGCTAGGAGACCTAACATGAGTAGAACCGCGCTTGTGACGGGGATGGGTTCCAGTGCTATCGCGGTAGGAATCTGCGAAAGCCTGCTGCGGTCTAGCTTCAAAGTCTTCGCAACCACAGAGGGAAAATATGAGGCAGGCGGAGAAGAGCGCGAGCAGTTTGATGCCGCGCACAATGAATTCACCCGGGTTAGCTTTGAGTCCGTTGACTTCGCCTCAGAGACCAGCATTGCTGAGCTGATCTCGCGTCTGGAATCTGAAGTTTTCGACGTAATAGTGAACTGTGCCAGCACCATCGCCTTTACCGACAATGGGTCTCTGCGGAACGAGAGCACTGATTTCTCGTTCACGGAATTCAATCGTGTTTTGCAATACAATGTCACTTCCATTGCCGCCATCTGCCTAGGACTCAAAGAACATGTGAGGCCCGGCGGGGTCATCGTCAATGTGACCAGTGTCGCTGGACAAGAAGGAGCCTTCGCCACAATTTCTTACAATGCCAGCAAGGCGGCGGTAGACAACCTGACTAAGTCTCTCGCCAACTCACTGGGCTCATCGACAGGGATTCGCGTGAATGGCATCGCGCCGGGCTGGATACCGCCCAATACCGAGGCAGCTGCTGGCGGCATCGTGTCACTCGGAAACGCCTTGACGCCTTCTCGGGCGACCGGAACGCCTGACGATGTGGCGAAGGCCGTCGCGTTCTTGATTGACGCGCCATTTCAGAATGGATCGATTCTGCGTGTTGATGGTGGCGTGAGCGCCAGCTACCTACCTTACATGGTGGAGAGTTTGGAGCTACAAGGATTTCCCGCTGAGGATACAATTAATTCACTCACAACATTGATTCGCGGCGCGAGAGAGAACATGTCCCGGCCTAAGTCGTCATAGAGAACGCTCGCAGACAGTCAAACATCGTGTTACATCAGGCTTCTACGTCATGGCGCGCACGGCTGCCCTGACCGCCCGGAAGACCATGACGGCAGCCTGAGCGGCTGTTGGAGGTGTCCACCACAATCAGAGGCATGGCGGATACCCGCGGCAGCTAGCTTCCCAAACGGATGACACCCGTGGGACTGCTCGCGGCGAGAAATCCGACCCGAGCCGGTACGTCTGGAACAGGTGGCGCGTCTGATCGAGGTCGTCGTGGCAGAGGCCGACGTGGCTACCGAGACATCGGCGGTCCGGACAGCCCACTGATCTCTCCTCATCTTTGAGCGACTTCGTAGTTCCGCGGAAGAGCCATGGCCTTGGGAAGATGCCCGGCCTTGAGTCGGTAGCGGGGAGCTCCGCGGGGTGCGCCAGGTCTTGAGCTGGGCATTGGCGCGTTCGCCTGGACCGCGAAGGTGGGCGTGTGATCGGTTGGTCCCCTTCTGCAAGGCAGGCTTATCCCTGACCTTGTAGGTCGTGATGACCGGAGCACCGGCCCCCTGGTAGCCCTTGGCCGCCAAGACGGTGCCCCCGGCCTGTTCCAGTTCCCTCTGGGTGCCCCAGATCCGGGCATCGGTGAGATCGTGCGCCTTGCCCGGTGGCGTCCCCGAGGTACAGGATCGCCCCGTCCGGTGCGGCGATCACCCGAATGTTCATCCCGTGCCCGTGCCGCGTGCCGGAGTAGCACGGCCGGTCGGCGGCGACCTGGTCGGTGCCGAGCAGGGTGCCGTTCAGCACGAGGTAGCGCAGGCCCTTCCGGTGGAGCCTTTCGCGGCGTCTGCCCGATCTCGGGTGGACGCGCCGCCAGCAGCGTCACGGTCTCCTTCACCTACCGCCAGGCGGTCGCGATGGTCCGAAGCCGGCGCCGGGGTCGGCCAACGTCTCGCCCTGGCGCAGGTGAACCCGCGCCGACGGGGCCCGCGTCCGGGTGGAGCAGCCGCCAGGCCGACTTGATCGCCTTACGATGCCGACGGTTCACCGTGGCGATGTAGTTCAGCGTTGAACGCGACAAATCGACGGCGGCACGGTAAACAGCATCCGGGCCCCTGGTTGTGGCGGACCTGGTTGTGATGATCAATCCGTCTATGGGGGTTTCTTGCGTCGTCGAGCGGTCGCCGAGCTCGCGATCAGGCTGTGACCAGTGCCTTGCCGCGAAGGAGATGAAAAGCCTCACTTCCGAACGCCGCGAAGGCGCTGATGGACTAAGCGCGTGTGAAGAGCATCCGGGCCGATAGCTGTGCCGCTTGTGACGCCTTCGGGTGGCGCGGCTTCTGAGAGACCACCGCACCGCTGCTCAGTCGAGCATCCGGTTTTCCCCTCAAGCGTGGAGACCGAGATGGGCAAGACCATTACGCGCATCCTGAGCTCGGCCGCCCAAGGCGGGGGTTCGATCAGCTCCTACCGCGCGTTGGTCGGGTCCGAGGGGAGCGATCAGGCGACATCGGGCTACCTTGGCGGCCCGCATTTCGATCTGTAGCCGCCACGTCGAACATGAATAATCTTCTTAATCGCGCGTTGGAGTCTCGGGGGAATGCCACTCTGGAAGGTATTGTCTGCTTTCTGCCATTATCGTCGCTCTCATGTAGCGTTTCGGAAAGCATCAACAGGGCTGAGCGTAATGACCGGCGTGTGTGAAACCTGTATGCTAATTAGCGTAATGTCGACCATCTCCACCTTTCCCTTACCAGTGTGGTATTCCCCCACTGGGGCTCGCAGACGGGAGGCGAAAACGCGTGACAGATTCACCAGAGGCGGTGGCGTGGGGAACCACGGGCCCGTATCCCGCGGTCTGGAAGGTCCCGCCGCGGAACCAGAATTTCACCGGGCGCGAAGAGCTGCTGGACAGGCTGCGCAACGCGATCGTCGGCCAGGTCACCGCGGTGGTGGCACACGCCCCCGACCTGCCGCAAGGGCCGCGCGCCCTGCACGGCCTGGGCGGTGTCGGCAAGACCCAGATGGCCATCGAGTACGCCTACCGCTACCGCGACCAGTACGACCTCGTCTGGTGGATCCCCGCGGACCAGCCGGGCCTCGTGCGATCGAACCTGGCGCAGCTCGCGCCGCGGCTGGGCGTGCCTGGATCCGCCATGACCAGCACGGAGGACGCCGCGGACGCCGTGATCGACAGATTGCGCAGCGGGGAACCGTACAAGCAGTGGCTGCTGATCTTCGACAACGCCGATGATCCCGAAGCGCTCCGGCCGAACATCCCTCCCGGTCCGGGACACGTGCTCATCACCTCGCGCAACCCCCGTTGGGAAGGCGTGGTCGGCACGGTGGCCGTCGACGTGTTCAGCCGCGAGGAGAGCATGCAGTTCCTCGGCCGGCGAATGCGCCGCTCGATCAGCGACGTCGACGCGGAACGGCTCGCTGAGGCCCTCGGGGACCTTCCGCTGGCGCTGGAGCAGTCGGCCGCGCTGCAGAGCGAGACAGGCATGTCGCCGGAGGAGTACCTGCGCCTGCTCAAGGAGCGCACCGCGAGCCTGCTGAACGAGGGCAAGCCCGCCGAGTATCCCTTGTCGATGTCCGCGGCTTGGGAGCTGTCGGTCAGCACGCTCCAGCAGCACCTGCCCGAAGCCATGGAGCTGCTGCGCTGCTGGGCCTTTTTCGGGCCCGAACCCATCCCCCGAGGGGTGTTCCGCCCGGTCAAGGGGCCAGTGCGGCCGGTCATGACCGAGTTGCTCGCCGACCCGCTCCGGCTGAGCAAGGCGATCAAGCAACTGGGAAAGTACGCGCTAGTCCGCATCGAGGCCGAGCCAGGGGAGGGCACGGTCACCGGCGAGCGCACGATCCAGGTCCACCGGCTCATCCAGGCGCTGCTGAGAGAGGGCCTGACCGCCGACGCCCAAGACCAGATCCGAACCGAGGTGCACTCCCTGCTGGCCGGAGCGGCGCCCAGCGACGCCGGCGACCCCGCGAACTGGACCCGCTTCGACGCCCTGCTCGCCCATGTCGCGCCGACCAGGCTGGCCGACAGTCAGCGAGAGGATGTGCGGGAGTTCGCGCTGCGGATCCTCGAATACCTGATGGCCTCCGGCAACCACAACGTCGCGCGCACGCACGTCGACAGCTTCCTGGAGCGGTGGACCACCGACTCCGGCCAGCAGGACGTGAGCGTACTGCGGGCGCGGCGCGTCAAGGGCGACCTGCTCCGCTTCCTGGGCCGTTACGACGAGGCTTATCACCTGGACACCGCCACGCTCGCCGCCATGCGGGAGGTGGTCGGCGACGATCATCGCGACACCCTGGTCCTGCGCAACGGCATCGGCGCCGACCTGCGCGGCCGCGGCTTGTTCGTCGAGGCGCGCGAGCACGACACCGAATCTGTGAGCCTGCACCGGGCCGTCCTCGGCCCCGACAACCAGCGTACGCTCATGGCGGTCAACAACCTGGCACTCGACCTGGGGCTCAACAGCGACTACCGCGGCGCCAGGGCACTGTTGGAGGAGGCGCTCAGGGCGGCGCAACTGGCCGAGGCGGCCGTGAGCCGGGGCACGGTCCTGAACCTGTGGGCCAGCCTGAGCCGCATGACCCGCCTCTGCGGAGACTACGCCGAGGCCTGCGACATCGGCGAGGAGGCGCTGGCCTACGGTCAGGAGGTACTCGGCCGTGATCATCCACGCATCCTTCTCACCCAAAAGGACCTCGCCATCGCCCGGCTTCGGGTGGGCGAGGCCACCGAAGCCCTCGAGCTCGCCGCCGCCGTCCACGCGCGTTACGTGCGCAACTACGGCATCGACCATCCGAGCACGCTGGGCGCCGCCTTGTGTCTGGCCAACGCGTTCCGAGTCAATGGCCTGATCGACCGGGCATTCAAGCTGGCCCAGGACGCCATGGTGCGCTATCCGAAGGTGTACGGAGCTGACCATCCGTACTATTTCGGCTGCGCCAGCAACGTGGCGGTCCTGCTACGGGTACGCGGGGACCTGGACGGCGCCCGCGAGCTGAACGAACGTGTCATCGCCGGGCTACGGGCCAAGGTGGGCGGTGGACACCACTACGCGCTGACCGTGTCCGTCAATCTCGCCAGCGATCTAGCCGCTCTCGGCGAGCTCGAAGCGGCCTGCCAGCTAGGCAGGGACACACATCGGCAGCTGCGCCATTTGGTGGGAGAGCAACATCCCACCACCTTGGCCTGTGCCGCCAACCTCGCGGCTGACCTGGCCAGGGCCGACTACGGTGATGAGGCGGCCGCCTTGCGCGAGGAGACGATGCGCTACTACCACGAGACGCGCGGCATGGAGCATCCGGACGCGCGAGCGGCGGCCGAAGGCCGCCATCTCGACCTGGACTTCGATCCCCCGCCCGTGTGACGGACAGGCGCCGCGTTCACTTCCCGCCGGGGGACGGGCGCGGCGCTGCCGGGGCCGACTCGGGAAGCACGTCCAGCTCCTCATGGAGCGCGCCTCGGATGTGCGTGATCAGCCGGTACAGATCGCGGCTGTAGACGGACGGATTGCGGAAACCAGTGCCCACGCGATACCGATGCGGGTAGAGGCCGCCGCCGCAGATCCCCACGATGTCGCAGGACGCGCAGGTCCGCGACATCGCGTCACGGCCGATCTGCCGGGCGACGATGGCCGGTTCGAGCAGGGCCCTGTCAAAGGAGTCCCGCAGCACGTGCAGAGGGGTGCGGGTCGCTCCCTCGTAGGCGGACTTGAGCGTGTCGACCTGCTCGATGCCGCCGTCCGTCTCCACCACGACCATGGCCACGGGCGCCAGCCCGATCGACTCGCTCCTGGACGAGCCGCCGCACAACTGCCGGATGATCTCATTGAACAGCCGGATCCGGGTCGCCCTGGGCCGGACCGAACGCCAGTAGTCGAAGACGGCGACAAGCCAGTCGCCATAGGGCGACGCGGTCGCCGACCAGCCGGGCGGCGGAGTCTCCCAGTTGCCGTGTGGCAGCAGGAAGTCGACGGTCGGCGGCTGGAACTCCAGCAGGGCCTTGTAGGTGACGACAGGGTCGTTGGCCAGGTCGAGCGTGCACAGCAGGCCGCAGAACAAATGGCGATAGGCGGGGGAGGTAAGCCGGCCCAGTCCTGCGCGCACCTGCTCGTAGCTGCCCTCCCCGTCAGAGCGCCGGCGGTGGCGGTCGTGCCCGTCGGCGTCACCGTCGAGGCTGACGCCCACGGACACGTCGAGCTCGGCGAGCAGGTCCAAGAACGCCTCGCTGAGCAAAACGCCGTTGGTCTGCACCTGGATGACCGCGGCTGTCCGCTCGCCGAGCGCCGCTCTGAGGGCGTTCACCGCGTATCGGACATGTGGCATGCCAGCCAGCAGGGGCTCGCCGCCGTGCAGGGTGATCTCCACGCTCTTCAGCTGGTGAGCCTGGGCGTGTTCGGCGATGCGGGCGGCCACGCGGTCGATGATCGGCTTCGCCATGCTGCGCGGCTGGCGACGCCAGCTCTGGTCGGCCATCTCGTACATGTAGCAGTAATCGCATGCGAGATTGCAGCGGCTGTGCAGCTTGAGGATGAACTGGCGGAAGGCGGTGGGACGCCAGCCGGACTCCAGCAGGAGCCCGACATCGAGGTCGGCAGGCCATTCATCGCCGCCCGGCACGGTGGGCGCTCCGCCGTCTCCGGTCACGTCGATCAGCTCCTGGGACGAATACGCTCCTCCATCATGGCCGCGAGAATCACACTGTCAAATCCCCCGCCGGTGTCTTCGCGCTCTCCAGGGGTGGGGTGACTGGGGGCGGTCGGTGCGGGTGAGGGTGTTGGGCCAGAGCCAGGGAGCGAGCCAGCCGTCGTTGCCGCCGCCGTCCGTCAGCGCGAACTCCGAGCCGGACGGGGTGAAGCGGAAGGTGCCGCGATTGTTCACGGGGACCGCGCCCACGTTGCGGGCGTCCACGTTCTCGAAGGCGGCCGAGCCGGCGGCGCGGGCGCTGAGCACCAAGGTGCCCGTGCCGTCCACCCGGACGTCCTTGAAGCGCAGGTTCGTGATGGATAGAGGTCCTTGACGGGCCAGTCGGCGACCAGCATGACGGCGTTGTAGGTGACGTCCAGGAGTGGTCGCCGGCCACCCGCTCGTCGCAACGCCTTGTTCCGGAGCTGTCACGTGGGCAGGCCGTCGGGGTGGATGGCGAGGCGGGTTTCGAGACGCCCGCGGTTCGCCGGCACAGGAAGCGAGCGTTACGGGGAAGAATCGCCGAGGGCCTCACCAGCGAGGATGTGGCCCTGGCCCGCGACGTGTCGGGACCAGTCAGGGCTCGCCGATTCCGGGCGGGGCGGCAGGCCCCTGATCGAAATCAGACCGCCTTCAGGCGGGTACCTCTCGTTCGCCGAGCAGGAGGAGGTCACCCTGTTCTAGGCTCAACATGAGAAGGTACGTGAGATCGCGCCGGCGCCTGGACCGGTCGCCCTCGGCCGCCTGAGAGTTCTCCCGTCGATGTCTTCGTTTGCACTGGTCAGCAGCCTGCGGGAGAACCATCGGCGACCTAATGAAGCAGTGCTCACGCCGCGTTCGGGCGGGCACGACATCCCATCAGCGATCAACTCTCCCGGCCAACCGGCAGGGGCACGGTCTCTCATCAGGACTCAACAACGTCCAGGAACCGAAAGTGCTCACCTGCCGGCAGCCACTATCCACCGAGGAGTCTGCCGGATGGCTTACTCCCAGAACTCATTAGGAACCGCGGCGCGATGCCGCCACGCGAGAGGGTACCTGGCGTATCGGGCGAGATCGCGCGGCGGAAGGCCGAGGTGATGGCGCGGCACCCAAGACGCTTCCACTGGTGACTCAACCAGCCATGGGATGACGCGCGGGCCCGGCCGGTTCCTGCCGACTTATGGAAGCCGACGCGTGGTTGGGCATCCGGGACCGGGAGCGTCATCGCGCGAGGTGGTAGCTGGGTCGCGCAGATGCTTGACGTCCGCGCTGAGCAGGGGTTACGGCCGCCGTCGCTGTTTGCTGGCGCCGGCCATGGTGACAGCGGCCCGGGGCAAGGCGCACTGGAAGGGCGCGGCGTCGGCCACGTCGGGGTGTCAAGGGTGATGCGCGGGCCCACGTGCAGGACGCGCCGTCGGTGCCTCGGACTGGGTACGGGCCAGGCCGGCCGCCGGGCGGCCAGAGCTGGACGCCGCTGCCGAGCGGGCGGCTCCCGTCCTGTCCCCGCCGCCCCAGCAGCGGCTATCGGGGATCACTGACTAGGGTGAGGATGGGCGCTCGATAGGCCTGTCCTCCGTCGCGGACCTCGGATATGGTGACCACGCCGCGCGAGCCGATCAAGACGTTCGATTCCGCTCAGGCTCTGCCCGCACCTGTCAAGGAGGAAGCGTGAGCCCGCGACCGACGCGCATGGTGAACCGCTGGGAGAGACGACGAGCGCTCATGCTGCCGTTGGGCCAGGGCAAGCTCTACTGGCATGTCCTTTTGGGGAAGGACCCTGAAGCACGGGCCATCGTCCAAGAGGCTCATGACCGGCTGGCTGGCCTGCCTGGCCTCGATCTGGTGCCGCAGAAGTTCATCCACCTCACCACGTTGGTCGCTGGCTACTCGCATGAAATCACCGACCACCAGGTAAACGTGATGGCGCGGGAGGCCAGAGCTCAACTCGCGCGAATCGAACCCATTATCGTCACGCTCGGGCGGGTGCTCTACCACCCGGAGGCTGTCGTTCTCGAGGCACGGCCGCCGGAGCGTCTGCGTCCTCTCCTTGACGCGGCGAAGCTCGCCACGCGGGCGGCCATCGGCCGTGATGGCGCTCCCACCCACTCAGCATGGGCGCCGCATGTCACCGTGGCGTACAGCTGTGCTGACGGCCCCGCGGCTCCCATCATCGAAGCTCTCGGACAGCGCCTCCCGGAGCGTACCGTTACCATCCGGAGTATCCACATCGTCAACCAGGACGGCCCGGAGACCGTGTGGAACTGGCGTTCATTGGCTGAAATCCAGCTGGATCAGGCCTGATAAGGCTTCCCGTCGAGGTGCGATGCCCGCATGGTCATTCTGCGGAATTCCCAGGCATTACGCGGGTCGAGATCTCCGCAGGTAAGGTGACCTGATCTTTAATGACTTAGAGATCTCAGATGTGCGTTGTTTTGCCGATTACGCGAAGCGCGCCTCCTAAGCCTCTTCATCCTATTCCCGCAGATCAGGATCGGTGGCTGGTGAAGGTGAGTCCTGTGGCCCGCGGCGAAGCCCGGATTTTCGGCGGCTGAGCCGGGCCGATAGGCGCGAAACCAGTTCTGCTCAGGAGGCCCAGGCAAGGAGGTTGAAAGGGCTCCTTCCATCCTCTCGCCGCGGGTCGGGCGGCAAGTGGCTCGTCAAGGTCTCAGCCGCGAGGTGGTCATATTGGGCCGCGTGCCGGAATTGAAAGACAGGGCCGACGGCACGCGAAAGCCCGAGCCGGTGCGAGTCGTCGAGGAAGTTCATGAGGCGCCAGCGCGGCTGATGCCGGAAGGTCAGCCAGACTCGCGCCAGGCACAAGGGCTGCCACGCATGATGTTCGCCCTCGTAGAGCCCGATGATGAGCCAGCGCACGACTCCCGCGAGCCCGGACGCGAGTCCGGCCACGACGAACCCGAGCCGGGGCCCGAACATGAGTCCCAAGCAAGAGCCCGAAGGCGAGGCCGGTCATGAGCCCGGACATGGCCGTGTGGAGACGAGCGAGACCTTCGTCGGCTCGCCGACTGGATCCGGGTGCCCTCGTGGACGTGTGTGTCGGCTGCTCTGTTTAGCTGTTCAGACTCGCGATCAGTGGGAACACGAACACCACGACGCTGGACAAGATCCTGCTGGTGAATCGCCCGAGTAGCGGGAGTCCGCGCGGGTTTGAGTGATACGCCATCAGGCGATGTCGCGGCTAGCTGTATTGACCACGAGCGTTGTTGACAGCCAGGGCTTGATCAATGGAGAGGCCTCCGCTGTGGTGTAGGTGTCGAATCTGCACCAGACGCGGAGGCCTCGTGTCCCACCGTAACGCCCG